>CAZSYS010000433.1:0-3142 GCA_964611365.1 uncultured Planctomycetales bacterium
GCCACCAGGTGCTGCACGTCGGCGGCTGGCCGGCCCCGCTGGGCATCACCCTGGTGGCCGATCCGCTCTCGGCCCTGATGGTCCTGACCGCGGCGGTGCTGAATGCCGCCGTCACCGTTTACGCCCTGGGCGACGTGGACGCCCGCCGGCAGCGCCACGGCTTCTTCTCATTCGTCCAGGTGATGCTCGGCGGCGTGTGCGGCGCCTTTCTCACCGGCGACCTGTTCAACCTCTACGTCTGGTTCGAGGTCACGCTGATCAGCAGCTTCGTCCTGATGGTGCTCGGCGGCGGCCGGGCCCAGCTCGAGGCCGGCACCAAATACGTCACCCTGAGCCTGATCAGCTCGGTCCTGTTTCTTTCCGGCGTCGGCATTCTCTACGGCATCGCCCGTACCCTGAACATGGCCGACCTCTCTGAGCGCCTGGCCGCCGCGGCGGTCGAGCGCCCCTGGCCCGTGACCTGTGCCGCCACCCTGCTGATGCTGGCCTTCGGCATCAAGGCCGCGGTTTTTCCGCTGCACTTCTGGCTCCCGGACAGCTACCACGCGCCCCCCGCCGCGGTCACCGCGATCTTCGCGGCCCTGCTGACCAAGATCGGCGTCTACGCGATGATCCGCGTCTTCGGCCAGGTGCTGCCGCCCGGCCCCTACCTGTGCGGGCTGCTGGCGGTCATCGCCGGGGCCACGATGGTCGTGGGCGTGCTCGGCGCCGTCGCCCAGGTCCACGTCCGCCGGATTCTCAACGTGCACATTGTCAGCCAGATCGGCTACATGGTCATGGGCGTGGCCCTGCTGGGGACGCCGGATCCCGCGACCCGCAGGGTGGCGGTCGCGGCCGCGGTCTTCTACATGGTGCACAACATGGTGGTCAAGACCAACCTGCTGCTGATCAGCGGTGTCATCCGGGCGACGACCGGCACCGAGCTGCTGGCCGGGCTGGGCGGACTGGCCGCCCGGGCGCCGCTGACGGCCTGGATCTTTCTGGTCTCGGCCCTGAGCCTGGCCGGACTGCCGCCTTCGTCGGGGTTCTGGGCCAAGCTGGGCATTCTCCAGGCCGGGTTTCAGGCCCGGGCCTGGGTGCTGACCTTCACGGCGCTGCTGGTGGGACTGCTGACGCTGCTGAGCATGATCAAGATCTGGAACGAGGCCTTCTGGAAGCCCGCCGTGGCCGAGGCGCCGGCCCCCGTGCTGCCGGCCCGGCGCCGGATGCTGCTGCTGGGCCCGGCGGCGGCGCTGATGGGGATTTCGACGCTGATCGGGCTTTATCCCGTGCCGCTGCTGGACGCGGCGCGGCGCGCGGCCGACGGACTGCTCGATCGACCGGCCTGCGTGGCCACGTCCGGGCCGGCAGCCGCCGGCACGCTCCGGGGCCGACCGCCGGGGGAGACCGGACGATGAACGTCTTCCTGATCAACCTGCTGCTGGCCGGGCTGTGGGTGGCCTCGACCGGCGCGTTCACCTACGGCAACGCCCTGCTGGGCTACGGCGTCGGCTTCCTGGTGCTCTGGTGGCTGCGGCCGCTGCTCGGGCAGACGGGTTACTTCCGCAAGGTGCCGCTGGGATTGTGGTTTGCCCTGCTGTTTTTCCGGGAAGTCCTGGAGTCGAATCTGCGCGTAGCCTGGAACGTGGTCTTTCCCTGGTCCGGCCGCCGCCCCGGCATCGTCGCGGTTCCGCTGGACGCGCGGACGGACCTGGAGATCGCGCTGCTGGCCAACCTGCTCACGCTGACGCCCGGCAGCCTGTGCCTGGAGGTGTCCGGAGACCGCCGGACGCTGTACGTGCACTCGATGTTCGTGGACGATCCCGAGGCCGTCCGCAGGGCGGTCAAGGAGCGCCTGGAACGCAGAATCCTGCTGCTGCTGCTGCGCGGATCGGCGCCTGGCGGAGAACGGTGATGCCCGGGTGGCTGGACATCGTGGCCGGATCGACGGTGATCGCCCTGGTGCTGGCGGCGGTCCGCCTGGTGCGCGGTCCGAGCCTGGCCGACCGGGTGGTGGCCCTGGACGTGATCGCGGTGCTGGGCGCGGCCCTGACGGCGGTGTGGGCGATCCGCTACGAACAGCCCGTGTTTCTGGACGTGACCGTGGTGCTGGCCCTGGTCAGCTTCGTCGGCACGGTGGCGTTCGCCTACCACATGGAGAAAGGCGGCCGGTGATGGCGGGGCTGGCGGACGTGGCGACCGCGCTGCTGCTGGGGGTGGGGGGGCTGTTCTGCCTGCTGGGCGCTGCGGGCATCGTGGTCATGCCTGACGTCTACAACCGCATGCAGGCCGCCAGCAAGGCGGTGACCCTGGGGGCCAGCTCGACGGCCATGGCCGCGGCGGTCCACTTCGGCCGGCCGGAGATCGTGTGCCGATGCGTGCTGGTCTGCGTGTTCTTCTTCGTGACCATTCCCGCCGCCTCGCACCTGATCGCGCGGGCGGCCCGCCGCTCCGGTCTGCCGCCGGCCCCCGGAACGGTGATCGACGAGTGTCCGCGCGACGAAACCGGTCCGTCCTGACCCGGCGTCCGCCCGGCCCCGCGCCCGCCGGCTCAGGCCTTGGCCAGAAGCCGGGTCGCGGATTCCACCAGCCGGTCCATGCGGAAGGGCTTGTTGATGTAGTCGTCGGCCCCCAGGCTCTCGGCCCAGGCCTGGTGGCGCTTCCCGGGGTTGCCGGTGATCATGATGATGAAGGGCTTGCTGCCGCGCGGCTTTTTGGCCTTGAGCTTCTCGAGCACTAGAAAACCGCTGCGCTGCGGGAGCATGGCGTCCAGGATCATCAGGTCCGGCTGCTGCTGCAATGCCAGGTTGACCGCGGTGTTGCCGTCGGCGGCGGTGAGGATGTTCGCGCCGGTGTCCTTGAAGGTCATCTCGATGGCCGTGAGGATGTCGCTGTCGTCGTCCACAATGAGAATCGTCTTGCCGTCAAAAGGCTCTGCCATGGCGATGTTCTCCAGGGAGTTCCGGGGAGGCCTGGCGGCACCCGGGTGGCTTCCGGGGGAGTCTTCGGGTCAAAGTCAGCGCCCAGTATAGAGGCCGGGGCCCCGGAATGCAAATGCCCCCGCCCGAGCCGCCGCCGGGGCGACGCCCCGTCACCGCGGGCTCTGTCCGGGCGCCGCACCGCCCCGCGGGGCGCCCGCATGCGGTACCGCAGCCTCCCGGGC
>CAZSYS010000434.1:0-3126 GCA_964611365.1 uncultured Planctomycetales bacterium
GTACAGGCACTGCCCCACCGCCACCTGCCCCACCAGGCGCGGCCCCAGGAGTTCCATCCAGAGGACGCCAAACACCCAGTTGACGGCGATCCAGCCGATCGAGCCCCAGACGCGGATCCGGCTGAAGCGGTCGTTGGGCCAGTGCTGGAACACGATCGAGTTGGTCAGGGCGATCGTCGGGGCATACAGGAGGTTGTAGATCAACATGCCGAGGAAGACCTCGGCCAGGCCGGTCATCCGGGCCACCAGCAGAAGGACGACGCCGCCGAGCATCTGACTGACCGCCAGAAAGTTCTGGGCGGCGAAGTAGCGGTCGGCGATCTGGCCGCCGATGAACGGGGCGACGATCGAGGCGATCGGCATGGTCATGTAGATCAGCCCGATCCGCCCCTGATCGACCTGGCCGTCGGTCTGGAACGCCTCCAGCCCGCCCAGGTGCAGGCCCAGGATGGGGGCCCAGGCGCCCCAGATGGCGTACTGCAGGAACATCATGGCGCTGAGCCGGAAACGCAGAAACGGCGAGGAATCGGGCATGACGACCTCCACCGGAAACGACCGCCCACGCCGGCGGTCCGGACGGGAATCGGCCGGCAGGCTAGCACAAAGCCCCGGGCGTGAAAAGACCCCCGGACGCCGAAAGTCCCGCAGCCTCCGCGATTATGCCGGCGGAGTGTCGCCCGACGAAACCGTGGAGGCAACGGCCAGGACGCCTCGGGCCCGCATGGCAGCTCCCGGCCGCGGCGGAGGCGTCGCACAGCTTCCTGCTGGCCGGCCGGACGCCAAAGGCCGGGTGCTTGATGAGGACTGATGTCACCGCTGGCCGGCGGAGGCACTGCGATCCGGCGGGCGAAAGGCGCTGAGGAGCGCCGCGGCCGGAGCATGAGCCTGCCGGGCGGCCGCCCGGCGGCGTCATCACGCCCGGGAGGCCCGGTGTGCCGTCGCCGGTCGCGCCTGCACCCATGCCGGTCCGTCCCCGCCAGACCTCTTGCGCCCCGGCGGTCTGCACCCAACCCGAGCCCCGGGGCCCCATCATACGGCGGCGTTGCGGCCCTGGCGGGGAAGGCTGACGGCCATCGGGGGAAGGCGGGGATGACCAGAGGTCGCCACAGGCGGGGCGTCGGCGGTGCGGGCCTGGGGGGGGCGTGCAAGTCGTGAGTTCTCACAGGTTCATCGGGGTCGGCTGAGAGGTGATGGTCGATGGAGAAAAATGTTTTGTGGCCAGTAGACCCTAGGGGTGGACGGGGGAATAATTATTCGTGAATGCGGCGGAGCAGCACCTGAAAACCGGATTTCTCGACAATCAGGTCTTCTTACAGCCGGGAGGATGAAAGGCATGAGCGGTTTCCGGGCATTCGTTGGGTTGGTTGCCGCGCTGACCGGTCTTGTGGCCGGCCAGGCGTTTGCAGTGAACATCGTGACCGTGCCGGTGGGCAATCCGGGTAATGCGGCTGACATGCGGTATAATCTGGACCAGCGTCCGGAAGGGTTTGGCCGGGTGGACTACACGTACAACATCGGCAAATACGAGGTCACGGCCGGCCAGTACACGGAGTTCCTCAACGCCGTGGCGAAAACCGACACCTACGGGCTGTACAACCCGTATATGGACTACGACGCCTTCCCCGACTGGTTGGGTTGCAACATCAAACGCAGCGGCAGCCCGGGCAGCTACAACTACAGCGTGGCGCCGGATTGGGCCAACCGCCCGGTGAACTGGGTGAGTTGGGGCGATGCGGCCCGGTTTGCCAACTGGCTGCACAACGGCCAGCCGACCGGGGCCCAGGACCTGAGCACCACCGAGGACGGGGCGTACTACCTCAACGGCGTCACCGGCGATCAGGCGCTGGTGAACGTGGCACGCAAGCCGGGCTGGAAGTGGGCGACTCCCACCGAGGATGAGTGGTACAAGGCGGCCTATCACATGAACGACGGCGTGACGGGCAACTACTGGAACTACCCGACCGGCAGCGACAGCGTGCCCGGCAACACGCTGGGCAATCCAATCGATCCGGGCAACAACGCAACGTACCGCGATCAAGAGAACGGTTACACGATCGAAAGCCCTTACTGGCGGACGGAGGTGGGCGACCACGAGAACAGCGGCAGCCCTTACGGCACGTTCGACCAGGGCGGCAACGTGCAGGAGTGGAATGAAGCCGTGCTGCATAATATGTATCGCGGTATTCGGGGCGGGTCGTTCAGCCTGCTCTCCGACTGGCTGCCAGCATCACGTCGGTACAACGGCTTCCCGCCGGGCGAGTTTTACAGCATCGGCTTCCGCGTCTGCGAAGTTCCTGAGCCGGCCTCCCTGGCGATACTGGCGCTGGGTGGAACAGGGCTGCTGCTGGGGCGAAGGGCGCCTGGAAGACAGCCTTCAGCCCGTCAAAGCCCGCATGGGACGCTTGATCCCGTTGTTCCGGGCACCTGACTTCCGTTTTCAACGCCGGGCTGTACACGCAAGCTCTGACGGGCCGATCTAGTCTGCTCCAAGGCGGACGACTGGATCGCCCTGGTCTCCGCCGCCCCCGGGGGCCCATACAAGAGGGCCATACAAGACGCCCATTGATTGCCCACGTCCCAGGGAGACCCGGAAACCAGGCGTTCCATCAGGCTGAAGAACCGGTCCCTCTTCGTCGCAGGCAGAGGATCGGAGGCATTCATCAGGCCGAAGGCCCGCAAGGGCATAGCCGGGGGCAGAGGTCGACGAAGTCGACCGCCGCCGGCGGTTCGAAGGCCGCACCATCCCCTCTCTGTTTCTTCTCTTCTTCTTCCTTCGACCGCGCAGGGGTCGCACACCACGCCGCTACAGCGCGAGGCGTGAGGTCGTCCGCTCTCGACGGTCGGCGGGGGCGCCGGGTGGTACAGCCGGTGGCCAAGCCGCAGCCCCATGCGTACGGCCGGCACGGAGGCCGGGCGGTACGGTGCTGCGCGACGCCAATGTGCGGCCATGCTGGGGCAGACAAAGGGGACATTCTACTTTTCCGGGCTGCATAAACGAATCGAAAGGTTTGACCGTCTTTGCAAGCCTTTGGATGTACCCCCCTTCTCTTTTGCAACAATTCACAATGTCTGGGTGGCCCAGGGCGGTTGCCCGCCCCGGGCTCCCACAGATCCGTACGTGCACGC
>CAZSYS010000435.1:0-3120 GCA_964611365.1 uncultured Planctomycetales bacterium
GCCGAGGACGGTCCGGCGGGGTCCGGGCCCGCCCGTTTGGCAGCTCGCTGGCGGGGCTGTGGAGCCGGCCCTGCCTCGCCTCGACCGTGTTGCCGCTTGTGACCGGAGCCCGGCGACCTGGCGGGGCCGCGAACCGGGCCGGGATGCACGAAGCGCCCGGCCTGACCCGCGAGGTCGGCGGCCTGTTCGCCGGCGACGCGGCATGCCCGTCTGATCGGTGGTTTTCATGGCTGGCGACATCCTTCGTGGTCCTTTGTCCCCTGCTGACCTTTTCCCACGCTTAGTGGTCTCAGGCGTGCCGACCTTTTCTTCAAGTCGCCTCCTCTGTGTGTCGTCTCCGGACGCGTGTCTGTCTCGCTGGCGGTGACGATGCTGGGGCGTGCATCCGCGCACAGATCCGAAAGCGGATTGTTATAATTAAACATTGTTACATTATATCATAATAAATGCTCTGCAACTGCTTCCTTGCTCCTCTGCGCTCGTCCGCCTGGCCTGCGGGATCGGCGAATGGGGGCTGGATGCTGACAGGCCGTTGGGGCGTCCGGGCAGACTGTACCTGTGTCGGGTTTGTGTCGCCACGATGGATGGAGAGCCGGAAGGCTCTTGCTGTCAGGATGCAGCGAGAACGCCAGAGCCGGTCCGGGGCCTGCGTCCGCAAGCGGTCCCAGGTGCAGACGGCAGGCCTTAGCCCCCTGCCGGGCCGCGATGGTCCGGTAATCCTGCCACTGATGCGCGGAGCGAATGTTGCGGGCGCGGGGCTTCGGGCGTACCCTGGGGCGAGCCGGGAGCGGTTCGGACGCGGCGATCGGTCGGACCGCCCCGCCGGTGGCCGGATCGGGATCGCCGGCACCGACGGCACCCGGTGCAAGCGCGGCACATCGCATCCCGGGCCGGCTGATACGGAGCACGCTATGGGCAGAGGCGGATCGAGCGGGGACAAGGACATATCCGGCCGCATCCTGGCGCACGTGCACGGTCGGGACTACCGCCCGCAGCGCCCCAGGCGGCTGGCCCGGTCGATGGGAATCGACGAAGGCGAGTATCCGGCTTTTCGAGAGGCCGTCAAGGCCCTGATGCGCTCCGGCCGCGTGATCCTCGGCGGCGGGAGCTGCGTCATGCCGCCGCAAGGCGGCGACCGGGTGGTCGGCCGCTTCAGGGGGCACGAACGGGGATTCGGTTTCGTGGTGCCGGAGTCCCCCACCGAGCATGGCGACCTGTTCATTCCTCCGGGCAGGACGCTGGACGCGGTCACCGGCGACACGGTCATTGCCCGGATCGTCAGGTCCGGCGAGCGAGGCTTCGGTGCCGGAAGGCTGGAAGGCCGGATCGTCGAGATCGTCGCCCGGGGCCGGAGCCGGTTTGTGGGGGAACTGCGCCGCCAGGGACGGGACTGGATCGTCCGGCCCGACGGACGGACGCTGCACGTGCCCATCCGCATTCCGGATGCCGGAGCGAGCCGGGCCCGGGCGGGTGACCAGGTGGTGGTCGAGATCACGGAGTATCCCGGCCGGTCGGCCGAGGCCCGCGGGGTCATCGTGGAGGTTCTGGGCCGTCGGGGCGATCCCGGCATCGACACCCTGAGCATCATCCACGAGTACCAGCTGCCGCGCGAAATGCCCGGCGAGGTCCTCGAGGAGGCCCGAAGCGTCGTCGCCGGCTACGACCTTCAGATGCAGCTGCGGATCCGCGAGGATCTTCGCGACGAGCTGGTGATCACCATCGATCCCGACGAAGCCCGCGATTTCGACGACGCCATCTCCATCCGCGGCACGGGCGACAGCCTCGAGCTGGGCGTGCACATCGCCGATGTGGCGCATTTCGTCCGGCCCGGCGGGGCCCTGGACGAGGAGGCCCGACGCCGGGGCAACAGCGTTTACCTGCCTCGCTTCGTGATTCCGATGCTTCCGGAGATGCTCAGCAACGGCCTGTGCAGCCTCCAGGAAAACGAGCCCCGCCTGACCAGGAGCGTCTTCATCCAGTATGACCGCCAGGGCCGCCGTGGCAGGATCCGCCTGGCCAATACGGTGATCCGCTCCGCGCGCCGTCTGACCTACACCGAAGCCCAGGCGATCATCGACGGGCGGGACGATACGGCTCCGCCGGCCGTGGCCGCCCTGCTGAAACGCATGGACCGCCTGGCCCGCCGCATCCGGCAGCGGCGTCTGGCGGCCGGGGCGATCGTGCTTGATCTGCCGGAGGTGGAACTGGTCTTCGACGACGACGACCAGGTGGTGGCGGTGCGCCCCGCCGACCGCAGCTTCACGCACACGATCATCGAAATGTTCATGGTCGAGGCCAACGAGGCGGTGGCCGAGACCCTCACCGGCCTGAAGGTTCCCCACCTGCGGCGGGTCCACCCCGACCCCCCGGCCGACGCCCAGGCCAAGCTTGCCCGGTTCCTGCAGGCCCTGGGACTCAAGCCGCCCGAGAAGCTCGGCCGCCGCGAGCTCATCGCGATCCTGGATGCCGTACGCGGCCGCCCGGAGGCCTTCGCCGCCAATCTGGCGGTGCTGCGTTCGCTGGCCCAGGCGGAATACTCCCCGGCGTTGACCGGCCACTTCGCCCTGGCCAGCCGTCACTACGCCCACTTCACCTCCCCCATCAGGCGTTATCCCGACTTGACGGTGCACCGGCTGGTGGATCTGCACCTTCGCGGCCGGCTGCGCAGCCGCCAGGATCGCCCATCGATACCTTCGGAGGCGGAGCTGGTCGAGCTTGGTCGTCACTGCAGCTTCACCGAGCGTCACGCCGAAGCGGCCGAGCGAGAACTGCGAATGATCAAGGTGCTGCGCTTCATGGCCGGCCGGCTGGGCGAGGTCGTCGAGGGCGTGGTCACCGGCGTGGCCCAGGTCGGCGTATTCGTGCAGCTTCGCGACTGCCTGGTGGACGGGCTGGTGCGTTTCGCCGACATGGCCGACGACTGGTGGGACATCGACACCGCCGCCGGGGCCGCTCAGGGGCAGCGCACCGGGCGGCGCATCCGGATCGGGGACGTGGTTCAGGTGCGGATCGCCTCGGTGGATCCTTCCGCCCGCGAGCTTGATCTGGCCCTGGTCGATCGGGAGCCTCCCGCGGGCCGGCCGCCCCGCCCGCGTGCCGGTACCCCGGGCCGCTCCGGCC
>CAZSYS010000436.1:0-3100 GCA_964611365.1 uncultured Planctomycetales bacterium
GGTGGCCGCCTCGGCCAGCAGCAGCAGCGGCAGGCTCTCGAACAGCACGTAGCGGATGAAGCCCATCACCCCGGCTCCGCGTCGTCCAGCCGGGCTCCCGCGGCCACCAGATCCCCCGGCCCCATGCGGCGGACGCCCGGCGGCCAGTCGCGGGCCGGATCGTACCATTCGGCCAGAACCGCCTGCCAGTCGGCGGCCGACCGCGCGGCGATGAACGCGTCGCGCACCTGCCGCCCGGCCGGGTGGAGCTCGCTGTACTTGATGCCGAACTTGCGCATCACCGCCGCCGCCTTGCCAGGCCCGTAGACCTCCGTCGCCCAGGCGAAATGTCGGGCAATGACCTCCCCCTGCTCGGCCACCGTCGGCGGAGGCGGCCAAGGCCGGCCGGCCAGCAGCTCGCGACAGTCCCGGAAGAGCCAGGGATTGCCGATGCAGCCCCGCGCCGCGGTTACGCCGTCCACCCCGGTCTGCTCCATCATTCGCAGGCAGTCCTCGGCACAGAAAAGGTCGCCGCTGCCCAGCACCGTCCGCCCGCCGACATGGCGCTTGACCCGGGCGATGAAACCCCAGTCGCTGGATCCGACGTAGCGCTGCCTCACGGTGCGGCCGTGCACGGTGACCGCCTCGATGCCCGCCTCGAAAGCCCCGTCCAGGATGGTGAAGAAGGCCCGCTCGCTTGCGGCCGAATCGTCCATGCCGCGGCGCATCTTGAGGGTGACCGGCCGCCGCCCGGCCACCGCCTCGACAACCGCCTTCACGATCGCCAGGGCCGTCTCCGGCGTTGACAGCAGAAAGCCGCCCCGGCACCGCCCCAGGACCTTCCGCACCGGACAACCGAAGTTGATGTCCACGACGTCGTAGCCGGCCTCCACCAGGGCGTCGGCCGCCCGGGAGAAAGCCTCGGGCTCGGACCCCATGAGCTGGCCGCCCACCGGGTGGTCGTCCGGCGCCAGGCGCGTGATCGCCCGCTGCCTGCGGCCACGGGTCAGCACCAGCCTGTCCAGCACCACTTCATTGAGGGTGTAGGCCGCCCCCAGCAGCCGCGCGACCCGACGCATCGGCAGGTCGCTGTAGCCGCTCAGCGCCGCCTGCACCACCGGGCTGTCCAACTCGAGCCGGCCGATCCGCAGCATGCCCCCATGCTAGCCCCCGGACGGTCCGCCCGGCAATGCCCGGACCGGCCTGCCCTCGACGCCGTTGAGCATGGCGGGTTCGGGCGGATCGGCGGTTGCGCCCGGGATATACGTCCAGGAGCCGCCGCTTCCTCCCGCGGCCCGGGGTCAATGGGTGTCCCATGCCTGTGTCCCATGCCTGTTCCATACCTGTTTCCATCCCGCCCCCGGGCCGACTCGATGGGCGTCCCTTCGCTTGCTTGCGGCCCGGAGCCCCTTTCGCCTGCCATGGACTCCCGGAATCAGAAGATCACCTCCTTGATCCGCCTCATTTCAGCATAGACCGCCTTCCAGTATCGCCGTCCATGCGAGCTGCGGAAACCGTGCCAGCCGTCGGCATGCAGGCCGGCCAGAATGTCGAATCGCTTCTTCTTGACGGCGTCGGGGCAGAGCTTCATCCAGTAGGCCATGAGGACCTTGCGGCTGTACCAGTCGTGCCGGCAGTCCTCCCACCGGCCGGGCACGCCGCTCTCAAGCCATTCGTTTCTGGTAATGCCGTACGGCCCGATGTGTGTCACTTCCCGGGTCATGAATACCCTGGTGCGTTCGATCCGCCGCATGGCCCTGAAGAAGACCTGCCAGTCGCTGTTGTACAGGAAGACGAGGAGCGCCACCACCACCGGAAACAGCAGGAAAGTGATACACGCCGCGTCCAATGGTTCCACCAGACAGGGCATGCCCCATCCTCCTTGCGGGCGGCTCGACAGGCCCGATTCTTCGAACGCCACCGGCGACGGGCCGGTGTTGTGCCGGCAGGCCGGAACCGCCCCGGGACCGCCGGCGGCCCGCCGTGCTGCACCCCGGGCGTCGGCCCGGCCCCTGCGGCAGGCCGACGGCCCCAGGTGAGTATGCTCCCGGGGTACGACAGGAGAGGTCGTACCCCGGGGGCCGGCAGGTGGCCGGCCGGGACAAAACAGGCGTCCTCAGGCGTGTCCGTCATCAGGACACCTCCTTTTAAACGCCTATGAAGCAATCACTTGTGGAAGATGTCCCTCTGTTGTCAATTCCCACAGACCACGAGACTACCTCAACGAAAACGATCTACTGGAAAACAGCCCAGAAAAACTGTTGCAGGAGGGACGGGAGGCAGGGTAGTATGTTGGCGCCGGTGACGATCCCGGACAGATCTTCTGCACGTGGCTGAAAACGGATTGATGTGTGCCGGAAGGTGTGAGGCAACCCGTCGCGATCCCGGGAGCCCGGGTTTGACCGGTTATTGCGCTACTGCATGTTGGGCGCTCACGCCTGGCAGATCCTTGTTTGTGATTCTCCGGCTGACGCCGGGGCTTGTATCGGCGGACACGCACGGCGAGATGTGCAGTCGCGGGCTGTGATCATCCGCCAGCAATCGTGAGGCGATTGTTTTCTTCTTGCGACTTCGGGCCGGGCAGATTGTGACGCCCGGGCCTTTACGCGGCGCAGATTGGTCGGCGTACCTCCGGCATGTCGGGGCGTGCGCGAACATGAAATCCTCAGAACGCTCGCTTTAGCGGCAAGGAGGTGTGGACGGCAAGACAAGAAAGCTGGCAATGGTCCTGGAGATTAATCGTTAAAGTGCAGATGGGGGGCTCTGACCGACATCCGTTCGGCCACCGACAGCCGTGCACGACCATCATTTCTGTGGAGGTCTGCTCATTTCTTCAAGGAGGTTCGATGATGCGCTCTTTTCTTTCGGCTTGGACTCCTCGACCAGCACTCTGCTGGGTGGGCCTGACCGTTCTTGATTTGCTGGCCGCGAACGCCCTGGCCAACCCGGTGAGCATCACCGCGCAAACCGGTTTTCGTGACATGACGGATGCCGGATACGACGACAGCTCCGAAACGGACAATGGCGGCCACCTGACCTTCTACGTTCGCAATGACGGCGCCGAACCGTGTCCTGCTTCAGTCGGAATTGGAGAAACCCGCCGTCTGAGTTACACCTATGG
>CAZSYS010000437.1:0-3096 GCA_964611365.1 uncultured Planctomycetales bacterium
CGTCGCCGATTGTTGCCACGGTTGACACCGCCGGGTGGAGGCACAGCCACTTCGAGGGCCGGCAGCGGTGCCAGGCGCTGCACGAGGCGTGATATCCTCGTTGCGTGAGGTTGTTCGCCCGCGACGGCCGGCAGGGGCGCCGGGCGGTACGGCGCTTCTCGTGACCCATGCGCAGCCGGTGGTGGTTACACCAACGGTCGGCAGGCCGGCCGCTACGGTGCTTTGCGTCGCCGATTGTTGCCACGGTTGACACCGCCGGGTGGAGGCACAGCCACTTCGACGGCCGGCTGGGACGTCGGCGCTGCACGAGGCGTGACATCCTCCTGACGTGGCGTTGTCCGCGATCGACGGCCGGACATTCGCGCGACGGCCGGACCTGTCGCGCCGTCTCTTGCCGATTCGGCCGGGGCCCGGGTTGACGCCGGAAACCGCTGCGGCGTACGATGGGCCCGGTTCTGCCGGCGATCATTCACATCCGCACGGGCGGCGGTCAGGCCGCCGAGGAGGACATCATGGACTGGACCATCGACCGTCGAAGACTTCTGAAAGCCGCCGCCGCGGGCTGCGCCGCGTGTGCGGGGTGCAGCATGGCCGGCCCGGACGAGCGGACGGCCCCCGGCGAGGGCGTCGCCTGCGGCCGGCGGATCATCAGTCCCGGCTGCCGGCGGAGCCGCGTCCGGATCGCCAAGGTCTACCTCGGGTTGTCGGGGGCGATGTGGCCCACACCGCAGATGGACCTGGCCGCCGAGAAGGACCGCTACGAGCGGCAGTTCGCGGCCATGCCCGGGGCATTCGCCGACGTGGATTTCGTCGGCAATGCCATCGTCGGCACGCCCGGGCAGGCCCGTCAGCTGCGCGAGCAGGCCGGCGAGGTCGACGGCTGGCTGCTGATCCACCTGTCCATGGGCATCGGCCCGGCGATGCACGAGCTGCTGAGCGCCGGCCGGCCGACGATGATCTTCGCGGCGCCGTACTCGGGCCACGAGTGGGCCGGCTTCGGCCGTCTGCTGCGGGAGCAGGCCGGCGTGCACGCCGACTGCATGCTGACCGCGGACCTGGGCGAGCTGGCCGCGGCGGTGCGGCCGATCCGGGCGATCCACCACCTGCGCGAGGCGAAGATCGTGAACATCACCACCCGGGATCCGGATCCGGCTTTTCTGGGGGCGATCCGCGACCGGTACGGCACGCAGGTCGAGTGCATCGGAGCCGAACCGGTCATCGCCGCCTACGAGGCCGTGGCGGACAGGGACGCATGGGCGGAGGCCAATCGGTGGATGCGCGGGGCCATGAAGGTCGTCGAGCCGGACCGCGACGAGATCTACCGCTCCTGCAGGCTGGCGCTGGCCTTCGACCGGATTCTGGACGAGCGCGAGGCGACGGTGATCACCGCGGACTGCTACGGCACGATGTACCACAAGCTGCCGGCCTTCCCCTGCATCGGCAACGTGCGGCTCAACGACATGGGGCTGGGCGGGATCTGCGAGTCGGACCTGCGCTGCGCGATGACTCACATTCTCTTCCAGGGCCTGGCCGGCCGGCCGGGCTTCATCAGCGACCCGACGCTGGACGAGTCCACGGGCACGATCATTCTGGCCCACTGTCTGGGCACGCGCAAGATGGACGGCCCCGACGGCCCGGCCGCCCCCTACCGCCTGCGGTCGATCATGGAGCGGCAGGAAGGCGCGGTGCCGCAGGTGTTCATGCGCGTCGGCCGGCGGGTCACGCAGTCGTGCATGCCGGACGCCGGCACGCTGACCTGCTTCACCGGCACGATCGTCGACGCCCCGGACAGCGAGCGCGGCTGCCGGACCAAGATCACGGTGAAGGTCGACGGCGACATCGACAGGCTCTGGCGGGGCTGGGACCACGGCCTGCACCGCGTGACCTGCTACGGCGACATCCGCGAGGACCTGCAGCGGTTCTGCCGTCTCAAGCGGGTCACCCTCGTCGAGGAGGCCTGACGCCACCCCGCCGGCGGCCGTGCAGCCGTCCGGAATCCGTCCAAACGGAGATCACCTGCCGGAGGCAGGCGGGCTGGCGGGCCGATGGGTCCGATCGCGGGGAGCGGGAGCCCGCGGCCCGGGCGGTCGCGCGGAAAGATCCGGTTTTCGTGCGGTTGGATTGCCCGGGAGAGGGCTCGAACCTCCACAGCCTTGCGGCTACATGGCCCTCAACCATGCGCGTCTGCCAATTCCGCCACCCGGGCAGGGCCGCTCACGGAAACGGGGGGCCGGCAGCCCGCAGCTTGCCGCCGGGCCCGTCAGCGTAGTCCATGGCGATCGGACGGTCAAGTCGCAGGCCGATCCGCAACCACCCGGCCGGTCTGGAGCCGGCGGCCGGATTCGCCGCCGTGACCGTCGGCACAGGCCGATCAGACCGCCGGCAGTTCATAGCCCTTGCGGCGCGGCCTCGAGAGCATGGCATCGGCCTCGGGGTCATCCACGAACCTCTCGGCGGCGGGGTCCCACCGGAGCTTGCGGCCCAGGTCCCGGCAGATATTGATCAGCGTGCAGACGGTGGTGGCCCGATGGGCGATCTCAATATCGGCGTTCGGCCTGCGGCGGCTGGCGATGCACTCGAAAAAGTTGCGGATGTGCTCGACGGTCTCTCCGGGCGCCGGGGCGGGCGTATCTGGAGGGGCGTCCTTGAGCAGGTCGGCCGGTTCGGCGACGCAGTGGCCCCGCTGGATGTCGATGCGGCCCCTGTCCCCGATGAATTCGGCCCCGAGGTCGCGATAGTCCTTCTGGCCGGGCGGGGGTTTGGGGCGATGGCATTTCAGCAGCACGCCGCCGGCATAACGCATCGTGACGCGGCCCTGGGGGCCGGTCTCCTCGGGCCAGATCTCGACCGGGCCGGTATCATCGGTGCCCAGGGCGCACTGCACCTGATCCAGGGCGTGCGTTCCCCATCCGCTGACGCCCCAGGACAGTCCTCCGGCGTCGTAGTCCTTCCAGCGGGCCCAGCCCAGGTGCAGATCGCGGTGATACGGACGCAGCTCGGTCTGATTGCACCAGGCGTCCCAGTCCAGTCCCTCGGGCACGGGCTGTTCGGGCTGCGGGGACCAGACCTCCGGTCCGATGAAGTTGCAGGCGACGA
>CAZSYS010000438.1:0-3094 GCA_964611365.1 uncultured Planctomycetales bacterium
GTGCCCGCCGGTCCGAGCACGCGGCGGCTGGCCCGCGAGCTGGGCGTGGACCTCAACGTCCTGGCCGCGGAACACCCGGGTGAGCGGCTGACCGAGGAGCACCTCAAGGCCTGGGTGAAAACCAGGCTGTCCGCCGCCGCCGCGCCGGGCGCGGGAGCAGGTGTGGCGGCCGTCGCCGCCCCACCGCTGCCGGACTTCTCCCAGTGGGGGCCTGTCGAGCGGGTGCCGATGACCTCGCTGCAGCAGAAGACCGCCGACCATCTCACGACCGGCTGGACGGCCCCCCACGTGACTCAGTTCGACGAGGCCGACATCACCGACCTGGAGGAGCTGCGCAGGAAATACATGGCCCAGGCCGGCGAACAGGCCGTCAAGCTCACCATCACCGCCTTCGTGCTCAAGGCGGTGGCCGTCGCGCTGCGCGAGCATCCGCAGTTCGCGGCCTCGCTGGACACCGCCACGCGGGAGATCGTCTACAAGAAGTACTGTCACATCGGTGTGGCCGTGGATACGCCGGCCGGGCTGATCGTGCCGGTGATCCGCGACGTCGACCGCAAGGGCGTGGTGCAGATCGCCTCGGAGATGAACGCCCTGGCCGAGCGGACGCGGCAGCGCAAGGTCGCCCTGGAGGAGCTGCGCGGCGGGGTGTTCACCGTGACCAACCTGGGCGGCATCGGCGGCACGGCCTTCACGCCGGTGATCAACCACCCCGAGGCGGCGATTCTGGGCCTGGCCCGCACCCGCCAGCAGCCGGTGGTGCGCGGCGGAGCGGTGGTGCCGCGGCTGATCCTGCCGCTGTGCCTGTCCTACGATCACCGGGTGATCAACGGCGCCGACGGCGCCCGCTTCATCCGCCGCCTGGGCGCACTGCTGGAGAGCCCCGGGCTGCTGCTGCTGGAATCCTGATGCCGCCGGATGCGCCGGCCGCGGCCGCGATGCCCGGTCCGCCCCTCAATTGACGCAGTCCGGCGGGGCGTACTGATCGGCCGCCCCGGCACAGCGGATGAAGATGCCGAAATCGTCGGCGTCCACGTCTTCGTCGCCGTCCATCCGGCTGGCGAGACACTCGGGCGCGTACTGGGGAATGTCCCGACCCGAGAAGCAGGACTGCAGGAAGCCGTAGTCCTGCTGGTCCACGTCGCCGTCGCGGTCGAAGTCCGGCTTGACCGCCGGGGTCGCGGAGAACGACCCGGCCGAGCCCGCGGCGTAGAACCGGCTGGAGTCCTGGAAGTAGGCGTACACCCGGTAGTGATAGGTTACGCCGTTGGTCAGGCCGGTGTGTTCGACCCAGCGGAACGAACCGGGCGGGGCGACGTCGTCGATCACCACCTGGCCGTCATCGGGGCCGGTGGGGTCGGCGCCCACCCGGGCCACGACCCGCGCGCCGTTGAACTGGGCGCTCCATGGGTTGGTCCACTCGATCACCACCCGCGTATTGCCCGGGGTGAGGCGAACGATTGTGGCCGGCGCCGGCGGCTGGCCGGTAAGGACGAAATCGGTCACCGTCGTCTGACCGGCCGAGACGATGCGGTTGTGGACGGTCTGACCGAGGTAATGGGTCTTGTTGGCCGTCAGGCTGTACGTGCCGACCGGCGAGGCGAAGGCGTAGGTTCCGCCGGGACCGGTCCCGCCTCCGGCCGTGCCGGTGGTCTGGATGCCGGCCCCGGTCACCGGCTGTCCGTACTGGTCGCGGACCGTGCCGGCCAGCGCGCCGGTCGTGCCCGGCGGCGAGGGCGGCCGGATGGTGTAGTACTGCTGGGGCTTGCCGCTGCCCCAGTACTCCAGCACGGCGTACAGCGTGCCATCTGTGGCGGCGCTGACGTCCGGATCGACCATGAAAGCGTTGGCCAGACCGGCCGAGACGTGCTCTTCGCCCTGCCAGGCGCCGCCGCTCCAGAGCCGGCCGACCATGTGCGTCGCGCCGTCGGCGCTGTAGATCGAGTAAAACCGCGTGGTACCGGGAATGCCGGTGCAGGACGTGCCCCAGGAGCCGTTGTCGGTCAGCTGCACGGCGCCGCTGACGCCGGCTCCGGGGGTGTAGATCACCGAGTAGTACCGGTTGGCCTGGTCCCACACGACCATCACCTGCCCGGCCCCGTTCACGCCGACCTTCTGGCGGTTGTGCATGCCGTCGTTGTTGCGGGCCACGCTGTCCAGGACGATCTCCGGCTCCCACCACAGGCCGTTGTAGCGGCGCATCTTGAGCACGCCGGCGTCGGTGAAGGCCCGGTAGACCGCGCCGTCCACCGGCGACCGGGCCATGCCGTGGACCTCGTAACCGCTGTTGACCCGGGAACCGGTCGCCGTGTCGCCGGACCAGGATGTGCCGTCGAAGCGGTTGAAGAAGATCTGCTTATCGGTCGGCAGGCCGTCGCGGAGCCGGGTGTAGCTCATCACGACGTCGCCGGCGGTTCCCGTGCCCACGGGGGCGACGTACGGAAACTTGGCGGAGGCCGAGGAGGATGAAAGCACCTGGGTCAGGCCATTGTAGAGCTGCCCGGTCGCGTCGTTGACGTCCCAGCGGTACCAGCGGACCTCGGCACCGCCGTAGGCCCAGTCCTCGAAGACCATGTGGACCCGTCCGTCCAGGCCCAGGCAGAAGCTGAGGTTGGCCCAGAAGTTCGGCACGCTCTGGCCCTGGGAGGGCTTGAGCACGCCTCCGAAGTACCGGCGGTACTTCAGCTGGCCGGCCTCATAGGTTGCGTGGAAACCGCCGTTGGGGGCGGCGATGATCTGGGCGTTCTTGACGTCCATTCCGGCCTCCCACGGCTCGTTGAGCAGCTGGCAGCTCGCCCAGCTCTGCGCCCGGACCTGGGCGGCCGCGGCAAGCACAACCACCAGCGGTGCGATCCGCCGGACGGCAAAATGCATCAGGCAAGTGTTCATCCATCATCCTCCTCGCGACCGGCCGGCCTGCGGCCAGTCCATCTGCTGGCGCCGGCGCTGGCCGCATGATCGACGGCCGGCAGGGGCGCCGGCCGCTACGGCGCTTCGCGCGGCTCACACGCGGCGGCGATCAGTTGGACCTCCGCTTCAGCGCGAGGCGTGAGGTCAGTCGCCCTCGACGGCCGGCAGGGGCGCCGGCCGCTACGGC
>CAZSYS010000439.1:0-3087 GCA_964611365.1 uncultured Planctomycetales bacterium
CAGCGAACCTCAACTTGAACCGGGCACCCCCTATTCTAATGGTAACAAGATTTGTGTTGACTGGTACTATGTTTATTAGTGTCCTTTCGGCAACGTGACGTGACAGCCTTCCGCACGTCCCTTACCCTCCATTGCGTCAATCTTTTTTCAGGAGGGTTCCATGAACACGTCGCTTCCACCCAATCTACGCAAACTCAAGGCCCAATTCGACTCCTGGCGAAGGACGCGCGAGAAGAAGGGGCCGATTCCAACTCATCTGCGAAAGGCCGCCATTGCGCTGCTTGATGAACATGCCGCGACGACGATTTGTCGTGTCTGCCGGCTTCACCCGCGGACGCTTCAGGAGCCGATCGAGTCTGCGCCTGTGCACAATGCGCCCGGGAGGCTCGACTTCTTCCCGCTTCCGGCGTTACCGCAAACCTTAGCCACCACGCCGACGCGCTCCGATTGCCAGCTATTACTCGAACGACCGGATGGCGCACGACTGACGATCACCTTTCCGGCGCTCGATCCGAACGCACTCTCCACGCTTTGCTCGAACTTTCTCCGGTCTTGAATCCCATGATCCAACTCGTTCCACAACTCAAAATTTTGCTCGCCTGCGAGCCTGTCGATTTCCGCAAAGGCATTGATTCGCTCGCCGCCCTTTGCAAGCTACAACTCAAAGAAGACCCCTTTACCGGAGCCATGTTTGTGTTCCGCAACCGGACCGGTACCGCGCTCAAACTCCTTGTTTACGATGGCCAGGGCTTCTGGCTCTGCC
This sequence comes from uncultured Planctomycetales bacterium, assembly GCA_964611365.1. Lineage (GTDB taxonomy): Bacteria > Planctomycetota > Phycisphaerae > UBA1845 > PWPN01 > CALLOB01. The sequence continues at coordinate 764 of CAZSYS010000439.1, forward strand.
TGCGACGCTTTTCCCAAGGCAAACTTCGCTGGTGGCCCAAAGCGGCGGACACACCGCTCCATTCACTGGAAGCCCAGCAATTGTCAGTCCTGCTTTATAACGGATTGCCCGACCGGGCTGATTTTGCCGAGGCTTGGCGGAAGGTGGATTCCGCCGCCTTTCATCAAGCGGCCCGGGCTTCGGCTTCGGCCGCTTCCGCCGGCTCACCTCGCGCGTAGTTCCAGGGCAGGAACGCCGACGGGTTTTCTCGCACCCGATCCGCGTTTCGCATCAACGTTTCCAGGTATTCCCAGGCATTCACGTCATTGAGCCGGCAGGTCTCAATCACGCTCATCAGAATGTCGCCCACCCCCGCTCCGTGCGGGGTTTTGTAAAACAGCGAGTTCTTCCGAAACAGCACGAATCGCTTCAACGCCTGTTCCGCCAGATTGTTATCGAGCGGCGCCCCGGCGACCGATAAAAAGCGAGTCAACCCTTCCCAGTGGTTCAACCAGTATTGCAGCGATTTGCCCAGGGCGCTGTTGGGCTCAACCCGCCGCTCGCGGAATTGCGCCTCGATCCATTCGCGGAGCCCTTCCATGATTGGTTGGCTGTGCGTCTGATGATGCGCCAATCGCTCCGCGGCGCTCATCCCTTTTGTTTCGGCGTCAATCCCATAGACCTTCGCCAGCGCCAACAGCACTTCCTCGCATTCAACCGGAAAACTCTCTTCAATCTCAGTGAACTTTCGCCGGCCGTGCGCGACACACTTCGATTCAATCGTCTCGGATTTCCGGCTCCAATTGGCGCTGGCGGCATCCCCCACCTGAATCGGCGTCTCCAGGCCCTCGCTTCGCTTCTCGATCACCCGATCGAGATTTTCTCCCGAATGACGGCGACCGCTTTCATAGAGCGCAATCATCCATCTTTCACAGCTGATCACCATTCCGGTGGTGTACGTGGCCCGGTTCTTTTCTCCTTGCTCGAGCGCCTTGTCTTCCCGCACGCAGGCCAGAATCACCACCGTCGTGTCATCGCTGTGGAAGACCCGCCCATCGGCGCCCAGGCGACGCAAGAGCTTGTAAACCACCAGCACCACCTCCGCCACGACTTCACAGCGCTCGAACTGGACGGATTCGGCGACCGACACGCCGCACGATTCCTGTAGACGGGCCTGCCGATAGAAGGGCATTCCCGCGCCATATTTGAACATCACGATCGCCACGTCCGCCGTCGGATCGTACTTTCCTTTTTCCGGCACGCCTTCCGGCAGTTCGGCTCGGAAATAGGCCTCGCATTGCGTGCAGCGCAAGACCTCCCGATCATAGCGGGTCGCGCTCACCACCGGATGGCCTGTCAAATAGATTTTCGGACTCGGTTTTTTCAGGCGGTGAAGACATCCGCGGCAATCTGGGTTGGGGCAGCGATCGCCGGCCTGAAGTTTCGTGTGAAATAACTGGATCACCTTCGCTCCCGGATAGTCCTTCGCTCCCTTTCGCCCGTGGCCTGGCGGTGAGTCCTTCTCCTTCGGTTGCGGCGGCGATTCGGGCGCCTCGGCCGAGGCGCTCGATTCGGTGGTTGATTGCTCGGGCGGCGGGGATTGGGGATCACTGGCGCCGGGGTCGGTTTGAGACTCCGCATCCGGCTTGCGCCTTGATTTCCGCTTCTCCGTCTTCGACCCGAAGATCATTTGCTTGAGACGCTTGATCGAAGCGCGCTTCTCCTGAAGCAGCGACACCAGCGAGAGAAAGGTCCGCAGCAAACGCTCCAGCAACGTGACTTCGTGCTGCTCCAGATTGGTCTGCTTGAGCCGCTCGATCAATTGCTCGATCTGAGCCGGATCCGTGGTCGGGATGTCGTCGAGTTTGTCCATGGTCGGTTGAAGGCCCCGATCCTACGCCGAGAACGCCAATTCGCCAAGACCCCGATGCGATTTTTTTGGTTCTTTGATATTTGCCGGAAGAAATGGTCTAGGCATACAAAATATTGGGTGTGATTCATTTCGCCCACCGATATTTAGTACCCGTATCTCTGGTTTTCCGGCAAGTATCAAAGACCCATTTTTTTCGCTTTACACTATCTTGCCGCAAGGACACGCAACGTTTGCGGCGTGCCTGCTGAATAAAGAGTTTGGCTCCAAGTTTGCAAATGCGCAAGGGGTTAATACTGAAACCTACAGCGGCTTTGTGACTTACAGTGGTTCACGCACTAAGCTCGCGGCTCCTTCCCCACTGTTCACTATCATAACAGGGAAGGTAGCAGGACCTACTTATCTAGTGCCCCGGGGACCCGGTAATACGGTAGGTCAGTGGGATTTGTCAAAACCAAACAACAGGAGGTAGATA
>CAZSYS010000440.1:0-3075 GCA_964611365.1 uncultured Planctomycetales bacterium
GGGCGGCCCTGCTGGCCCTGGGACACGCCGACCGCCGCATCGTCGCCCTGGACGGCGACGTCAGCAACTCGACGTTCGCGGCGGTGTTCGCCAAGGCGTTCCCGGACCGCTTTTTCGAGTGCAAGATCGCCGAGCAGAACATGATCTCGACGGCCGCGGGGCTCTCGGCGGCGGGTTACATCCCGTTTGCCAGTTCCTTCGCCAAGTTCCTGGCCCGCGGGTACGACCAGCTGGAGATGGCCGCCATCACCCGGGCCAACATCAAGCTGGTCGGTTCCCACGCCGGCATCTCGCTGGGGGCCGACGGCCCGAGCCAGATGAGCCTGCCGGACATGGCCTACTTCCGCTCCTACACGTGTGCCGACGACGGCCGCGGCCGGCCGGCGGCGGTGCTGCTGCATCCGGCCGACGCGGTGGCCGCCTACCGGCTGACCGAGCTGGCGGCCAATCTTCCGGGGATCTGCTACGTCCGTACCCACCGTCCGGACGTTGAGCTGATCTACCCGCAGGACGCGACCTTCAGGCTCGGCGGCTTCGGCGTGCTGGCCACGGGAGACGCGCTGACGGTGGTGTCCGGCGGCTACATGGTGACGCCTGCCCGCAAGGCGGTGGAGGAGCTGGCCAAAGCCGGCATCCGGTGCACGCTGATCGACGCATACTGTCTGCCGATGGACACCGCCGGGGTGCTGGCCGAGGCCCGCAAGGCCGGCGGGCGGATCCTCACGGTCGAGGACAACTTTACCGGCGGCCTGAACGCGGCGCTGGCCGAGGCGGCGGCCGAGACGGGGGATGTGCGCGTTCACGCGATGACCTGCCCGAGGATCCCCAAGTCGGGCAAGACCGGCGACATCATCCTGGAGAAGCTGGGCCTGGGCGTCCGCGACATCGTCGCGAAGGTCCGATCTCTGGTGTAGGCGTCCGGGCGGGGCGGGCGTCCGGTCGGCGCACTCAGACGGAGATCTCGGCCACGGGCTGCTTGCGGAGGTGCTGCTGGATGGTGGTGATCAGGCCGCGCTGGTCGATGGGCTTGGTCGCGTAGCCGTTGCAGCCCGAGCGGAAGCACTTGAGCTGATCGCTGAGCATGGCGTGGGCGGTCAGGGCGATGATGACGCCGTCGTAGCCCCTGGACCGCAGGGTCTGGGTTGCCTCGTAGCCGTCCATCTCGGGCATCTGGATGTCCATGAGGATCACGTCGAACGGGCGGCCCTGCCGGGCGGTCTCCAGGGCCATTTCCACGGCCTGGCGCCCGTTGGCCGCCAGCTCGACCTCGGCACCGGCCTTGCGGAGCAGGAAGCTGATGAGCCGCTGGTTGTCCGGGCCGTCCTCGGCCAGCAGGATGCGGGCCGCAAGGGAGCCGGCGGCGATCCCCGAGACCGGAACGGCCGGGAATCCGCCGGCGTCGGCGGCCGCAGCGGCGGCGTCCGGCCGGATCAGGCGGACGCCCTCCAGCGGCCCGGTGGGTATCTGGAAGGTGAAGCGGCTTCCGCGGCCGGGGCTGCTGTCGACGCGGATGGTCCCGCCCATTTCCTCGACCAGCCGCTTGCTGATGCTCAATCCCAGGCCGGTGCCTCCGAACCGGCGGGTCATGGAAGGGTCGGCCTGGTGGAAGGGCTGGAAGAGCCCGGCCATCTGCTCGGCCGTCATGCCGATGCCGGTGTCGGTCACGTCGAAGCGGAGCATTCCTCCGCCGGAGGCGTTCGCCTCGCCGGCGAAGCCGATTTCGAGGCTGACGGAGCCCTGCTCGGTGAACTTGATCGCGTTGGACACCAGGTTGTTGAGCACCTGCCGCAGCCGCGTCGGGTCGGTTACGACGGTTTCGGGGACGTCGGTGCGGTAAACGACCGAGAGGTCGATGTTCCTGGAGGCGGCGCGCACGCGCATCAGGGATTCGACCTCGGCCACCACGGCCGCCGGCCGGCAGGGGATGCGCTCGATGCTGAACTTGCCGCTCTCGATCTTGGACAGGTCGAGGATGTCGTTGATCAGCTCCAGCAGGTGCTGGCTGTTGCGGCGGATGGTGCGCACGCAGTCCAGCCGCTCGGCCTCCGGCTGGGCGGGATCCATCATCATCTCGGCGAACCCCATGATCGCGGTCATCGGCGTGCGGATCTCGTGGCTCATGTTGGCCAGGAACTGGGTCTTGGCCTGATTGGCGTGCTCGGCCCGGTTCCAGGCCTCCTCGAGCTCGCGGTTGATGGTCACGAGCTCCTGCTGCTGGGCCTGTAGCTGATGCTGCTGGGCTTCGAGCTCCTGCCGGGAGGCGGCGATGACGTCGAGCATGGAGTTGATCGAGGAGGCCAGCCGGCCCAGCTCGTCGTCGCCCATTTCCGGCACGCGGGCGGCGACGCGGTCGGCGGTGGTGATCTGGTGAACCGTCTTTTCGAAGCCGGCGAGGCGCTGGAGCACGAAGCGTTCGACCATCCAGACGCCGGCCAGCGAGACGGTCAGGCCCATGCCGGCCATGGCGGCCAGGAAGCGCAGGATGGTGGACAGGCCCGCGCGGTAGATGTCGCGCGGCATCTCGACCCTCAGGGCCGCGCCGCCCTGCCCGGTGAGATCCGGGATGTGTGTGCGGCCCACGGCCAGCGTCGGACCGACCGGGCCGATGGAGTCGGGCGGAGCCGGTCCGGCAGGGACGGGCTCCAGGCTCACGGTCAGGTGGGTGGTCGCGGACAGCTCCCGCACCCAGGCCTCGTCGCAGCGGCGGGCGAAAATCATGCTGCCGCGGACCGGGCCCTCGCGCGTGCTGGTGAGGATCGGGGCCGAGCTCAGCAGGAGCGTCTGGCCGAGGAGTACCGCCAGGCCCTGGTGCGTGCAGGAGACGCCTTCTTCGTGGAAGGTCAGCCGGCGCCGGGCGGCCACGTATTCCAGCAGCTCCGGCGGGACCGGCGCCTCGACGCCGTCGGCGTGGTCGAAGGCGCGGCTGAAGATCACCGTGCCGGCCGGGTCGCAGATCAGCACGATGTCCACCCGGGTGTTGGCCTGTCCCTCGGGCGTGAAGTTGGCCTCGATGAATTCCTGGTTGCGGTCGGCAACGTAGGCGCAGGCGTCGTCCCAGAAGGCGTAGTCGCGGTT
>CAZSYS010000441.1:0-3063 GCA_964611365.1 uncultured Planctomycetales bacterium
GTCGCCGCCCACCAGGTTGGGGTTCCACGCCTCCAGGTCGGCGGGGGCGTCCAGGCTGGGGCCGGGCACGAAGACGCCGCCCTCGCCGGCCAGGAAGCTGGCGGGCTGGCGCGACGCCAGGTCGAAAACCCGCGGGCCGGCGGGCGCGGCCGGGGCGTACAGCTCGGTGGTCAGATAGCGCTCGCCCGAATCCGGGCAGATGAAGACGATGAGCCCCCGGCGGTTCTGGCCGGCCAGTTCGCCCGCCAGATGCAGGGCCCCGGCCAGGGCCGCGCCGCTGCTCATGCCCACCAGCAGGCCCTCCTGCCGGGCCAGCTGCCGGGCCAGCTCGAAACACAGCCCCTCCAGCGTCGCCCGCAGCAGGTGGCCGCGCCCGTGGGCCAGGCGAAGCCCTTCGATCCTGCCCAGCGGAGGCCTGCGGGCCCCGCCGGTGGCGTCGTGGAACGGCCAGACCCGCAGCCCGTCGCTGCCGGGCGGCACGGCGGCCAGCAGCTCATCGATCGCCTGCCGGCCGGCATCGGCCAGGCCGGTCATCTCCAGGGCCCACCGAAACGCCGACCCGCCGACCACCAGCGAAAGCAGCTGCCCCCATCGGTCCGGCACCGCATGCCGGCAGACCCAGGCCGACGGCACCACCGGCCCGGCGAAAGCCTCCGCGATCGCCACCAGCACCCAGGCAGTACCGCAGCCGAACATCACATCGCCGCCTTCCAGCGCCCCGCTGCCCACGGCGGCGGCGTATTGATCGTGAATCGCCGGCCCCACGGGAATGCCCGCGGGAATGCCCATCCGCCGGGCGGCCTCGCCGTCCAGGGGCCCGGCCGGTTCGCGGGCCGGCAGCAGGGCCGGCAGCTGCCCGGGGGCGATGCCCAGGTGCCTCAGAAGCTCGGGCTCCGGAGCGTTCAGCAGGGGGTTGTACAGACAGGCGATGCTCAGCGAGGAGGCGTCGTGCGCCGCCCGGCCGCAAAGCCGCTGGACCACCGCGTCGCCGACGAATCCGACGACGCCGGCGCGGTCCAGCAACTCCGGCCGCGTGCGCCGCAGCCTCATCAGGTGCCCCAGCGACAGTCCTGCCTGCCCGTGGCCGATGCGGCCGGTGAGCCAAGGGCGGCCAAACGTCCGCACCAGGGCGCGGTCGTCGGCGGCGCCGCGCGGATCCATCCAGCTGATCACCGGCCCCAGACAGCCGCCCTGCCGATCGCGCAGCTGCAGGGCCGCCCCCTGGCTGGAGACGCCCACGGCCTTCACCGACGCCCCGCCCGTGCCGGCCGCCCGCCACGCCGCCTCCAGCGTCGCCGCCCAGATCTCCTGGAGGTCCTGTTCCACGCCGCCGTCGGAGGTGTGACGCAGGCCGACCTCGACCGAGCCCCGGGACTGCACCTGGCCGCGGTCGTCCACCAGCAGCGCTTTGACGTTGGTCGTGCCCAGGTCCAGACCGAGATACATCGCCTAGACCTCCACGTAGTCGGCGTCGAGAAAACGCGCCGCCACGGCCAGCCGCCGCCGGGCGTCGCCGAAACAGATCGCCGCGTGGTGCGGTCCGCCGGCCTCGGCGTAGCGGGTCAGAAAACCGCGCACGCCGCCGGCAGGCCGCATCTTGCTGTGGGGCACGGCCAGCTGCCCCAGCGGGCCGAAGTCCTCGATGCGGACGGGCGCGGCGATCACCCGCCACCGCGTCCGGGGGCCGAGCGTCAGGCACGTCCAGGTCGCCGGGCCCGGTTCGTAGCTGAACACCAGGGCGCACTGCCCGCTGCGGACCGGAACGATCGGCGCCGGCCGCCGCACCAGCCGGACCCGGCGGTCGCGCCGCCCCATGGCCGGGTTGCACTCGCCCATGTGGCTCAGCAGCACGCCGTCGCCGGCGAAGTCGATGGTGAAGATCTCGCTGAAGCTCGCCGGCGGCTGCAGACGGGCCAGAAAAGCCGACCAGGCCGCGGAAATCAGGTCGCCCTCGCCGCCAAACCCCACCCCCTCGGCCAGCAGCCGGCCGGCGGCCACGAAAGGCACCGTCTCGGTGCGGTCGTCGTCGCCAAAGGCCAGGAACTGATAGCTGTAGGCGTCCAGCCGGTGCTCGGCGACCATGGCCCGCAGGGCGAACTCGGCCCGGGCACAGGCCTCCAGGTCGCCGGCGGTCACCTCGGAGGCCACCTCGTAGTCGCGGCGGTACTGCTCGATGAGGCCCCGGACTTCGCCGGCCGGAGCGGCGTCCGCCCGGCGGTTGAAGTCGGCCACCGACAGCGGTTCCCAGCGGCATCCCAGGCTCGTGGCCAGGTGCGTGGTGTCCAGGCCGAAATCGCCCATCCCGGGAAAGGGGTAGCCCATCAGGCCGAGTCTGGCGCGGCGCAGATGTCGCACGGCCCGTGCGGCGTGCAGCGCGTCAGCCAGTTCCTCCATGGCCGCGGCATCCCTGACGTGTCCGGTGACGTAGTGAAAGACGGCCTGCTGGCGCACCAGCACGTTGCAGAGGTCCTGGGTGCCGTGAACGCCGTGGTTGCGCAGCAGCGCGGCATCGTCGTAGCCGCCGTCCACCGCCCACAGCTCCTGCGTGTTCCAGACGATCACCGGCAGGCGGGTCCGGGCCAGCGCCGGAGCCGCGATCAGGCTGGGGGCGTAGGCCAGGAGCACCACCACCACTGCGTCCAGGCCGCGGGCCTCGAACTCCGCCAGCTGCCGCTCGACCTGCCCGGCGGTCCATGCGGCGCCGGGGAACACCGCCTCGGCGAACGGAGCCAGGGCGGGAATCAGCGACCCGCGCACCCAGGCCTCGCGGTCCGGCCGCAGTTCCGGGGCCAGCGTTTCGTAGAACTCCAGCGTCAGCCCCAGCAGGCCGACACGCGGTCTTTCGGGCTCCATCGGATCACTCCCACGCAGCAGGTCACCATCATCCCATCAGGTGCTCCGGGAACGAAGGACTCCTGAGTCCCGCATGGTTCCGCGGCGCGGCGCCCCGCGGGCCCGGCCGATGCAACCCGGCGTAGCGGCCGGCGCGCCCGCCCGCCGGCGGGTGCGGATATCCTCGGGCCTGGCGACCGGCAATGCCAGGCGCTGTAGCGGCCCGCCACC
>CAZSYS010000442.1:0-3058 GCA_964611365.1 uncultured Planctomycetales bacterium
ACGCTGCGCCGCCCGCGGCAAAGGGCCCGCGCGGAGGCGGCAGTCCCTAGTTTCGCCATTTGCAGCCGCGCGTCAACCGCCCGCGCCGCCGGCGGCCGGCACGGATCGCAGCTCCACACGCCGCAGGCCCATCAACGCCCGTCCCTCCGGCAGGCCGACCGGCCGGACCACCAGGATCAGCCGCCCGGCCGGAACCTCGATCCGACCCAGCGCGTGCCGGCCCACCGCCGCGGCCTGGGCCGAAAGCTCGACCCGCAGAACCGAAACCGGCGGGGGAACCTCGAAGGCGTGCCCCCCCGAGGTCGCGTCCACCATCGCCGGGGCAGAGCCCGCTCCGCCGGCGGCCGCCCGGGAAACCCCGACCTCCAGCACCGCGCCGGCCGCGGCCCCGGCGTGCTCAACAAACACCTCGCACACACCGGCCGAGGGCATCTCGAACGTCCAGGTGGCGTAGTCCTTGTCCCGCGTCCAGGAGCCGATGAGCACGCCGGCGGCATCCGTCTCCAGCCGGGCCTTCTGGCCGAAGCCGCCGCGGATCTGGGCGGCGGCGGCATCGAGCACCACCGTCCCGTCACGGCCCGGCCGGATCGTCACCGGGGCGACCCGCGGCCGCCCGTCCAGCTCCAGCACCACGACCGAGGCCGCCGGATCCGGCGCCCGGGCAGGCAGCAGGACGCGGGTGACCTCGCCGTCCCGCTCGACCCGCAGCTCCGCACGCTCGTCGCCCAGCAGCCGGGCGGCGCGAACCTCGTTCTGCAGCCCCGGCACCTCCAGCACCGCGTCGGCAGGCCATTGAAACACGATCAGGTACAGCACGTCGTCCCGGACCGTGGCCCGGCCGAAGAACGGCAGATACTCGAAGGGGCCGGCGGTGGTTCCGTAGATGGCCTGCCCGTGCACCTCCAGCCAGCGCCCCACGGCCTCCAGCACCCGCCGCTCCTCGGGCCGGATGCGCCCCTCGGGAGTCGGACCCACGTTCAGCAGGAGGTTACCGCCCTTGGAAGCCACGTCGGCCAGCATCCGGATGCAGAACTCCGGCGTCTTGAACTCGGTTTCGTGGGCGTCGTAGCCCCACCAGGCGTGCGGGGCAAAAGACCCCTTGCCCGCGGTCAGCGTCACGCAGTTCTCCCAGAGCTTCGGACTGCCGTCCCGGCCGTAGATGCCCGTCGGCGGGATGTACTGCTCAGGCGTCTCGAAGTCGGCGGGGTTGGCCGCGCGGTTGTTGATCAGGATGTCCGGCTGGAGTCCGCGGACCAGGTCGTTGATTTCACCCAGCGCCGCCCGCCCCGCGGGGGTCTTCTCGTGATCCCACGCGCCGTCCCACCACATGCAGGCCAGCGGGCCGTAGCCGGTGCACAGCTCGCGCACCTGGGCGCGCATGAAGTCCAGGTAGCGGCCGAAGTCGCCGGGGCGGTCTCTGCGCGCCGGGTCCCATTTCGGGGGCGGGTCGTAGTCCGGGTGGTGCCAGTCGAGGATCGAGTAGTACACGCCGAAGCCCACCCCGCGGTCGCGGCAGGCCTCGGCCAGCTCGGCCACCGGATCGCGGCGAAACGGCGTGCCATCGACGACATCCCAGGACGTCACCTTCGAGTCGTACATCGCCAGGCCGTCGTGGTGCTTGGCGGTGATGACCATGTAGCGCTGCCCCGCCCGCCGGGCCAGATCCACCCACTCGGCGGCGTCGAAAGCCGTCGGGTTGAACCGGGGCGCCAGCTTGTCGTACTCGGCGGCAGGAATCTCGCCGCTGCGCATGATCTGCTCGCCCCGCCCCAGCACCGCGTAAACGCCCCAGTGAATGAACATGCCGAACCGGGCCTGGCGCCACCAGGCCGAGCGGCGCATCCGGTCGGCGGTCAGGTCGGCCACGCGGATCCCGCGGAAAGAGCCGCCGCTGTGGTGATTCTGAAGGCCGATGCAGCCGCGGGCCGGACGGTTCAGCAGCTCCGGCACGGTCAGGGCGTCGGCATCCACCACGACCAGGCCGTTGATCGAAACCGTGATGCGGTCGCCCTCGGCCCGGATGCGGGCCCGGTTCCACCGCCCCGCGGGAGCCTGCGGCCGGGTGGTCGGTGCGACCAGCCGGTACAGCGACCCGGTGTACTGGTAGGGCCGGAGGCTGGCGTGCCGGGGGGCTCCGTCGTCCAGCAGCTGCACCTCGATGCCCGCCACCGACGGCCGGCTGGCCGGCGAGCCGGCGCCGCTGCCCGGGGGGACCCGCAGGTTGAACCCGCTGTTGCCGCCCGGGGGCAGAAGGTATTCGAACTCGGCGATGAAGTCGGCGTACTGGCAGGTCGAGCCGATCCAGCCGCCGGTGTCACACGGCCGGCAGACCAGCACCCCGTCCTTGACCGCCCAGACCTCCTCCGGCCCGCTCCACACCCGCCAGCCGCGGATCGCGTCGCCCTGGATCACATCCTCAAACGGCGGCCAGGCGGACTCTCCCTGCGCCGTCGCCCCGGCAGCGCTTCCGGCCCCGGCAGCAACCCCCCAGGCCGCGGCCGCCCAGAGAACACCAGGCCATCGCGTCATCGGCCACCTCGTCGTGATCCCACCCCGCTACCGCATGATTCAACACCAAAGAAGCCGGAATGCCAAGCCGGAGGTGAGGGCGAAAACGTTCAGGGCTTCCGCTCCGCTCGCCCCGGCGGTGAAACCGGCGAACGCCCCTGCCGCCGCCAGGGTCCCTCGATTCCCGGCTTTTCACTCCATGGTTGCGACTTTCCGCCATGCGGTTGGCGAGGCCCGGCCCAGGTACGTGTTGAGCGTGTCGGGTCTGGCTCTTTTTCGCGTAAGGCGGGTTTTCGTCCGCCACGGCGCTGGCCATCACCCGCCAAGGGAGGCCTTGCGATGCCGGCAAACCGCTGGAAAAGGTTCCTGCCCCCCCTCTCACGCACGGGACCAGGGCTTCCCCCCGCCGCAGACCCAGTGTACACGCCGGGTCCCGGCTGTCCACCGGCCGATATGCACTGCGGAGGCCCCGAGTACCGCGCCTTGATCTTGTTGCCCGATCACGCCCCGTCCCCGAGGCCGGACTCTCCCCACCACCCCGCCCCCGGCC
>CAZSYS010000443.1:0-3055 GCA_964611365.1 uncultured Planctomycetales bacterium
TCCGGGGCCGCCTCGAGGTCGTCTATCAGGAGCCCGACCTCGGCCGCAACGAGATCGTCCTGCTGCGCCTACCCGAGCCGGCCGACGGCCGACTGGCCACCGATGGCCCCCGCGGCCCAGCCGATGGGCCGGCCCGGCGCCCTGCCTCGGCGGCTCCGCCCGGACCCCGGAAGGCGGCCCGGCCCGCAAGAGCGCGGCAGACCGCCGAAGGCTGACGACCGACCGCGGTCAACGCCGCCCGGCGGCGAGATTGCCGCCCGCCAACGGCCGGCCGGACCGGGGAAGGAAGACGGCGGATGATGTTCCAGGTGGCCTGCAGCGCACTCGTGCTTGCGGCCACACTGCCGGCCGGAGCTTCCTTCGCGGAGCCGGCCGACGTGCCGGCCTCCGCGTCCGGATCACGCGCGGCACGGACAAGCCGGCACCGCTGCGGGGGCCTGCGTCGGCAGGGAGGCCCTGACCGCGCCCGACCGCGCGCCGACGTCGTCCTGGCCGCGCCCGGCCGCAGGTTCCCGCGTCATCGCACGGCCGGTTGGCCCGAGGGGGACTCCCGTGAACCGTACGACCGTGTCGGCTGCTCTGCTTGCCTGGGCGACGGCGATGGGTGCGCCGATTCCTGAGCCGGTCCGGGAGTTGACGGTTCCGGTTCCACCGATGCTTGGCTCCCCGGTCGGCGGCCGGATCCTGGGCGACGTGCTGGCCGGCGCCGCCGCGTGCATTCCCGCCCGGCAGCGCAAGGCGCTGGCGGACAAACCCAGTCCGTACCTGGTCAAGGCTTACGACGTCGGTCCGGGGACCGATGTTCACGGCGACGTCCCCTGGCGCCTCCTGGACAAGGAGAAGGACGCCCGGTTCGACCTGCCGCATCGCGGGCAACTGGGGCTGGCCAACCTGACCGCCGACGTCGCCTGGCGGATCGGACTGGGTCCGGAAGGTGGGCCGGTGTCGTTCTCGCCGCCGCGCCGTTGCCTGGATCACCTGATCGACCTGGCGGTGCAGGAAGCGGCGATCGAGGGCGCCACGGCGCGGATCGCCTTCCTTCCGGCCTCCAGCAGCACCGTGCTGGCGGTCGTGGAGATGGCCAACCCCTCGGCCGACCGCCGCGTCTTCCTCGTGCGGAGCGTCTGCAGCAAGCCGTGGGTCGCGGACCGGCCGGTCGACCGTCATGACGAGGGCATCCGCGTCACCGCCGGGGCTCTGCAGTGGATCGGCCGGGCGGCCTGGGCCGGCGCCGTGATCGCGGCCTTCCAGGACTGGGATCGCCCGCACGACGCGCCCGCCGGGACGCTGCTGTGCACGCTGGCCGGCGACCGCACGCCGGCCGGGGTCCGTGCTCTTCGCGGCGTCGGACCGGGCGATCTTCACGAGGCCGCGGTCGATTACCGGCTCGACCTCCCGCCCGGCGCCCGCGACACGATGGTGTTGGCCCTGAATCTCTACCGCTTCGGGCCGCAGGAGATCGAGACGCGGCGGCAGATCCGGCTGTGGCCCCGGCAGACGCCCGAGGAGGCCCTGGCCGGTGCGGCCATCGCGGTGACCGATGCTCTCCGGACGGACTGGCCGGCCCGGATCGGCGAGAGCTTTCGCCGATACGAGCGGATGCCGTGGTTCAGCCTGCCGGAGGAGCGCTGGGCGGCCGACATGTGCTGCGCGCTGGAACTGCCGCGGGCCGCGACCTGGAGCCCGCAGGAGCAGCTGGCCACGCCGTGGTACACCTTCTGCCGCCCGCACGGCCACGACCCGTTCGGCTGGTGGAGCTACGGCATGCACGCCCACGAGCACCTGGCGACGTTCGCGGCCAACATCACCGATCCGGGGCTCTCGGCGGCCTTTCTCCGCGGCCATTTCGCCTGCCGACAGCCCGACGGGTTCATCCCCTACGGTGTGAACCACCGGCGCGCGAACATCCACCGCGAGCTGGCCACCTGCCCGCTGCTGGCCTGGGAATCGTGGACGGCCTACACCTGGAGCGGCGACCGGGCCTTTCTGGCCGAGGCCTACGATGCCTGCGGAGCGTTCGTCCGCTGGTGGCGATCCCACCACCGCACCCGCGCGGGGGCGGCGCTGCAGCACTGGCGCGACTACGTCGAGACCGTCCGCGACGACGCCGACCTGCCCACCTGGACGGCCACCGGCACGGCCGAACGGCAGGAGGCCCTGGATCTGAACTGCTACCTGCTCAACGAGGAGCGTACCCTGGCGGAGATGGCCGCCGAACTGGGCCGGCCCGGCCAGGCCGATTCCTGGCGGCGCCTGGCCGACGAGCGGGTCGAAACCATGCGGCGGCAGCTCCGGCACGAAGGCGACGGCCTGTTCCACGGGCGCGACACGCTGCACGGCTCATGGGCCCGGGTGTGGGACATCTCGTCGTTCTTCCCCCTGCTTTGCGGACTGGCCGACGACTCCGCCGCCCGCGGCATCGTCGCGCTGCTGGGGAACTCCGACGGATTCGCCACCCCGTGGCCGGTGGCGACGCTGGCGGCGCGACACATGCCGGCGGAACTGCGCGGACGTCACCACTGGCGGGGGGCCAACTGGCCGCAGATGAGCTGGCTGGTGATCTGCGGCCTCAAGCGGTACGGCTGTCACCAGGAGGCCTCCCGGCTTGCGGAGCGCAACTGCCGCATGGTGTTCGAAGGGCTCGAACGCACGTCGCACTTTCGCGAATACTACGACACGTTCACCGGCGAACCGGCCGGTCTGACCGACTACATCTGGGCATCGATCCCGGCCGCCATGGTGGTGGACGTGTTCCTCGGGGCACGGCCGACCGGCCGGGGTCTGGAGATCCTGCCGGCACTGCCTGAGGACTGGCCGGTCGCGGCGGTGGAGAATCTGGCGGTCCGCCACGCGCGCGTTGCCGTGGAGGTTCGCCGCTCGGCGGACACGTCCACGACCACGGTCACGCTCAACGGCCGGCCGCTGCCGTTCGAGGCCGGACGCGGGGCTCGGGTGGAGTGGGGTCAGCTCCCGGAGGACGCACGGATCCTCGGGGTGCTGCCCGGGCGGCCGGCCGGGCCCGACCCTGCTCGTCGGGCGGCCCGCCGACGCGATC
>CAZSYS010000444.1:0-3054 GCA_964611365.1 uncultured Planctomycetales bacterium
AGCTCGATCTCCAGCTCCAGATCGACGCCGAAACGGCCCGACACCTCGCTGCGGATCTGCCCGATCAGCTCCAGGACGTCGGCCGCGGTGGCGCCTTCCCTGGCCACGATAAAGTTCGCGTGCTCCCGGGCCACCCAGGCGCCGCCCACCTTGCGGCCCTTGAGACCCGCCCGGTCGATCAGCGACCCGGCGCTGTGCCCCGGGGGGTTCTTGAAGACGCACCCGGCGGAGTTCTCCCGCAGCGGCTGCGTCCGTCGCTTGGCCTCCCAGACCTCCCGGTAGCGCTCGTGGAGCCGCACGGGATCGTCGCGCCGCAGAGCCAGTTCGGCCTCCAGGATCAGCACGTCCTCCAGGGCGCTGCGGCGGTAGGCGAACCCGGCCTGCTCCCGCGGAACCACCGCCTGCCGCCCGTCGCGATGCATCACCCGGACCGCGCGGATCACGTCCGCGATGCAGCCGAAACGCCCGCCGGCATTCATCCGCACCGCGCCGCCGACGGTCCCGGGAATGCCGGCCATGCACTCCAGTCCCGCCAGCCCGCGGCGCACCGCCTCCAGCGTCAGCCGGCCCAGGTCCGCCCCGGCGCCCGCGCGGACCGCCACCTCCTGGCCCCGCGGCCCTTCAGGCGCCGGCCATTCGATCCGCTTGAAAGCCTGGCGGTCGAGGCGCACCACCACGCCGTCGACGCCGTCATCGCCCACCAGCAGGTTGGCTCCCTGCCCGAGCACCCGCAGCGGCAGCCCGGCCCGGGCGCACCGCCTGGTCAGCTCGGTCAGCTGGTCGGCATCCTGCGGCCTGGCCATCCACCGCGCGGGTCCGCCGAGCCCGAACCAGGTGTGGGCGGCGAGCGGCTCGTACTCGGTCAGCACCGCCTCGAGGCCCGCGTCACCCGCGAACGGGTTGTCACACCGCTCCGTCATCCGGCCACCACTCCTGAAGGCATCCGCCCGCCGCCTCCCGCTCAGCACGTCGGCGCAGGCGGCTCGGCCGGCATGTCGACGCCATTCAGCCGGGCCACCAGCCGGTCGGCGATCCGCCACACGTCGCCGGCGCCCATGGTGACCACCAGGTCTCCCTCGGCCGCCTCCGCGCAAAGCATCTCGACGATGCGGTCGAAATCCGGCTCGTAGCGGGCCTCGCCCCCGTTGAGGTGAATCTGCCTCACCAGGTCGATCGCCGACACCAGGTCCCGCTCGGCGGCACTGTCGCGCACGAAGTAGATGTCCGGCACGACCACCACGTCGGCCGCTGCGAAACTGCGGGCAAAGTCGTTCAGCAGGAAGCGGGTCCGCGAGTGCTGGTGCGGCTGGAAGACCACGAACATCCGGGCCGGCGTGTAGAAGTCCCGCGCCGCCCGCAGCGTCGCCTGAATCTCCGTGGGATGGTGAGCGTAGTCGTCCACCACGCAGACGCCGCGCGCCTGTCCGCGAAGCGTCAGCCGCCGGTGGGCTCCGCGAAACCGCCCCAGGGCCCGGGCGATCACCTGCGGGTCCACCCCGTGGTGATAGCACACCGCCGCCGCCGCCAGGGCGTTGGCCACGTTGTGCCGCCCCGGAATCGCCAGCATGACCTCGGCCAGCAGCTGACCGCGGTAGTGCACGTTGAACCGCATCCGCCCGTGGGCCGAGCCGGTGATCTCCGCCCGCCAGTCCGTGCCGCCGTCGAAACCGAAGGTCTCCACCGTCGCCGCGGCGTTCTGAGCCGCACGCATCGCGCCGCGGTCCTCGCCGTTGACCAGCATCAGGCCGTCCGGCGGCAGCAGGGCCGCGAAGGCGGAGAACGACTCCACGATCTCCTCCAGCCCGCTGTAGTAGTCCAGGTGGTCCTCCTCGATGTTGAGGATCACCGCCGTGCGCGGCCGCAGGTTCAGGAAGGAACGGTCGTACTCGCAGGCCTCGACGACGAACGTCTCTCCCTCGCCCACCCCCGAGCCGCTGCCCAGCTGCTCCACCGTCGCCCCGATCACGAACGACGGATCCAGCCCCGCCTCCCGCAACACGAAGGTCACCATCGCGGAGGTCGTGCTCTTGCCGTGCGTCCCGGCCACCCCGATCCCCCGGCGATCGGCCATCAGCAGGCCCAGAAGCTCGGCATACTTGATCACCCGGCAGCCGCGCCGCCGCGCCGCCTGGAGCTCGGGGTTGCTCTCCGGAACCGCCGCCGAGTAGACCACCAGGTCGCACGGCTCCGGCAGGTTCTCCGCGCACTGCCCGGTGCGAATGTGCACCCCCTGCTCCGCCAGCCGCAGCAGCGCCGCCGAAGACGCGCGGTCCGAACCGCTGACGATCGCCCCCCGCCGGCGCAGCACCGCCGCGGCACCGCTCATGCCGCATCCGCCCACGCCGATCATGTGCACCCGCCGACCCATCGCTTCCAGCCGCCGCTCCCCGGGAGCCTGCCCCGGGGAACGCGGCGCCCTCCAGGCCGAACCCGCGGCCCGTCCATGTTGACCGACCGGTGGAAACAGCGGGGCCCGCCGCCCCTCGCCGGCAACGCGGCGCGTCCCTGCGCCTTGCGACATGATCACATCCTTCCGTGTCAGCCGAGGACCTCCCCGCCGGTCAGGACAGCGCCGTCGCGTCCGCGCGACACGCTCGCGGGGCATCGGGTGCGGCCAGGCCGTCCTTCCCGCCCCGGACCCGCCGGAACCCGCCCGCGCCTGAATCAGCCCGCACAGGCCCCGGATGGCCCCGCCGGGCATCGCGGTCCGGTCGCGATGGGAATCAGGTCCTGCAGGACGGCTCGCCGCCGGCGTCGCGCCCCGCCGGCTCGGGCTCCATTCTAATGCAATGCGGAGATCGTTCCAAGATGGAATCGTGGTCGGCGGCCTGCAACCGACGCGGCCGGCCGTTGAACGAACTCTCGCTCAAAGCTCAAGATGATGTATCGGGAGAGGCCGCGAAAATCCTTGAGCCCCGGCCCGATCCCCCATCGCACGCCGCCGGTCGCCACCCAGGCGCCCGCGACGCTCCCCACGCGGGCCGCCGCCGCTCACGCCGGGCGATGCCCGCACAGGCACGCGCCGCATGACGACGCCGCCTCGGCCCCCCGCAG
>CAZSYS010000445.1:0-3037 GCA_964611365.1 uncultured Planctomycetales bacterium
TACCGCAAACTGTTCTGGGCCCTGGCCGTCACCGGCGCCCTGATCGACGTGGATGCGGAACGGGTTGCGCGCGCCCATGACGTAGATTTCCGGCCGGCCCCTGGAACCGTCTTTGGGAAAGAGATTGCCGTCGGGAATGGAGTATGTGCCGTTCGGTTCGGGCCGGATACGCAGGATTTTGCCGCGCAGATAGTGGGTATTGCCCGACGACTTTTGTGCGTCGAACGGCCCGCGGCCCGGCCGCTCGTCCGGTCGCGCCGAGGCGTCCGGCATGACCGGCCGCGTCGGCTCGATCAAGCGTACCCGTCGGCTCGATCAACGGACATGTCGATGGAGGTGTCGCATGCAGCATCAGATCCCGGGAACCCGGCGTTGTGGTTCTCGCCCGACTGAGCCGGCTGCGGAGGCACCCGGTCCGCTGCGGCGAGCATGGTTCGCGCTGTGCCGCAACCGGTTTGCCATCGCGATCGCGTCGCTGATCTGGCTGCTGTGGCGAAGCGGGCCGCAGCCCCGGCGGCTGGCCTACCCGTGCCAGCAGGCGGCGGCGGCGAACCTGGGGTTTCTGGCGGTGCTGTTCGTCCCGGCGCTGGCCCGCTGCCGCCGGCACGGGGCCGCGCCTTCGCGCTTCGCGCTGGCGACCGGTTCCGTGGCCCTGGCCGGCGTGCTGTTCCTGCTGGTCAACGCCGGCCGGCAGGTGTACTGCGAGTGGGTGGCGACGTGGACGCCCGGCAACCCGGCGGTGATCCCCTGGACGCCGGTCAGCGTGGCCGAGCCCGCGGTGATGAGTTCGAGGGTGCCGGCGCCGACCGATGCCGAGGCGGTGGTGGCCGTCAATCGCAACCCCGCCGTGCTCTACGGCACCGAGCCCTACGGACCGGGCCAGAACACGGCCTACGACCTGATCTGGAAGACGGTGGCCGATCTGCACCTCGGGCCGCCGGCCAGCCCGCTGGCCGACCTGATTCAGGACCGCGACGGCGACGGCAAGGTCGAGGTGCTGATCAAGCCCAACACCGTCTGGTACTACGCCAACAACGGCAGCGAGCGCAATCCGGTCTACAGCCACCCGGCCACGCTGCGCCCGCTGATCGATATGGCGGCCGCGGCCGGGGCGACGGACATCTGGGTGGGCGACGGCTCCGACGGCGGCGGGAACCTTTTCACCGCCAAGTTCGACCCCATGGGGTTCACCGAGAACTACTTCAACCAGCTGCGGGCCCTGTGGCCGGGGGTGAACATCAGCCGGGTCGACTTCCAGAACCTCCAGAAGTGGCGCTGGGTGGGCCTGGGAACGGAGGCCGGCGGGGCCAGCGCGTACGTCGGCAGCGGCTACACCAGCAACGACCTGCAGAAGATCCAGGATGGCGCGGCGACGTCCTACTTCGCGGCCGCCGACCCGCACGGCAAGGCCGGACCGGGCAAGAACAACTGCATGGGCTGGCTGGCGATCACCGACTACATCTTCGACGCCGACACGATCATCGATCTGGCCAAGCTCAAGGTGCACTACCACGACCCCGTGACCATCGCGACCAAGAACTGGGTCGGCATCACCATGTTCTCGACCTTCGGCATGTACCAGAACTACTGGTCGCGGGTGGCCCACAACCGCTCCGACGCCACGAACTACGAGAAGGACTTCGGCAACGACATCCTCTGGCGGGAGCTGGTCGACGCCCACCGGGCGGCGCTGTACTTCCGCGACGGCGTGGTGCATTCCACGCCGCAGCGGGGCTATCTTTGCGTGGTGGACGCGATCAACGCCGCCGAGCGCTACCACGTGCCCAACCAGCCGATCCCCTACTGGCTGCACACCGTGCTGGCGGGCGTCTCTCCGGTCGCGGTGGACGCCGTGGCCATGCGCCTGCAGCGCTACGACTTCCGCTGGGCGCCGATCGCCAACAACGCCCACGCCTCCTCGATCGGCTCGAACTGGCCGCTGGGCACCGCCGACCCCGGCAGGCTCCGGATCGTCGGAGACGCGATGATCGACCAGAGTTACGACCACGTGTTCCAGTACGAGACGGCCAACGACCCGGGGCAGAGCTGGCCGGACTGGACGCTGATGACGATCCAGGACCTGACCCCGCCAAACATCACCAGCGTGCAGAGCGAGGACCTCGGCGGCGGCATGTGGCGCGTCACCGCCCGGATCACCGGCGGTCACGCCGCCTTCTACTACTACGGCGATGACGGCACCGGGGCCCCGCTGGTGGTGCGCCTGGGGCGCAGCGGCGACACCTACTCGGCCGACATCGCCGGACCGGCCGGCACGGGCCTGCTGGTGGCCCAGGACGACCGCTTCAACACCGCCCGTCTGCACCTGGTCGACATGCCGGTGATCGGGCTGGATCCCCGGACGGTGAGCCGCTCGGGGCGCTGCCGCCAGACGCTGGAGCCCGCCGTCCTGCAGGTGTTCAACATGGGCACCGGGACGCTGAACTTCACCGTCGAGGTCGAGCCGGCGGCCCGGGGATGGCTCTCGGCCGCCCCGGCCTCGGGCAGCTCGACCGGCGATCCGGTGCCGATCACCCTGACCTTCGACACCTCCCAGGTGGCCCCGGGTACGCACCAGGGGCTGGTCACGGTCTCGGACCCGGCGGCCTACAATCCGACGGAGACGATGACGGTCACGATCACGCTCACGGGCATACGGTCCGATTTTGACAGCGACGGCGACGTGGATCTGGCCGACTATGCCGTGGTGCAGCGCTGCCTGAGCGGGTGGGGCATTCCCCAGGCGGATCCGACCTGCCAGGTGGCCAGAATCGACGCCGACGACGACGTCGATCAGGACGACGTGGGCCTGTTCCTGGGCTGCATGGACGGCTCGAACGTGGCCCGGTCGCCCGGCTGCACCGCCCCGTGACGTGCCCGGGGCGACATTTCGGGACCTCAGGCCGCCGGCCGGGCCCGGGAGCGGCCGAAGGATCCCATCGCCCCGTGGGAAGCGGCCCGGGCCGCGTGTGAGCCACGCGAAGCGCCGTAGCGGCCGGCGCCCCTGCCGGCCGTCGAGGGCGACTGACCTCACGCCTCG
>CAZSYS010000446.1:0-2999 GCA_964611365.1 uncultured Planctomycetales bacterium
CCGAGCTGTGGGTGGGCCGGCTGGACCGTCCGGCCGGCGGGGGATCCGGCGACCCGGCGGGCCGTCGGACCGTGCGCCTGAAGGGGCCTGCCAGCCATGCCAGCCGCCGCCGGAGCCGTCCCCGAACGCCGCTTTGCCCGAGGGGACGCTCCGCCTGCCCCCCCCCTGCACCACCACCCGGTGGTCGCGCTGAGCGTCATGCTCATGGTCGCGTCGGCCGCCCAGGTGGCCGCGTGGTTCCTCCAGCGGCATTCGACGGCCGCCCCGGCCACGCCGTGTTCGTCCCTGGTCGTCCACGATCTGGTCTACCGGCCTGCGGTGGAGTGGATCGAGGCCAAAGCCGCCGACAGCCTGGTCGCGGCCCGAGCGGTTTTCGTGGCCCACATGGCCGTCTGTCTGCTGTCGGCCGCCGCCTGGTACACGGCCGTGCGCCTGGCATTCGGCGCGGGCTGGGCGCTCTGGACGACCGTATGCTGGGTGGCTCACCCCCTTTTCGTGCTGACCGCCCAGCGGCCCGGAGCCATGGGCCTGATGATGCTTTCGCTGGCCGGCTCCTGGATGCTGCTGACCTGGTGGGCAAGGTCCGCAAGCCTGCCGGTGGCGTTCATCGCCGGGCTGAGCTGGGGGTTCACGCTGTTCACCAGCGTTCTGACGCTGCTGCTGGTCCCGTTTGTGATGATCGGCCTGCTGTTGTCGCCGCCAGGATTCATCAGGCGGCTGGCCGGATCGCTGCTGTTCGCGGCGGCGTTCCTGCTCCCGGCGGCCGGGGGCTGGGGACTGCTGCGGGCCTCGGGCCAGTCGGCAGCCTTTCGCGACCGGCTGGAGGTCGACCTGTGGAACCGGATCGACGTGGCCGACGGTTCGGCCATGTCGCGGGCGGTCCGGGAGGTGCGCGCCGCCCGCTCGGCGGACTCCCCCGGGCCCGGGGCGGTGGCGTTCCTGGGATCGCAGGTTCTGCGGGACCCCGGCGACTCGGCCTGGTGGCTGGCGCGGAGAGTCGCGCTGGCCCCGGTGTCCGGCTCCGGAGGCGCGCCGGGCGGGGCCATGGCCCCAATGCTGTGGTCTGCCCTGCTGCCGGCGGCGTGGGGACTTCTGGTCGCCCTGCAGCTGCGGCCCTGGAGATGGGGCATGGCCACCGGTGCGACCCTGGGCCTGCTGGTCTGGCTGGCGGCCGCATTGGTCGACCCGCGTGCCCGGGCGCTGGCGGCGGTATGCCCGTTCGCGGTGACGCCGGCGCTGATGGGCATGGCCGACGTGTACGAGCGTCTTTTCGGCCGGCGGCTGATCGTCTCCCGCTGAGCGCGTCGGCGGATTCACCGAACCTTTGCGCAAGCCTCACCGCCATCTTGCGCGGCGGCCTCAGCGGCCTTGGCGGCCTTGGGGCCCCGCCCGGGGGCCTGTTCCCGCGGTTGATCGTCATGGCGGGCAAAGGTATACTTTATCAGCGTCGGCCCGCCTTCTCGCGGGAGCGATCCGCCGCGCGGGCGGCCGGCAGGAAAGGAGGGCGTCGTCTTCCCCGCCCAGTCCGTCCCGATTGCCGTCGAGCCGCCCTTCTCCGGGCTGGCCTGCCGGGTGCTGGTGCTCAACCGGAACTACATGGCCATCCGGGTGACGACGGCCCGGCGCGCGCTGTCGCTGCTGTTCCGGGACCTGGCCGAGGTGATCCACGTCGAGGACGACCAGTACCTTTCCTACGACTTCGACAGCTGGTGCGAGGTCAGCCAGGTCAAGCAGCGCTTCGAGCCGCACAACTTCGACTGGGTCAGCACGATCCGCTTCAGCCTCGCGGTCCCGCGGATCATCCGCCTGACGCTCTACGACCGGCTGCCGCAGCGGCACGTGAAGTTCAACCGGCGCAACATCTTCGCCCGCGACGGCAACCGCTGCCAGTACTGCGGGCGGAAGTTCGCGACCAGCGAGCTGAGCCTGGATCACGTCGTGCCCCGCAGCCAGGGCGGCCGGACCACCTGGGAAAACATCGTCTGCTGCTGCCTGGAGTGCAACGTCCGCAAGGGCGGCCGGACCCCCGCCCAGGCCGGGCTCAAGCTGATCACCGCCCCGGTCAAGCCGCGGCGCAGCCCGGTGATCGCGCTGGAGATGTCCAGTACCCGCTACCGCTCGTGGAAGCAGTTCCTCGACCACGCCTACTGGAGCGTGGAGCTGAAATAACCGCCTGCACCGCCGGGGCCCTGGCCGGATGGCCCGTGGCCGGGACTTCTGGCCCGCCTCCGTCCCTGCCGATACGATTCAGGAGTGATCAGCGTCGTCGAGCGGCTCTCCGGCGACGGCACGTTCGGTGCCCTGCTCGCCCGGATCCGCGCGTCGGCCCCCGGCGACGGCCGACCGGCCGGGGGGGAGTGCGCGGCGGACGGGCTGTGGGGATCCTTCGCGCCCATCCTGGCCGCGACCGCCGCCGGAGCCCTGCGCCGCCCTCTGTTGTATGTCACCGCCCACCTCGAACAGGCCGACGAGGTCCGCGACGACATTGAGCTGTTCTGCGGCGTCACCCCCGAGCTGCTCAGCGCCTTTGAAACCCTGCCTGGCGAGGGCACGGCCAGCGACGAGATCGCCGCCGATCGCATCCGCCTGTGCGCACGGATGCGCAGCCTGACTTCGGGCTCGCCGGCGGCGCCGGGATGGGTCGTGGTTGCCCCGATTCAGGCGCTTCTCCAGGACGTCCCGGCCCAGGAGGCCCTGGCCGCCGGAATGTTGACGCTGGAGGTCGGCGCCCGGCAGGATCCGCGGGCGGCGGCGTCCTGGCTGGCGTCCCACGGGTACGTCCGGCTGGACCAGGTCGAATCGCCCTGCGACTTCGCCCTGCGGGGCGACATCCTCGACGTCTTCGCTCCCGGCGAGTCCGAGCCGGTCCGCATCGACTTCTTCGGCGACCGGATCGAGTCGATCCGCCGTTTCGACGTCGGCACCCAGCGGTCCTCCGAGGTCTGCTCCGCCGTGGACTCCCCGGCGGTGGCCTCGGTTTCCGGCGGCGCCCGCAGCGC
>CAZSYS010000447.1:0-2991 GCA_964611365.1 uncultured Planctomycetales bacterium
GGGCGGCCGCCCGTTCCATCGGCGGGCCTGATGCTCCGCCGGCCGGCGGCGGCTTACAATGTCCCGCGGCAGGCCGGGGGCGGGCAGAATGGTCCGGGCCGGCGGCGGGCCGGCCGGGACCCGTGGGAGCCTGACGATGAGCGAACCGAAGTACCTGGGCAGGCCGGTGAACCACCCCGTCCAGGCCGTCGATCTGATCGACTGGTCCGGCGGCCCGATCGAGGTGCGACTGGACTGCACCGAGTTCACCGCCATCTGCCCGGTGACCCGTCAGCCGGACTTCGGCCGGCTGGTCATCGCCTACGTCCCCGACCGCCACCTCGTCGAGACCAAGAGTCTCAAGCTGTACCTCTGGAAATACCGCGACGAGCCGACCTTCAACGAGACCGTCGTGGACCGCATCGCCGGTGAGCTGTTCGAGCAGATCCGGCCGCGGTGGCTGCGGGTCGAGGGCGTGTTCCAGCCGCGCGGGGGCATCCACGTGACCGCGGTGGCCGAACGGGGGACCAGGCCGACATGACCATCGCCATCCGCCGCATCACCTTCTGCGCCGGCCACCGCCTCTGGAGGCACGAGGGCCACTGTGCGCACCTCCACGGGCACAACTACGTCGTCCATTTCCACGCCCGGGCCGACCGGCTGGACGCCGTGGGGCGGGTGATCGATTTCGGAGCCCTGCGCGACGCCCTGGGCGGCTGGATCGGCGAACACTGGGACCACGGCTTCATCGTCTTCGCCGAGGACCACGAGGCTCTCTCGGCCCTGTCGGCCGTGCCGGGCCAGAGGCTGTACGTGCTGGATGTCAACCCCACGGCAGAGAACCTCGCGGCGCACCTGCTGCACGTCGTGGGCCCGAAGGTGCTGGCCGGCACGGGCGTGCGCCTGGTCCGCGTGGAGCTCTGGGAGACGGAGAACTGCTGCGCCGCCGTCGCGCTGGAAGGCCACGACCGGTGAGGACCTACCGGGTCAACGAGATCTTCTATTCGCTGCAGGGCGAGGGAGTGCGGGCGGGCACGGCGGCCCTGTTCCTGCGTCTGGCGGGCTGCAATCTGCACTGCACGCAGGCCACGCACGGCTTCGACTGCGACACCGACTGGCGCACCGGCCGGCCGATGACCGCCGGACAGATCGTGCAGGCCCTGCGGGCCGCCTCGGCCGACTGCTCCTGGGTGGTGCTCACCGGCGGCGAGCCGGGGCTGCAGGCCGACGCCGCCCTGATCGAGGCCCTGCACGCCGCGGGCCTGCGCCTGGCGGTCGAGACCAACGGCACGGTCGCCCTGCCCCCGGGATTCGACTGGATCACCGTCAGCCCGAAGGTCCCCGAGGAGCAGCTGGCCCAGCGGTCCGCCGACGAGGTCAAGTACGTGATGTCCGCCGGCATGCCCCTGCCGCAATCCACGGTGCGGGCCGACCACTACCTGCTCTCGCCGGCCTTTCGAGGCGGCCGGATCGACCCGGACGCACTGGCCTGGTGCATCCGGCTGGTGCGCGAACATCCGCGCTGGCGGCTGAGCTGCCAGCTTCACCGCTTCTGGAACATCCCCTGACCGCCGGAGGCGCGCCGGCGTCAGGGACCGGTGGAGATCGACCGGGCCAGCCAGGCGGAGTTGCCCCGTTCGTCGGTCACCCGGACGGTGATGATCTGCTCGCCGGGATCCAGGTCGTCGAGTTCGAAGGAGAAGGTCTCCGCGGGGGCGTCGATGATCTCGTCCTCGCTGACCAGCGGCCGCCAGGTCTCGCTGCTGTTGACGCTGCAGGCCGCCTCCGACAGCGGGGAGAGGGCGTCCTCGGCCACCACCCGCACCGACAGGCCGCGCGGACCGCGGGCCCGCAGGTCGTCAAAGCGCACCTTCGGCGGCGTGTTGTCCACGATCATCGGGTCGCTGATCCGCGCGTCGGAAAGCTCGGTGCCCCTGGGGTTTCCGGGCGCGTCACCGGCCACCACGCGGACGACGTAGGTTCCGTCGGCTACCGTGCGCGTGTCCCAGATGTGCGGGCTGCTGTCCAGCTCCTTGGCCATGCGGATCCAGCGCTGGCTGCCGACCGCCCGGAAGAACACGTCGAAGGACAGCTTGTCCTGGTTGGGGTCCTCCGCCTGCCACTTGATCACCCAGTGCGACTGCGGCGCCGGCGGCCCGCCCTCGGGCATCGCGAAGGCTCCGGCCAGCTGCTTGACCTTGGGCGAACTGCCGGGATTGTTGGCTTCCTCGGCCACCGAGACCAGCTGCAGCGACTTGACCTCCGGCGGGCGGTTCTCCTCGATCCGCGGAATGATCAGCCTGCGGAGCACCGGCGTCGCCTCCGGCAGAGAGGTCTCGAACGTCAGCCGGTACTGCAGGAACCGCGCCCCCGGCGAGGAGATCAGCTGCGGGCTGGTCGCGTCCATCTCCGGCGACCACTCGTCCCAGCCGGTCGATTCCTCCTCGGCGACGTTGCCGCTGCGCGTCGCCACGGTCAGCTTCGTGCCGGTGGGCACCTCGGCCGTCCAGCGCAGGCGGCCCCACTTGACGATCTGCCCGGCGTCCAGCGGTTTGCTGATCAGCGTTCCGCGGGCGGCGCGGTTCGGGCGGATCCTGGCGATGCTGCCGGCGTTGGCCGTGCCGACCACCAGCCCGCCGTCCTCCTGCCGGATCAGGCAGGTCGCCTGCTGGGGTTCGAGCCGGGCCAGCATGGTGGTGCGGTCCTCCCCCGGCGCGACCGCGTAGACCCGCCCCTCGTCGCCGGTGGCGGCGTAGATCGTTCCCTCGGCCTCGGCCAGCGCCAGGATCATCACCGGCTGGCGGAAGATCTCGGTCACGAAGCCCCGGGTGTCGATGCGGTAGATCGCGTTGCCCGTGCCCGGGGCGGCCGAGCCGGCGGCCCGGGTCGATTGCCCTTCCCCGCCCCGCTGCGAGGTCTGGCTGACGATGAACATCCGCGGGCCGTCGCGCCGCTCGGGGCGGGTTCCGGGCGCGGGCATGCCGGCGCCGGCGGCCGGCCGCTGGGCGCCCG
>CAZSYS010000448.1:0-2975 GCA_964611365.1 uncultured Planctomycetales bacterium
GTCCCGGGGACGGTGCGTGCGGCCGGCGCGGCTCAGGCCCCGGCGGCGAACGCCCTGCCGGGCCCGGACGTCGAGCGGCGGGAGCATCCCCGCAGCCCCGCCCCGATGAACGTACGGATCGATCAGCTGGTCCCCGGCTCGACCGAGGTCGCCGCCAGTCGCCACGGCCGGCTGCTGGACCTCTCCCGCAGCGGCGTCCGTGTGTTTTCTCCGGTGCCTCTGCCGGCCGGCACGGGGGTTCGCGTCGTGCCGCCCGGTGGTTTGCGCCTGCGGCGGGACCTGATCGCCGAAGTGATCCGCTCCCAGGCGGATCCGGCCTCGGGGGGCTACGTCGCGGGTCTGCGCTTCCGCATGCCTGCATCGCCGATTCGCCTGACCGGCGCGGCGGCCGCCTCGGAATCCTGATCACGCATGGACCGGTGGGCCGGCCGGCGCCCCGACCGTGCCGCCCGGTCGTTGTTCGGTTCAAGCCCGGGCCCCTCGCATCAACGCAGCGCCGGCAGCGGGCAGGAGCCTCCGTTCCTGCGATGGTAGTCCTGGTGGTAGGCTTCGGCCTCGAAGAACGGTCCGGCCGGTTCGACGGTGGTCACGATGCGCCGCTTGCGGAATGCCTCCGCGGAGGCCATTTCCCGGATGAAGGCCTGGGCCTCGCGGAGCTGAGCCTCGTCGGCCGCGAAGATAGCCGAGCGGTACTGCGTGCCGATGTCGGGCCCCTGGCGGTTGAGCTGCGTGGGGTCGTGGAAGCGGAAGAACCACTCCAGCAGCTGACGATACGTGACCCGGGCGGGGTCGAAGGTCACGCGCACCGTCTCGGCATGGCCGGTCCGGCCGGTGCACACCTGCTTGTAGGTCGGGCGGGGGGTCTTGCCGCCCTGATAGCCGGAGGTGGCATCGATCACGCCGGGCACCTGCTGAAAGCGGTCTTCGATACCCCAGAAGCATCCGCCGGCGAAGTACGCGACCTGCCGGACGGGCCGCGACTCCGGGGGCAGTTCGGCGTCCCGGGCGTAGAAGCGCATCGCCGCCGAGTTCAGGCAGTATCGCTGCCCGGTCGGCGGGGGGCCGTCGGGAAACACATGCCCCAGGTGCGAGCCGCACCGGCGGCAGAGGATCTCCGTACGGACCATGCCGTGGCTGGAATCCGGCCTCTCGGCCACGTGGTCGGGGTCGAACGGCCGGAAGAAGCTTGGCCAGCCGGTGCCGGAGTGGAACTTGGCCGCCGACGAGAACAGCGGCAGCCCGCACAGCCGGCAGACATAGACGCCTTCTTCCTTGTGGTCCGTAAAGGCCCCGCAGAACGCCCGTTCGGTGCCCTTGTGGAGCAGGATCTCACGCTCCTGGGGCGTCAGCCGGGCGGCCAGTTCCCGGATGCGTTCCTGACTCAGCGGGCCGAGGTCGTGGCCCGATGCGGAATACATGGTTCGGTGCTCCCTGAATTCGCGGGCCGGCGCCGATGCCGCCGCGGCTGCCGTGGCGGCCGCCCGGGCGTCGGATCGCTGGCAGCCCCAGCCACTGGCTAACGCCAGAAGGAGCGTCAGCGGCACATGCGGACACCGGCGCCAACGCCCTCTCGCACAGGTAGTCATGATGATGAGTTATAGGCCGGCCCGGCGGTCGCGGCCAACGGTCGTTGTCCGGGCAGCCGGTCGCGGCCCGGCAGCCGGGCATGCCGTTATCCGGCGGCGACCGCGGGTCCGTCGGCGTGATCGAGCATCCGCTGGAGGGCGATCCGCGCGTCGTGCCGGGTGCGGGGATCGACCGAGATGCGGTTGACCACCCGCCCGGCCGCCAGTTCGTCCAGCGCCCAGGCCAGGTGGGGCAGATCGATGCGGTACATGGTGGTGCAGAGGCACTGCAGGCCGGCCAGGGAACGGATGTCCTTGCGCCCGGCGTACTGGCGGCTGAGCCGGTTGACCAGGTTGGCCTCGGTGCCGACCGCCCAGCGCGAGCCGTCCGGCGCCTCCTGGAGAATCCGGATGATCGCCTCGGTGCTGCCGGTCAGATCGGCCTTGAGGACGACCTCGCGGCGGCATTCCGGGTGCACGAGGATGCGGCATTCCGGGTCGGCGGCCCGGACGGCGTCGCAGTGGGCCTCGGTGAACAGCTGGTGCACGCTGCAGTGGCCCTTCCAGAGGATGAACTTCGCCCGGCGGATGGCGTCGTCGTCGAGTCCGCCGCCGGGCGCCGCGGGGTCGTACATTGCCATCAGCGAGGCGTCGTAGCCCATGCCGCAGGCGGTGTTGCGGCCCAGGTGCTGGTCGGGCACGAACAGCACCTTTTCGCCCAGGGTCAGGGCGTATTCCAGCACCCGCCGGGCGTTGGAACTGGTGCAGCAGGCCCCGCCGTGGCGGCCGCAGAAGGCCTTGACGGCGGCGCTGCTGTTGACATAGGTGATCGGCACGATGGCGGCGTCGGTGGCTGACCGGAGCCGGTCCCAGGCATCCTCCAGCTGATCGATTGCGGCCATGTCGGCCATGCTGCAGCCGGCGGAGAGGTCCGGAAGAATCACCGCCACCTCGTCGCGGGTAAGGATGTCGGCCGACTCGGCCATGAAGTGGACGCCGCAGAACACCACATACTCGGCCCGGCTCTGGGCGGCGGCCAGCCGGCTGAGCCGCAGGCTGTCGCCGGTGAAGTCCGCGTGCCGGATGACGTCGTCCTGCTGATAGTGGTGACCGAGGATCACGAGCCTGGGGCCCAGGGCGGCGCGGACCGCGGCGATCCGCTCGTGCAGTGCCTCGTGGCTCAGCGAGGCGTATTCCCGCGGCAGGGGGGGCTGAAAAGGCATCTTGACTGTCGGGGTCAGGGACGGCGCCCGGCGCGGACCGTCGCCTGGTCGCGTCGCACCGGTGCGGCAGGCCCGGCGCGGAGGTCCGTCCGCCGTGCCGCGGCCTGGCCGTCAGCTTCTCGTGCGAGTATAGGCGCGCCGGCGGATGATTCCAGTTTCACCCGCTGGCCGCTCTCAACACCGCGCG
>CAZSYS010000449.1:0-2968 GCA_964611365.1 uncultured Planctomycetales bacterium
CGCGCAGAAACCGCGCCCGCCGGCGGGCCCTCACCGGCCGGCGCTGCAGGCCTGCAGCCCGGCCGGCTGCTGCCGCCACTGCTTGAGCTTGAGCCCCAGGGTGCGCACGCCGATGCCCAGGGCCGCCGCCGTCCGGGCCCGGTGCCCCTGGTGCTCCCGCAGCGTCCGCTCGATCAGCTGCCGCTCCATGTCCTCCAGGATGTGCCCGGGCCGCAGCGGAGCCTCGAAGCCCTCGGCGCGGTGGATCGGCTGCAGCCAGGGCGAGACCATCGGCGCCGTCAGGATCCCGTCCCGCACCAGCACCGTGGCCCGCTCGCAGAGGTTCTCCAGCTCGCGCACGTTGCCCGGCCAGTCGTAATCGACCAGCATCCGCATCGCCTGCTCGTCCACCCGCAGCCGCGCCCGGCCGGCCCGCGCCGCCGCCCGGGTCAGGAAGTGGTCGATCAGCGCCGGCACGTCCTCGCGCCGCTCGCGCAGCGGCGGGACCGAGATCGGCAGCACGCTCAGCCGGAAAAACAGGTCCTCGCGGCCGCGCGTCCGCGCCCCCCCCTCCGGGAGGTTGCGGTTGGTGGTCGCGATCACCCGCACGTCCACCGCCCGGGTCATGCTGCTGCCCACGCGCTCGAACTGCCGCTCCTGCAGCACCCGCAGCAGCTTGGCCTGCAGCGAAGGCGGGATCTCGCTGACCTCGTCCAGCAGCAGCGTGCCGCCGTCGGCCAGCTCGAAACGCCCCTTGCGGGTGCGGTCGGCGCCGGTGAACGCGCCGCGCTCGTGTCCGAACAGCTCGCTCTCCAGCAGGTTGCCCGAGAGGGCGGCGCAGTTCAGGCACAGCATCGGCCGCTCGCGGCGCGGCGAGGCCTCGTGGATCGCGCGGGCCAGCAGCTCCTTGCCGGTGCCGGATTCGCCCTGGATCAGCACCGTGTTGCTGCTGGCCGCCACCCGGGCGATCGTGTCCCGCAGGCGGCGCATGCAGACGGAATCCCCGACCATCTCGCGCGGCCCGCCGTCGGTCAGCGAGCGCCGCAGGGCCTCGTTCTCGCTCCGCAGCGAGGCGGTCTGCACCGCGCGCTCCACCAGCATGCACAGCCGCTCGGCGTCGAAGGGCTTCTGGATGTAGTCGAAGGCCCCCAGCTTCATCGCCGCCACCGCGGTGTCGACCGTGCCGAAGGCGGTCATCAGGATGAACGCCGCCTCGCTGCCGGCCGCCCGGACCTCGCGCAGCAGCGTCACGCCGTCCATGCCCGGCATCTTCAGGTCGCTGACCACGCAGTCGCAGGCCCCGGCCCGCACCGCCTTCAGCGCCTCGGCCGGATCGGCGAAAGCCGCCACCTGGTGATCCTCGCGCTGCAGCGCCTCGACCACCGACTCGCGAAGCATCTCGTTGTCGTCCACCACGATGATCCGTGCCATGCCGTCATCCTCCTGCCCGCCCGGCGCAGCTCAGCCCGCCGCGCGGCTCGACGCCGCAGCCCCGGGCAGCTCCCGCGGCACCGTCAGCGTGAACACCGCGCCGCCCCGGGGATGAGTGCCCGCCCGGACTCCCCCGCCGAGGGACTCGGCGATCTGGTGCACGATCGCCAGCCCCAGGCCGGTGCCGTGGTCCTTGGTGGTGAAGAACGGGTTGAAGACCTCCTCGGCCAGCTCCGGCGGAATCCCCGGCCCGTTGTCCCGCACCGCCAGCACCGCCAGCCCCCCCGACACCCGGGCCTGAACCTTCACGAACCCGCGGCCAGGCTGCGCCGGCCCGGAGGCGGCCGCGTCGATGCCGTTAAGCAGCAGATTCAGCAGCGCCCGCTGCAGCAGCGCGCCGTCGGTCACCAGCTCCACGCCGCCGGCGATGCGGCCCGGCTCCACCCGCACGCCCGCCTCGGCCGCCCGGGCCGCGGACAGGTCCACCGTCTCCCGCACCAGCCCGTCCAGCCGGACCGGCCCCGGCACCGGCTCGGCCGGCCGGCCGAAATCCAGAACGTCGGTCACGATCTTTTCCAGCGAACGGACCCCCCGGGTGATCCTGTCCAGCAGCCGGAGGCACTCCGGGCGGTCGGCCACGTCCCGGGCCAGCAGCGAGGCGAACATCTGGATGCCGCCCAGCGGGTTGCGGATCTCGTGCGCCAGGCCCGCCGCCAGCCCGCCCAGCGCCGCCAGCCGCTCACGGCGCCGCAGCATCCGGTTCTTGCGGCTCAGCTCGTCGCGCAGCCGGGTCACCTCCTCCCGCAGCCGGTCGTGCGACTCCTTCAGCTGATCCGTCACCCGGCTGTAGGCGTCGATGATGCCCGCCAGCTCCCGCTCGCGCTGCGTGACGGCTTCCGAATGACCGCCTGTCTGCAAGGCCGAACTCATCACTCGGTCCACTCCGTGCCCGAACCCTGCGAACCCATCTGGGCGCCATAGGCGGCGCCCACCTGCTGGGCGGCGCGGGCGGCGCCGGCCGCCCGGGCGGTGGCTTCCTTGCGCCGGGCCAGCAGCCGGGCGTCGGCCTCGTCCTTCTCCAGCACCGCCGCCAGCAGCCCGTCCGCCTCGGCCAGCAGCTGCTCGGCCTGCGGACCCTGGCGTTCGTCCAGGGCGGCCCGCACCCCGGCCCAGTCGGCCTTGTAAGGCCCCAGACGCCGGGCGACCTGCTCGATCCGGCCGATCAGGCGCTGACGCTCCGACAGCACCGCCAGCAGCTGCTCGGGGCGGTCGCCGGCGATCAGGGCCCGCTGCCCGCCGGCCAGCCCGGCCAGCTGGGCGTACAGATCGCGCTGCTGCCCCAGCAGCGACAGCAGCTCCTCGGCGCTGCCGCCGTCCGGAAACGAAGGTCCGATCGCGTCCGTCGTCATCCTGTCCTCCGGCCGCTCCCGCGGCCCCGCTCAACCGCCTGAGGCCCGGGCCATCGCCGGGGCCGCCGGTGTCCGCGGCGGCCGCAGCGCCGGGGTCCTCTCCAGCCACGAGAGATACTCATCCCAGTACGCCCGCCCCTCCGCCGGAC
>CAZSYS010000450.1:0-2954 GCA_964611365.1 uncultured Planctomycetales bacterium
CGGTGGTGGCGGACGTCGTGGGGGTGCTGGGCGGGCTGGGCACGGCGGTGATGGTGCTGGACATCCCGCGGGAGACGTACCTGCACAACACCCGGATCGCCCTGACCTACCGGGACTTCTTCACCGGGCTGGTCAAGGCCGGGGTGTTCGGCGGGCTGATCTCGCTGATCGCCTGTTACGAGGGGCTGAACGTCCGCGGCGGGGCCGAGGGTGTGGGCCGGGGCACGACCGCGACGGTGGTCAAGTCGATCGTGGCCCTGATCGCCACCGACTGCCTGTTCACCTCGGTGTTCTACCTGTTCGGGCTGTGAGCCGGGAGGCGCGGGACGTGGCCGGCGACTCGCCTGAGGCGGTGATCTCGATCCGGAACGTGGTCAAGACGTTTCCGGACCAGCAGGGGCAGCCGGTGCGGGTGCTGGACGGGGTGACGCTGGACGTGATGGCCGGCGAGACGCTGGTCATCATGGGGGGGTCGGGTTGCGGCAAGAGCACGCTGCTGAACTGCCTGATCGGGGAGCTGGTCCCCGACGAGGGGCGGATTCTCTACCGCACCCGGGACTGCGACGAGCCGCGCGACATCACCCGGCTGGACGAGGCGGGGATGAACGAGCTGCGCAGGCGCTTCGGCATCCTGTTTCAGAGCGGGGCGCTGTTCAACTCGATGACCGTGGCCGAGAACGTGGCTCTGCCGCTGGCGGAGCACTCCTACGTGGACCCGGCGATCATCGACATCGTGGTGACCATGAAGCTCCAGCAGGTGCGGATGCTGCCGCACCGGGACAAGATGCCCGCGCAGCTGTCCGGCGGGCAGAAGAAGCGCGCCGGGCTGGCCCGGGCGACGGCCCTGGATCCGGAGATCCTGTTCTACGACGAGCCCTCGGCGGGGCTGGACCCGGTGACCTCGGCGGCGATCGACGAGCTGATCATGGATCTCTCGCGCAAGCTCCACGTGACCAGCGTGGTGGTCACGCACGAGATGGACTCGGCCTTCCGGATCGCCGACCGGATGGTGATGCTGGACCGGGGGCGGGTGCTGCGGATCGGGCCGCGTTCGGATTTTCAGCGGCTGCGCGACGCGGCCCCGGCGGATCTTGCGACGCAGGACGACCGGCTGATTCACCAGTTCCTGACCGGCGAGACCGAGGGTCCGCTGACCGACGCCGACGGCCTGAGCGAGTACGAGAAGCAGATCATCGCCGGCTGAGCGTCCGGCGCGACGGGAGGAGCGCATGCCCGCGGAACGCAACGCCCTGCGGCTGGGGTCGGCTCTGGCGGTCTTCTTCGTGCTGTTCGCGGCCATCCTGGTGTTTCTGGCGCCCCGGGGCCGCGGCGACATGGCCCTGCAGGTGCGCTTCCCGCACAACACGTTCAGCACCGTGATCCAGCCGGGGGCCCAGGTGACCTGCGGGGGGGTGACGGTGGGACGGGTCCGATCGGTGCGGCTGGAGGAGCAGCCGGACGAAACCCGCGGCACGGCGGGATACTACAGCGTGGTGGCGATGGCGGTCGACTCGTCGGTCGGGTTGCGTCGCGACTGCCGGATCGTGCCGGCCGAGCAGCTCATCGGCGGGCTGGGCACGCTGGTGATCGAGGACCGCGGGCTGGGCGAGCCGCTGAAGCCCGGGGACACGGTGGACGGCTTCCCGGCGGCGAGCATCGCCACGCTGACCCGGTCGCTGACCGTCCAGCTCGACGAGCGCGATCCCAAGAGCCTGCTGTCGCTGATCAAGACCCAGCTGGACGCCGACGACGCCCGCTCGCTGCTGGGCAAGATCCACGCCTCGCTGGACGACATCAACGCGATCACGCGCAACGTGCAGGCGGAGTTCCATCCCCGCGACCGGCAGGCCCTGCTGGCCAAGATCCACGGGATCATGGACCACCTGAACGACGCCACCCGCCTGGTCCGCGAGCAGATGGACGCCGGCCGCCAGGCCGGGGCGATGGACAAGGTCCACCAGGCCCTGGACACCCTCAACGCCGGTCTGGCGACGGCATCGGCCATGCTGGAGGAGAACCGCCCGGCGCTGGGGCGCACGCTGGCCAACGCCGACGAAACCAGCGCGATCCTCAAGGACGGGATTGCCTCGCGGCTGGCCGAGGAACTCGACGCCCGCCGGCCGGGCAGTCTGCTGGCCCGGGTTCACGGGGCCAGCGAGCGCATCGCCCGTTCCCTGGCGGACCTCAACGACATCACCCGGACCAGCCGGGACCTGCTGGTGCTGAACCGCCAGCAGATCGACCAGATGATCACGAACCTCAAGGAGACCAGCGACCATCTCAAGGGGGCCAGCAAGGAGCTGCGCCGCAGTCCCTGGCGGCTGCTCTACCAGCCGACCGTCGAAGAGGCCGCCCAGGCCAACCTGTTCGATGCGGCGCGGGCCTTCGCGGAAGCCGCCACCCGGCTGGACGACACGGCGGCCCGGCTCCAGTCCGCCGCCGAGGAGGGCGAGGCTGGGGCGGTGCCCGACGAGGAGCTGTTGCGTTCGATCTGCGAAGACCTGCAGCGCACCTTCGACCATTTCCACAAGGCCGAGGCGGCCTTCTGGGATCAGCTGGGCATCCGATGACCCATGACGCGGCGGTGATCGGGGCGGGGGTGGCCGGCTGCTGCAGCGCCGTGGGACTGCGGCTGCGGGGCCGCAGCGTGGTTCTGCTGGAGCGCGCGGGTGCCGGTCCGCCGGAGTCGGCGGAGCCCGACTGGATCTCCTGTCCGGCGCGGGAGCGGCTGGAGCTTCTGGGGCTGGCGGATCTGGAGGCGACCGGGGCCGCCTTCCGGCGGGCGGTGTTTCACGCGCCGGACTTCTCGCGCACCGCGGTTTCGGTTTCGAGCCGGCCGACCGGCCGGCGCGTGGACCGCGCTGTGCTGGTGGCCGCTCTGCGGCGGCTGGCGTCCCGGGCCGGGGCCACGGTGATGACCGGCTGTCGGGTGGAGCGCGTGGAGGCCGGGGAGG
>CAZSYS010000451.1:0-2942 GCA_964611365.1 uncultured Planctomycetales bacterium
GGTGGCGGTCGGGCGGGTGGCGGTCGGGCGGGTGGCGGCGGCGGCCAGGAATGCCGGCGTGCGCGGTTCCTCGACGCCGATCACCGGGTACTTGGCGCGCAGTTCGTCGCCGATGGCGATCATGGTCTCGCGTCGCAGGCCGGCGGCGATGCGGCGCTGGTCCGGCTGCTTGTTCTCGGAGGCGGCCATCCGGTCGGTGACCTTGAAGAGGTGGAATCCGTCTCCCCCGTCGATGACCTCGCTCAGCTCGCCGACGGGGAGGGAGAAGACTTCGCGCATGAGCCGCTCGGCCATATCCTCATGGCGGCCGACCCAGCCGAGGCTGCCGCCGGCGTGCTTGCGGGCCGATTCGCTCTCGGTCACGCACTCGTCCCACGTCCGACGACCGGCCAGCAGGTCCTCGCGGATCTGTTCAAGCTGCAGTCGCTTCTGCTCGCGCCGCTGGGGTGGCCAGTACACCGGGGCCCTGAGCATGATCTGGCGGAGCTGGACCTTGGATCCGTCGAAATCCTGGCGTCGCTCCTCCCACAGTTTGCGCACCACTTCGGGATCCCTGGAGCGTTCGTCGGCTTCCCTGGCGATCAGGTCCAGGAGCACGAGCCGGCGCACGTGGCGGAGGTAGTCCTCCCAGGAACGTCCGGAGGCGGTCACGCGCTGTTGAAGCTCCTGGCGGGTGCCGGCGTTCCGGGCGGCCAGGTCCCGGTCGATCCGCTGGTTGGCCTGCTCCTCGGAGACGCGCTCGGGGTGATCCTTGAGATACAGGTCGAGGTGGGCGTCGTTGACCAGGTTGGTGATGATCGCGTCGCGCCGGGCGGTCCAGGTTTCGGGGCGCATGCCGCGGGTGGCCTCGTCCAGGTCGGCCTGGGTGATGAGGACCGGTCCGACCTTGACGATGACGATGTCGCGCGCCGGGCGACCATCGGGCGCCGACGGGGCCGAAGCGGTTGCCGCCGTGCCCTGGGCCCTGGCCGACAGACAGCCGGCGGCCAGGACGGCCGCCGCCACCCGGAATCTTTTGCTTTGCCGCATCATGTTCATCCCGGCTCCTTTGATGTTTCGGCCCGGCCGTCCCTCGAGCGGATGGATTCCCTGGGGCCGCCGATCCGGGGTTCCGTGCCCCGCCAGAGTCTTGTCAGGTTGCCGCGGTGCCGCAGGATGATCAGGCCCGCGACCGCCGCGGCAAACACGTACATCGGCCAGAGCTGCCGGCGGCTTCCCCACTGTTCGGCCCTGACGGCCGCCAGGACGGCGAAAAAAACGGGGAAAGCTCCGGCCGCGGTGACCGAACCCACAGATACATACCGGCTCAGCAGCGTGGCGCCAACCCACACCGCCCCGGCGGCCAGTGCCGGGAGGGTGAAATACGGCCAGACCCCCAGGGCCACGCCCAGCGAGGTCGCCACCGCCTTGCCGCCCCGAAAACCGATGTACACCGGAAAGGTGTGCCCCAGCACGGCGGACACGCCCACCGCCAGCCAGGCCAGGAACTCCGCGGCCTGGCAGGCCGCCGGGCCGGTCCACGACCGCAGGAGGACGCCGAACGCCGCCGTGGGCAGCAGGCCCTTGAGCACGTCCAGGACGAACACCAGGACGCCCCAGCGCCGTCCCAGCACGCGGCCGACGTTGGTCGCCCCGATGTTGCCGCTGCCGTGAGCGCGGATGTCCAGGCCGTGAGCCCGGCCGACCAGCAGCCCGAACGGCACCGACCCGCACAGATAGGCCACCGCGCAGGCCGCGACCGCGGTCGCCAGTTCCCGGCCGGTCCACTCCATCGTCCACCTCGCCCCTTTTCGCCCGCCGGTCAGCCCCGACGCGCGCAGACCTCCCGGTACACCGCCAGCACGCGACGTGCGTGCTCGGCCATGGAGATATCCTCGGTCGCACGCGGGGCCAGTTCCGCACACGCCCGGCGAAGCCCGTCATCCAGCAGCCGCGTGATCCGGTCGGCCAGGGCGTCGATCTGCCGCGGACAGTCGATCACATAGCCCTCGCGGCCGTCGGTCACGCGTTCGGCGGCGCCGTTGAACCGCGTGGTGATCACCGGCAGTCCGGCGGCCATGGCCTCCAGCACGACCCGGCTGCAGGGGTCGTAGAACGTCGGGTGCACGAGCATGTCCGCGGCGTGGTAGAACGCCGGCGTCCCCTGGGTGGGGCCGGCGAAAAGCACCCGCCGGCCGACGCCCAGCTCCTCGGCCCGATGGGCGAAGGGCCGGGGGTCGTCGCGGCCCACGATCACGGCGTAGACGTCGTCGCGCGGCACGCGGGCCAGGGCCTCCACCAGCGACCAGACGCCCTTGAGCCTGAAGTTGTGGGCCACGCACAGGGCGATGATGTCATCGTCGGCCAGGCCGAGCTGGCGGCGGACGCGGGTGCGGTCGGCGCGGCGCTGGGCCGGCGGACTGGTGTCCGGATCGACGCCGTTGAACACCAGCCGCACGTGCGACTCGCTCAGTCCGTAGTGCCGCTGCAGCTGGCGGCGGACGTAGTCGGAGATCGCGATGACCAGCGGGGGGTTGCCGCCGGCCAGCAGGCGCCGCTCGAGCCGCAGGACCACCTGCTGCTTGAGGCTCAGCATGGCGGCCAGCCGCTTGAGCCGACGTGCCATCGCTCCCTGGACGGCCTCGGCGGTGCGGGCCAGCGTCTCCGGGGCGGTTCCGCCGCGCGGCTGGTAGATGTCCAGTCCCGGACAGGCGGTGACGCCGTGCAGGATGTCGAAGCCCTCCCGCCGGGCCCATTCCACCGCCCGGCGGGCGAACAGCCAGGTCCGCACGCCGCGCAGCAGCGGACTGGCCGGAATGGTCACGACTTCCATGTCCGGCGTGGACGGCGCCACCGAGGCGGTCAGAACCCGGACCCTGCAGCCCTGCCGGGCGAGGTGCCCGGCGAACTGCACCGTGGAGGTCTCCGCTCCGCCGCGCCAGGTCTCGATGCGCGGCGCGTCG
>CAZSYS010000452.1:0-2932 GCA_964611365.1 uncultured Planctomycetales bacterium
GGGCCGGGGGCCGCAGGGGCGGGCCGCCGGCCGTGAGGCCGGACGGCCGGATCGAACGAGGCAGGTTATGGCGTCGCACATTCGCAAGGACGACCTGGTGGAGGTGATCGCCGGCGACCACAAGGGGTCGCGCGGCAAGGTCCTCAGGGTGGACCCGGTCAAGGGGCTGGTCCTGGTCCAGGGCGTGAACATGGTGTACCGGCACGTCCGCCCCAGCCGGCGGAACCCGCAGGGCGGGCGGCTCCAGAAGGAGGCCCCGATCCACATTTCCAACGTGCTGCCGGTGGACGAGAAGACCGGCCGCGGGACCCGGGTGCGGTTTCAGACGGAGCGCGACGAGCGGGGTCGGGTGACCGCCAAGTACCGCGTGTCCCTCGGCGGGACGCGCCTCGGCGTGGTGAGCAGGCAAAGCGGCGATTGAGGCCCAGGCACCGGGCCGGCGCGGCCCGCGCGGGATGACTGACCATGACGCGTCTGCAGGAAAAATACACCAGGGACGTCATGCCCCGGCTCATGGAGTCGCTGGGCACCACCAACCCCATGAGGGTGCCGCGGCTGCGGAAGATCGTGATCTCCATGGGCGTGGGCGCGGCCCTGCAGGACAAGAAGCGGCTGGAGCTGGCCGCCCGCGACCTGTCGGTGCTCAGCGGCCAGAAGCCGCTGGTCTGCAAGGCGCGCAAGAGCGTGTCCAACTTCAAGGTCCGGGCCGGGCAGGAGACCGGCGCCAAGGTGACTTTGCGGGGCGCGCGGATGTACGAGTTTCTGGACCGGCTGATCAGCATCGGCATCCCCCGCGTGCGCGACTTCCGCGGCCTGAACCCGCAGAGCTTCGACGGGCGGGGCAACTACTCGCTGGGGGTGGCGGAGCAGTCGATTTTTCCGGAGATCGACCCGGCCGCGATCGAGTGGGCCCAGGGCATGAACATCACCCTGGTGACCTCGG
This sequence comes from uncultured Planctomycetales bacterium, assembly GCA_964611365.1. GTDB lineage: Bacteria > Planctomycetota > Phycisphaerae > UBA1845 > PWPN01 > CALLOB01. The sequence goes on from CAZSYS010000452.1 coordinate 944, forward strand.
CGCGCAACGACCGGGAGGGCCGGGAGCTGCTGACCCTGATGGGCATGCCGTTCCGCACCGAGAAGGAACGGGCCTGAAGCCCCGGCGGAGCCGCCGGGCGGTTGAAGGAATGGAAGGGTAGGTATGGCGACGACGGCTTGGAAATACAAGGCCAACCAGCCCCCGAAGTACAAGTGCCGCGTGGTGCGCCGCTGTCAGGTGTGCGGGCGGTCGCGGGGGGTGTACCGGAAGTTCAGGCTCTGCCGCGTGTGTCTGCGCACCATGGCGAACCAGGGGCTGATTCCGGGGGTCAAGAAGGCCAGCTGGTGAGCGTGCCCGCCGCGGTCGCTCAAGAGCGAGGAAACCCGAGATGTGGAGTGACCCGATTGCCGACATGCTCACCCGGATCCGCAACGCGGTGCGGGTGCGGGCCCGCGAGGTGCGGGTTCCGGCCTCGAACGTGAAGGCCGGAATCGCGCGGGTGCTGAAGGACGAGGGCTACATCGCCGACTTCGAGCGGATCGACGACGGCCGCCAGGGCGTGCTGCGGATCCACCTGAAGTACGGCATGACCGGCGAGCCGCTGATCACCACCATCCGGCGGGAGTCCAAGGGCGGCTGCCGGGTCTATCGCGGCGTCGAGGACCTGCCGCGGGTCCTGGACGGGCTGGGCATCGCGATCGTGTCCACCAACCATGGCGTGTTGAGCAGTCGGGAGTGCAAGGCGAAGAAGGTCGGCGGCGAACTGATCTGCACGGTGTGCTGAACGGGTCCGCCCCGGCAGGCCGGAGGGGCCGCCCGGGGGCCCCGGCGAACAGGATGGATGGCGATGTCTCGGATCGGCAAGAAACCCGTCCCGGTTCCGGCCGGCGTCAAGGTGGAGCTGAAGGACCACGCGGTGCATACCTCCGGGCCCAAGGGGAAGCTTTCCTGGCGCTACCCGGACGACATCCGCGTGGAACTGGACGCCCAGGGCAGTCTTGTGCAGGTGAGCCGCACGCGCGAAACGGCCCAGGTCCGGGCCCTGCACGGTCTGACCCGGGCGCTGATCAACAACATGGTTCGCGGCTGTGCCCAGGGCTACGAGCGCAAACTGGAGATCTACGGCACGGGCTACGGATGCAGCCTCAAGGGGCGCAGGCTGCTGCTGAACTGCGGCTACATGGGTCGGGGCGTGGACCGCGAGGGAAAGCCCCGGGAGGCGCAGTTCGTGCTGGACATCCCCGAGGGCCTGACCGTGACCGTCGAGGTTCCCCAGGCCCGCGGCAACACCGAGCCGGCCCGGCTGACGATCACCGGGGCCGACCGCCAGGCCGTCGGGCAGTTCGCGGCCGAGCTCCGGGCGATTCGCCCGCCCGAGCCGTACCAGGGCAAGGGAATCCGATATGCCGGCGAGGTGGTCAAGCGCAAGCAGGGCAAGGCCTTCGCCAGCGGCGGCGGATGATGTGGCTGATCGGGCACCAGCGGTGCCGGCCCCGGGGGCCGCACCCCGCCGGCGAGGCGACCGGCGGAGCGCGTCGCCGCTGAGCTCCGGATCACCTGAGATCGTGGTGAGAGCATGAGCGAAACGGCACTCAAGACCGAACGGCGCCGGCGGCGGAAGCGGCGGGTCCGAGGCAGGGTTTTCGGCACACCCGAGCGTCCCCGGCTGACCGTCTTCCGGAGCCTCAAGCACATTTACGCCCAGGTCATCGATGATCAGGCCGGGGTGACGCTGGTTTCGGCCGCATCGACCGACAAGGATTTCCGGGCCCAGGCCGCCCACGGCGGCAACCGGGCCATGGCCGCGGCCATCGGGAAGATTCTCGGCGAGAAGGCCCGGGCCAAGGGCATCGAGCGGGTCGCTTTCGACCGCAACGGCTACCGCTATCACGGGCGAGTCAAGGCTCTGGCCGACGCGGCCCGGGAGGCGGGACTGAAGTTCTGAGCGGTGGCGGGGCGGCGCGGCGGGCCGGTCGCCGGCCGCCGGTCGCCGGGCATTCGAGGTGCGCATGACCGACGAGAACAATC
>CAZSYS010000453.1:0-2931 GCA_964611365.1 uncultured Planctomycetales bacterium
GGGGGCGATCGCCGCCCCGGAGGTCTGTCCAGGCAAACCGCTCATCGTCCGGTATCCCCGTGTCGCCGCCCCTCAGCAGGCCGGGGCCGGCTCCGGCCGCGACTCCCGCCGCCGGGCCGCATGCACTGCTTCCTCATCGGCCCACCCGCGGCGGCGGTTGTGCAGTTCCTCGACGCCTCCCACCTCCAGGATCAGGCCGACCCGTCCGTCGCCCAGAATCGCCGCCCCGGAGATGCCCTTGAGCCCCTGGAAACGCTCGCCGAGCGTCTTGATCACCACCTGCTGCTGGCCGATCAGCTCCTCGACCACCAGCCCGATCAGCCGCCCCTCGCAGTGGGCGATCACCACCATCGCCCGGCAGGGATCCAGCCGGCCGCAAAGTCCGAAAAGCCGCCCGAGCTGCACCAGCGGAATCAGCCGGCCGCGGATGTTCAGCACCTCGCCGCGCTGCTGCACCACCGTGATCTGCTCCGGCCGGGGCCGCAGCGACTGGTCGATCACGATCGTCGGAATGATCAGCCGCTCGCCCCCCAGCCGGATGACCATGCCGTCGATGATCGCCAGCGTCAGCGGCAGCCGGATGGTGAAGGTCGAGCCCCGGCCGGGCTCGGAGGCGATGTCCACCCGCCCCCGCAGCGACTCGATGTTCCGCCGGACGACGTCCATCCCCACGCCCCGGCCGGAAATGTCGGTGACCACCGCCGCCGTCGAGAAGCCCGGCGCGAAGATCAGGCCGAACGCCTCCTGGTCGCTGAGCTCCTGGCCGGGTTTGACCAGCCCCTTCTCGATGCCCTTGCGGATCAGGGCCGCGGCGTCCATGCCCTTGCCGTCGTCGGTGATGCGGATGACGATGTTGCCGCCCTGGTGGCCGGCGTCCAGGTGCACGTGGCCGGCCTCGGGCTTGCCCGCCGCACGCCGCACATCCGGAGGCTCGATGCCGTGGTCGACGGCGTTGCGCACCATGTGAATCAGCGGGTCGCCGATCATCTGGATCACGTTCTTGTCCACCTCGGTGTCTTCGCCCGAGATCGTCAGGTTGACCAGCTTGCCCGCCTTGCGCGACACGTCCCGGACCAGCCGGGCCATCTTCTGGAACGTCGGCCCGATCGGCAGCATCCGCATCGACATGGCCAGTTCCTGCACGTCGCGCACGATCTTGGTGACCTGGCTGACGTCCTTGAGCAATCGCTCGCTGGCCGTCACCGTCCCGCTCATGTTGACCAGCGTCTGGGCGATGACCAGCTCCCCCACGATGTCCACCAGCGCGTCCAGCTTGGCCGTGTCGATGCGCACCGACTGATCGCCCGCGGCCGCCCGGGCCGCCTGGGGTGCCTGGGGCGCCTGGGAAGCGGCCGCCGCGGCCGCAGGCTCCTCCGCGATCCGCTGAGCCCGCAGGGCGTGGGCCACCTGCCGCGGACTCACCGCCTCCATGTCCATCAGGATCTCGCCCACCCGCTGCCCGGGGCGCTCGACGCGCTGGGTCTCCAGGGCCACATCCAGAACCTCCGGCGCCACCGCCCCCTGGGCCAGGAGGTTCTCGCCCAGCTTTCCGCCGGGAGCGCCCGGCGGCGGCGGCGCTGGCGGCGCGGCCGCCCGGCCCGCGACCACGCCCCGAAGCCTGGTGATCATCCCGGCCACGGGCGGCTGCGGCACGACGCCGTCGTGCGGCCTGGCCACCCACTCCCCCACCGCCGCGATCTGGACCTTCAGAATGTCGACCACGCTGAAGATCAGATCGATCAGGCCAGGGGTGATCGGGCGGACCCCCTTGCGGCCCTGGTCCAGCAGCGTCTCGGCCTCGTGTGTCAGGCAGTTGATGTCCCGGAGATTGAGAAAGCCGGCCATCCCCTTGATGGTGTGGAACGGCCGGAACAGATCGTCGATCCTGGCACGGTCCTCGGGGTTCTGCTCGACCTCCAGCAGGGCCGATTCAATCGACTCGATGTGCTCGCCGGCCTCCTCCACGAAGCCCTTGACGAAGTCCGTCTCCGCCGGGTTCAGATGCAGCGGGACAGACTCATAGCCCGCGACGGCCTCCGCCAGCGCCTTCTCCGCCTCCTCCGGCGATGCCGGCTGCGGCGCAGCCTGCTCCACCGGTTCAGATCCCGACGGGCCCGGGAGCTCCGCAGAGATGACAGCCGGCGACGCGTCAGGTTCTGCGACTGCCTCCGGCGGGGCCGGCGCCGTAACCGCCACCGATTCAGCGGTCTTTCCGGGTTGCTCGGCAGTCGCTGAAGGCGCATCCGCCGCGGCGCCCGCGTCGGCCGGACCCCCGCCGCCGGCCGGACCGGTCTCCCCGGCCAGCGCTCGGATCGACGCGACGATTTCCGCAAACGCACTGGCGGCGTCGGCGGCCTCCCCCAGGATCAGGGCTTCCAGCCGGCGACTGATCGCCCGGGCGGCGTCGGTCATCTCCGCCGGCACAGCCTCCGGACGTGCTGCGCCGGCCTGAACCAGGGCTTCACACCATTCGTGCAACTGGGCCAGCCTGCTGAGGTCTTCGGCGTCCGCCGCCGCGGCGGTGGTCGAAAGGCGCTGCAGGATGTCTGAGGCCTCCAGCCGTTGGGTCGATTCCTTTTGCCTGCCCATGACCACCTCGTTTGCCGGTCGGGAGTTCCCGGACCCGGCGGTACGCATCCGTGTTACACCGGCGACGGCGACGGGCTCGATCACGCCGCCACCCCCGTGCGCGGTGGCGTTCGTGGGTGCCCCCGGCGCGCGAGCGCCTCGGCAGACCTGCTTCCCTCATGCCTCCGGAATGCCCCGGCACCGATGATGTGACGCCTCGGTCCGGGATGAGACCCCGCCCCGGCGAGTCATCCGCGTGCGGACTGCTCCATCGGGGTACGGGCGTTGTGCGACAGGTCCTAGATCGTCCAAGGTGCCGGGCGACATAAGCCTGCCAGTGACGCCAAGTCACGCATTTGCCAC
>CAZSYS010000454.1:0-2919 GCA_964611365.1 uncultured Planctomycetales bacterium
GCGCCGGCCCGGTCGCAGGCATCGCCAGCCGGCCCGGACGTGCCGGCGTTTCTGCCGCTGGCCGATGCGTCGGCCGGAGAGTGGGCCGAATATACAACACTCAGCGACCGGCATCTGCGCTATGAGATTACCGGCGCCGGGTCCGAGACGGTCTCCACGCAGGTGACGGTCGTGGCGGAGGGCCGGCTGCTGGGGCTGCCGGCGCTGCGCGAGGATCTTCGCGACGCCGATCCGCTGGCCGGGCCCTGCGTCCATCGGCCGTGCGTCCGGCGCGCCATTCCGGCGCGGGTCGAGGCGGCCGGTCGTCAGTGGGAGGCCATCCTCTACGAGGAGCGCTGGACCGACGAGGAAGTCGACTACGTGCGCCGGACCTGGGTCAGTCCGGCGGCGCCGGTCTTCGGCCTGCTGCGGATGGAGCTGGACGGCGACGGGCAGCGCGAGGCCGAGCTGGTTCTGGCGGCCTGGGGTGCCGCTGCGCAGCCCTGACCGGTCCGCCGCCGGGTTCGGGTTGGGGCTGCGGCCGCAGTCTTTCCCGCCCAACGCGATTGCACCGGCGTCCGCGGGGCCATCCGCCGGCGTGGGCGGCTCAATCCGCCGGCGTCCGCGGGCGCACGAAGCAGTCGGCGGTGTACCGCAGCTCGCTCCAGGCCAGATCGGGCACCGGGTGGCCGGGGAACAGGGGAATGGCCACCGGCGTGAATCGCACCCGGATCCGCACGGCCTGGCGGCCCGCGGTCAGGTCGCGAGGGACGAGGAACTCATCGTCGCGGAACCGGCGGTTGGAGGTCTGCACGTGGTGCTCGGCGGGCCCGAGCTCATCGGGAGGGTTGGAGTAGACGCAGGTATTCGACCCGGCCAGGTACCACGTACCGGCGTGCCTGAAGGCCTCGTCGGGCGGTTCGCCGGCAGCGGGGGCGTCGGCCACGAAGACCTCCGCCCGCTGGTTCGGGAAGGCGTAATCCAGCGTGCGGCGCAGCAGGACGCCGAGGTTGTCGGGCCGGAGGCGCATGGTGAACCGCGACTCTCCGCGGGTGAACCGCCCGTCCTCGGTGTGGGCGGGGAAGATCTCTTCTCCGGCGATGGTGTCGGGACCCCACTCGAAGCGCGAGGTGATCCGCACCGGCCCGGACGCCTCCGGCGAGACGTAGTCGTGGTTGCGTTCGGAGTCCGGGTCGCCGACGTCCAGTTCGTCGGTGCGGACCAGGCTCGGGGCGGGCGCGCCGTACCAGTAGACCACCGTCTCGTAGTGCTCGGTCGACTCGTTGGTGCCCCCGTGCTCGAGGCGCACCAGGGCGTGGCGGCCGAAGGGCATCAGGTCGGCCAGCAGAAAGCGGTAAGCCGACTCGATCCGGTCTTCCGGGCAGCGGGCGTCCTCGGGACGGGCCACGCCGGCCGGATGGCCGGCCAGCGGCAGGGTCATGTTGCGGCCGCCCCAGTAGTCGCCCCCCCCGCCCCACTCCTCGGTGCCCGTGCCGTAGCACTGGGGCGTGCGGCTGTCGTCGAAGAAGAACCGCGGATCGCCCTCCAGGGTGTTCAGCACCGCCTCGTGCGAGAAGATCCAGGACATGCCCGCCAGGTGCCCGGACCAGTCGCCGCCGCCCTCGGTCCGGCGGGTGTCCAGCAGCACCAGGTCGTGGCCGCGCACGGGCCGCGGGTGATCGACACAGGTCGCGTGGAAAAAGGCCGCGTGCCACGTCGGCCCCTCGTACGGGGCCCGGCGCAGCCGCCACCGCACGTCCGGCACGGGCTCCCGTCCGACGCCGACCAGCTCGACGCGGGCGGAGCGGAAGAACGGCATCGGGTAGAAACACGCGGCGTGCATCCGGCCGTCGGCGAAGCGCACGTGGATGGGGAAGCCCCTGACCAGGTACTCCCGTCCGTCGCGGTTGTGGAATGTGCCGGCGGCGAAGAACAGCGCCAGCGGGGCGTCCACCGAGGCCTCGGCGCGGTCGTCCCAGGTGATCCGCAGGCGGCATCGCCCGAAGGCCGTGGCCCGGGCCGCCGGCACGGAGAACTCGATCGCCCGCAGCACCGCCGGGGCGTGGGCGAGTTCGGCGAGCGTCACGGGGCCGGAGGCCGGCACCGCGGCGGTTCCCGCGAGGTCCGTCAGGCCCATCGCCCGGGCGGCCCGGGAACCCTCCGGGGGCAGCAGGTCCCGGCCGGCGCGGCCGAGGAGCTCGAGCACGTCGGGGTCCGGCGGCGTACGGCCGTCCCAGGCGCGGATCGGCGCCGACAGCGGAATGCCCCGGACGAACTGATGCCAGATGTAGTAGCCGGTGCCGTAGTGGGTGCGGCTGTAGGCCAGGCGCAGCGAACGCTCGAACGGGATCGGAACCCACATCAGGTCGGCGCCGCGGGTCACCGACCACGTCCAGGTCAGCGGGCTGGGGAGCACATCCTGAGGGATGAAGACGGAGTTCTCCACCGGGTGGTCGGGGTCGGCGGTGCTGCTCTCGCGGATGATGTGATCGATGCCGTCGACCTCGTAGTGCCAGGGGCTGCCGTGCCAGTGGTTGGCGCGCGTGAAATAGAGCACTCCGGGGCCCAGGACATCGAGGGTGACGTTGAAATCCCCGGCCGGCTGATACAGGAAATGGCTGGCGTCGGCGGCCTCGTTGTTCCCGGAGCGGTCGTAGGTGCTGCGCATGCCGGCCCGGACGCCGATCCGCTGCAGCGCCCAGCGGTCCCACATCCGGTAGGCGTCCAGGCCCACGGGGACGGTCGGGGGCTCGGCTTCGGCGTCGGGCGCGGGCGCCGTTGCGGACAGCACCGTCAGCAGGCCCCACAGCATCACCGGCATGGTCGTGGTCTCCCGGACGGGCCCGCGGCGGGGCGGGCCGGGCGGTCTCCCCGGCCCCTGCCCCGACGGCCTGGCCGGGTGAGGATTCTAAGCCCGCCGGTCCGGGCTTTGAACCGCCC
>CAZSYS010000455.1:0-2882 GCA_964611365.1 uncultured Planctomycetales bacterium
CAGCCGCCCTGGCCTGCGGGCGGGACCGGGTCGGCGGCACGGCCGCGGGCGTCGCCGGCGGGATCGACCGCGACCGGTACCTGCCGGTCGATGAGCTCCGGCCCGGGATGAAGGGCTTCGGCCGGACGGTGCTGCAGGGCACACGCATCGACACATTCGAGCTGGAGGTGCTGGACGTCCTGAGCAACGCCTTCAATCCGCGGCAGGACATCATCCTGGTGCGGTGCTCGGGGCTGAACCTCGAACACAGCGGCATCATCGGGGGCATGAGCGGCTCGCCCTGCTACGTGCGCGGACCGGACGGCCGCGACCGGATGATCGGGGCGGTGGCCTACGGATGGTCGTTCAGCAAGGATCCGATCTGCGGGCTGCAGCCGATCGCGCAGATGCTGGAGGTCGGGCAGGTGCGGGATCCGGCCAGGCGACCCCGGCCGGAGAGCGGGGCCGACTCCCCCGCCGCCCCTCCCGCGGCCGCCCGAGCGGAGCGAGGCCGGACGCTCCGGAGGCCGCCGGGGGAGTCGATCTGGAGATGCTGATCGCCCGCATCGCCCGCACCGGGCGGGTCCCGCCGGCCGAAGGCTGCCGGTACGCGGCGTTCGCCGGTTCTTCGGGCCGGCCCGCGGCGGAGCGGTCGGCGGAGGAGCCCGGCCTGCCCGGCCAGTTGAGTCCGCTGCGTGCTCCGCTGATGGTCGCGGGGGTTTCCGGGACTGCTTTCGAGCGTATGGAGGGGCTGTTTCGACGGCACGGCCTGACGGCGGTGGCTTCCGGATCCGCCGGGGCGGCCACGCGCGAGGCCGGGGCCGACGTGGTCCTCGAGCCGGGCTCGGCGCTGTGCCTGGTGCTGATGTCCGGCGACATGGAGATCACCGGGTTCGGCACCTGCACCGAGGTGGACGGCGACCGGGTATGGGGCTTCGGACACCCGATGGACGGCGCGGGCTGGACGGAGATTCCGCTGGCCACCGGCGTGGTGCACGCGGTGATTCCGTCGTTCATGCGGTCCAACAAGATCGGCGCATCGCTGCGGACGGTGGGGACGATCTGGGGAGACGAATCCGCGGCGGTGTTCGGGCAGCGCGGGCCCCGGCCGGCGATGATTCCCGTCGAGGTCGTGCTGGAGAACGACCGCGGCCGGCAGGTCTATCACTACGAGGCGGCGTTCGACCCCCTTTACACCCCGCTGCTGATCGAGCTGGCCGCTTCGGCCACGGTCTATGCCCACAGTTCCCTGCCGCCGGACCACACCATCCGCTACAGCGTCGAAACCGAGTTCCAGGGGCTCGGCACGTTCCGGGCCGCCGACGTGACCAGCCTGGAGGGCGACTTCGCCCTGTCGATGGACGCGGCCATGCCGGCCCTGCTGCTGATCGACAGTCCTTTCGGCCGACACCGGATCGCGCGGGTGCGGATGGAGGCGACGGTCGAGCCGCGTGCCCGCGTCGCCCGGCTGGAGGAGGTGCTCCTGCCGCGCAACACGTTCAAGCCGGGCCAGACGGTGCGGCTGCGGGCCCGGTGGTTTCATCCACGGTCCGGGCCGGCGTACCGCTGGGCGGAGTATGAGCTGCCGCTGCCGGCGGACATTCCCGACGGGACGTATCCGATCGCCGTGACCTCATCGGCGGGGCACCTGGCGGCGCTGCGGAACGAGAAGGAGCATCTGTTCCGCGTGGAGTCGGCCGCGGACCTGCTGGCGGCGCTGAATCGTGTAGCCGCGGTGCGGTCCGACCGGGTTTACCTGCGGCTGGGCGTTCCGGAGGGTGGACTGGCTTGGCGGGGAGTCGAAATGCCCTCGCTGCCCTCGTTCCGGACCCGGATCCTGGAGGAAAGCCGGCGACGCGACGTTCAGCGCTATCGCGAGGCCCTGGTCCGCGAGGTGCCCACGGAGTTCGCCGTCCAGGGCGAGTGGACCGGTGCCATCACCGTGGACCGGCGTGCGGACCAGTAGGTGTTCGAGAGCGGGGCGGACGAACCATGCCCGGTGCGGGCGGGGCGTCCGCGGAGGACTCAAGATGCGAACCGACGGCGGGCGATGCGTTCTCCTGGCGGCCCTGGCGCTGACGATCCCGGCGGCACCGGCGGGTGCGGTCAAGACCGCGCTGTGGACCCACGAGCAGCCGTCGGACTTCACCGCCGGCAGGCTGGAGAACCTGGTGACCACGTCCCAGGGCGAGCTGATGCTCGGGCGCCAGGTTGACCGGCTGGTGGAGGCCGGCGGCAGGTTCGACGCGGTCAACGCCCTGGCCCAGTCCGCCGACGGCCGGCTGTACGCCGCCACCGGCCCGGAGGGCGTGATCTACCGCATCGACGGCGACAAGGCCGAGCCGTTCGCCCGTCTGCCGGAGGGGGCCGCAGCCATGTCCCTGCTGTTCGCGGCCGACGACCGGCTGCTGGTCGGCACCGGCGGCGGCGAGCAGGCCAGGATCTTCACGATCGACGGCTCGGGCCGGGCGACGCTGTTTCATGCCCCCGCCGCAGCGACCTACGTCTGGGCCATGGCCCGGGGGCCCGGCGGCGAGATCTTCGCGGCCACCGGCATCGAGGGGCAGCTTCACCGTATCGAGCCGGACGGCCGCAACGGACGGGTGCTGGCGGACCTCAAGCCCAAAAACATCCTGAGCCTGGCCTTCGGGCCGGACGGGATGCTGTATGCCGGAACCGACGAGGAGGGGCTGGTCTGCCGGATCCATCCGGAGACCGGGGCGATGTATGTGATGTACGACGCCGCCGAGTCGGAGATCAGCGCCATCGCGACCGACGATCAAGGCAATCTCTATGCCGCCACCGCCTCGGCCGAACGGGCCCGTCCCGGGCGCCAGGTGGCCGACAAGCCCGGAGGCCGGCCGGACCGCGGCGGCGAGGGCTCCGAACCGCCGGCCGAGACC
>CAZSYS010000456.1:0-2869 GCA_964611365.1 uncultured Planctomycetales bacterium
GGGGCGCCGGCCGCTACGGCGCTGCGCGTGACCCACGTGCCGCCGGTGGTCACCAGCCGTTGCGGTTGAACGAGACTCGCGCGTTTCATCAGGCCGAAGGCCTGGCGGCCGCAGGTGCGGTAGATCCCTGGTGGGTTTCATCAGGCCGAAGGCCTGGAAGGGCGTAGCCGGGGGCAGAGGTCGATGCAATCGACCCCCGCCGGCGGGTTCCAAGGCCGCATCCATCCCGGTCTCTCTTGCCCGCCTCCCCCCGGGTGGGGGCTTGCTGTTGTTGAGCGTTACGCCCCTCAGGCCGTGCGGCATCGCTGGGTGGTGCAGGCGTGGGCCCGGCCGGTGAGGCGCAGGCGGTTGCGGGCGAAGAAACGGTAGGCGGCGTCGCAGATCGGCCGCAGGACGGGCCAGTTGGTCGGGGCCAGCAGCCAGCCGTACCCGACCGCGTCATACGCCCGCCGGAAGACCTCCATTCCCCGGACAAGCCGGCCGCCGGGCAGAACGCCGTGGATCTGGCCCATGACCTGTTCGGCGGTGGCGCCATAACGCCCGGGATCGAAGTCCGGGGAGCTGATGTCCTCGATGGCCAGCAGGCCCCGCCCGCCGTCCAGCCGGCGAAGCATCGCCGCCTCGGTTCTGCACAGCGGGCAGGCCCCGTCGATCAGGATCTTGAACTTCCAGTCGCTCATGGTGTGGTTCCCGCCTGACTGCGGTCCGGGCCGGTCTGCGATGGCCGGCACAACGGATCCCTGCACAGCGGATTATAGACCGGCGCGCGGCGCCCGGCCGGTCCGCACCGTGCCCGTGCCGGCCGACGCCGGTCGGCGGTGGGGGGGGGCAAAGGCCGGATGGCAGTCTCCCGCCGCTGTGATATGCTGCCTGCAGTCGGCCGAAAGGGCCGCACGTCCGCGGCGATCAGGTGTTCCTGAAGAGGTTGGGGGGCAAGGAGGTTTACTGGATGTCCGAAGCACCCGCATCCGAAGCACCCGCACCTGCGCTGGAAGCCGCAGAGGATTGCTGCCCGATGTGCCTGCGACCGGTCGCGCGGGCCAGGCGCTGGAAGGAACTGCTGGGCCGCAAGGTCTGCAGAAGCTGTCGCAACCGTTACGTGACCCGCAGGGAAGTCGGCTACGTCATCGATCACGTGGCCTACATGATTGTGGTCTTCGCAGCCGCGGCCGTCCTGGAGAGTCTCCGTCTTCTGGTCAGCGCCAGCCCTGCGGGCCCGGGCGGTCCGGCCGCGCCCGGGGCCGGCTGGATCGCCGATCTGTTCATCCTGCTGATGGGCTGGGTCGCGGGGCCGGCGGTTTTCTGCCTCCGCGACGCCTGGGCAGGCCGCTCGCCGGGCAAGGCCCTGTGCGGACTGCGGGTGGTGGATACCGCCTCGCTCGCGCCCATCCCGCCGGGCCGCTCCTTCAAGCGCAATCTTCCGCTGCTGATTCCCTACCTCGGCGTGCTGGTCTGCCTGGTCACTCTGTACCGCGGCCGTCGCTGGGGAGACCGCTGGGCAGGAGCCCTGGTGGTGTGGGAGAAGTACGCCCACCGCCCGCCGTTCGCTCCCGACGACCGGCTCTGCCGGGCCTGCGGCTACGACCTGACCGGCAACCTCAGCGGCATCTGTCCCGAATGCGGCCGACCGGTGGTCGGTCATGCGCCGGCTGCGGAGGTTGCGTGAATTGCCCGCATGGCGTGGCAGAGCAGCGGCCCCGCCGCGTCGTCGCCGGGCGGCGGCCTGCCTCTCGCCTGCAGGGGCCCGGTTTTCCAGCGGCGGGAAAGCAGCGACAATGGTCGGCGGCTTGCGTCCGGGCTGCGGCTGGCGGTCCCGGCGGAGCGCCGGACGGTCTGTGGGGAAGCAGGTCATGCAGTTCGAGTTCGCCACCTCCGGCAGGATCATCTTCGGGGCGGGCACCGTGAGCCGGCTGGGCGCGCTGGCGGGCGAGCTGCTGGCGGGCGACTCCGCCGGCATGGCCATGCTGGTGGCCGGACCGGCCGGCAGGATCCGCGAAACCGCGCTGGCCCGGCTGACCGAGGCCGGGATCGACGCGACGGTGCTGGAGGTGACCGGCGAGCCGACCACCGAGCTGGCCGAACGCGGGGCCGCCCTGGCCCGCCGCCAGGAGTGCCGGCTGGTGATCGGCCTGGGCGGAGGCAGTGCCCTGGACGCGGCCAAGGCGGTCGCCGCCCTGGCCACCAATGCCGGTCCGGTCGAGGACTATCTGGAGGTCATCGGCCGGGCCCGCCCGCTGGACTGTCTTCCGTTGCCGTGCATCGCGGTGCCGACGACGGCCGGCACGGGCTCGGAGGTCACCCGCAATGCCGTCCTGGCTTCGCCGGCTCACCGGGTGAAGGTTTCGCTGCGCAGCCCGTCGATGCTGCCGCGGGTGGCGCTGGTCGATCCGGACCTGACGCTGGACCTGCCTCCCGACGTGACCGCCTCGACCGGGCTGGACGCCCTGACGCAGCTGATCGAGCCGTATGTGTGCACGCGGGCGAACCCGATGACCGACGCGTTGTGCCGCGAGGGCATCCGGCGGGCGGCCGGAGCGCTGGCGCGGGCGTTTCACGACGGCCGGGACGCCGGGGCGCGACAGGACATGGCCTTAGCCAGCCTGTTCGGCGGTCTGGCCCTGGCGAATGCCGGTCTGGGGGCGGTCCACGGCCTGGCCGCGCCGATCGGAGGGATGTTCCCTGCACCGCACGGCGCGGTGTGTGCTGCGCTGCTGCCGCACGTGATGGCGGCCAACGTCCGGGCGCTTCGCCAGCACGACCCCCGGGGCCCGGGGCTGGACCGCTACCGCCGCATCGCCGCTCTCCTGACCGACAACGAAGCGGCCGATGTCGAGGACGGCATCGCCTGGATCAGGCGGACCTGCGCGGA
>CAZSYS010000457.1:0-2862 GCA_964611365.1 uncultured Planctomycetales bacterium
CCGCTACAGCGCTTCGCGTGACCCACACGCGGTTGCAGATCAGATCGACGACTTCGCGACGCCGGCCGCTCCAGCGCGCGCTTCCTGCACCATTCGCGGCGCGGTCATGCCAGGGAATGGCACTCCGCCCTCGGCGGCCGGCAGGGGCGCCGGGCGCACCACCTTCGGCCGGGGTTGCGAGACGGCAGGTTTTCCAGGTCCGGCTGCCGCGAGGCTTTTGGAGATTCAGCGGGCGTCGCAGGCCGCGAAGATGCGGTCGTGGGGGACCATGCCGCGTTCGGCCAGCAGCACGGTGCCGTCGGAGTCCAGCACGTAGACCGTGCGCTGGGTGAACACGGTTCCGGCGGCGCCGTAGGCGGCGGCGATGGTCGAGCCGGTATCCACGATCAGCGGGAAGGGAAACCTGTGTTCCGCGGCGAAGTCGGCGTGTTTTCCGCGGCCGGCGGGGTTGACGCCGAGCACGGCCGCGCCCCGGCGTGTGAACGCGGACCAGTCGTCGCGGATGCTGCAGAGCTGCCGGGTGCATCCGGGCGTGAAATCCGCCGGGTAGAAGACCAGCACGACCTTGCCGGCGGCGCGCAGCTCGGCCAGGGACACCGTCCGGCCGAGGTGGTCCTCGGCGGTGAAGTCCGGCGCCCGGGAGCCGACGGGGATCAGGTCCTCGCGGGCCGGGAGATCGCCCTGCACGGGACGGGACGCGGTCGTCGCGGAGGGCGTCTGGCCGGAGCCGGACGGCGCGTTGGAGCTGCAGCCGGCCGCGGTCAGAAAAAGGCATCCGGCAAGCCAGAAGGCGGCGGAGGGGGGTGAGACGGCGTTCATGGCAGGGCTCCCGTCACCGGCCGGGCAGCGGGCGCGCGGGACGGCGACACAGGATGATAGGCCGATGGCCGGCCGAAGTGTGGTGCCCGCCACGCTGCGGGCGGGGTGTTGCGGGCCCGGAAGGGGCGGCGCGCGGTGCGGCCCGGGCGGCCTGAGGCGTCGGAGAATCGCGTCCGCACGGTGCGGTGCTTGCTGCCCCATGCGTCGCCGGATGCGGCGGGCCGGACGGCCGGCCGGTCGGCGGCGGCTTGGCGGCGGTCGCGGCAACCGGTAAGCTCTGCCGGTTCGGTGGGCCGGCGGTTTCTTCGGGCGGCCGGGCCCGGACGGTCTTTCCGTGTTTTGCCAGGAGTCCTCATGAGCACCTCTTCGGTCAGGCCCGCCCCCAGGCCCCGCAAGTTCATCAGCCAGCTGGCCGCCGGCGACCTGCTGGAGGACCAGGTGTTCCTGATCGACGCCAAGGACCTGCGGACCACGACCAACGGCTCGCTCTACATTCACGCGGTGCTGCGGGACCGCACCGGGCAGCTGCTGGCCCGGGTCTGGCAGGCGACGGAGCCGATGTTCCAGCAGATGCCCGAAGGCGGCTTCATGCGTTTCAAGGGGCGGGTGGAGAACTACAAGGGCGCCCTGCAGTTCATCATCGACGCGATGCGGCCGGCGGACCCCGCAGGGATCGACCTGGCGGACTTCATGCCCCGGACGTCGCGGGACGTCGAGGCGATGTTCGAGCGGGTCAAGGAGATCCTCCGGGGGATCCGCAACCCGCACCTGCTGGCTCTGGTGGCCCAGTTCATCCGCGACGAGCCGCTGATGGAACGGTTTCGCAAGGCTCCGGCGGCGGTGCAGATGCACCACGCGTTCATCGGGGGGCTGCTGGAGCACACCTGCAATCTGCTGGAGCTGGCCCTGCTGGTGGTGCCGCGCTACCCGATGGTGAGCCTGGACCTGGTGCTGACCGGGGCGCTGCTGCACGACCTGGGCAAGACGGCCGAGCTGACCTACGAAACCAGCTTCCAGTACACCGACGAGGGTCAGCTTGTCGGCCACATCGTCAAGGCGATCGTGTGGATCGAGGAGAAGATCAAGGCGGCCGAGCAGGAGACCGGCCGGCCGTTTCCGGCGGACCTGCGGGCGGCGCTGGAGCACATCGTGCTGAGCCACCACGGACAGTATGAGTTCGGCAGCCCCAAGCTGCCGGCCATGCCGGAGGCCGTGGCGCTCCACTACCTGGACAACCTGGACGCCAAGCTGCAGATGTTCAAGGAGCGGATCGAGGCCGACCCCGATCAGGCCAGCGACTGGACGGAGTACGTCCGTGCGCTGGAAACCAGGATCTACAAGAAGGACGTGGTCGGGGCCCGACCCCGCGACTGAGCGCCGCCGGAAGAGCCGCTTCAGGCCGCCGGGATGCCGGCGCCGGTCTGGATCTCAGCCATGACCTCCTTGACGCCCCCGACGAGGGCCTCCTCGAGGCTCTCGACGAAGTCGGTGACCACCGGCGGATCGGCGGACTGGGCCTGCCACCGGCCGGACTGGTAGACGATCTGGAGGGGCACGGGCACCTTGACGGTGATGGCATCCTCCTGGCGGTTCACTTCGACGGTGACGTTCATCCGGAATTCCATGGGCCGGGCTCTCCGCGGGAGGCGGCACCGCCGCCCGGCGGGGTTCCGGCGGGCTCGGCGGCAGGCCTCTGGTGGGGCATCGGCCAAACCGGGCGGGCTCTGGTGGAAAACAAGAGCAACTCCGGGGCGGATCTGCCGATCTTTCACGGGGGACCGGCCCGGGGCCTTCCCGGAGGTCCCGGAGCGGGAAAGCGGCAGCCGGGGTCAGGGGTTATCGGGCCCATGCGTCGTACCCGCGGCCGGTTTCCGGCAGCCTGCGGAGCCGGTGTTTCGTATTCTTGACTCCAGACATCCGGGCTCGGGGTGTGAGTATGTCATTCTGGTCATCTATCTCGGACTGTTGGAGCGGCCGGCCCGGGAAGCCGGCCGGCCCGCGAGGCGACGGCCGACCCGCTCGAGCGCATCCGGAAAGAAGGCG
>CAZSYS010000458.1:0-2861 GCA_964611365.1 uncultured Planctomycetales bacterium
CCGCCATCTTCAGGCGACAACGGCCCGGGGGGCGACGCGGCCGCGCCGGTGCCCCCGGGCGGACCGGGCGGCCAGGCCGCCGGTGTCGGCGATCTGGCCGGCTGGTGGGTCGTCCAGCGCACGGGTGCGGGCGGGCAGGTCGTGTGGGGGGAGGGCAGCGTCGACCTGAATCAGGCCGGCGACGAGGCCTCATTCAACCTGAGTCTGGACGACGGCTCCGCACCGGTACTGGTTCTGCGCGCCGGAGCCGGCGGGCAGGTGTCCGGCCATCTGCGTGCATCGTTCCAGGACATTCCTGGGCCCGATGTGGCCCCGAACTGGCAGGGGCAGATCTCGGCCGACCGGGCCACGGTGACGGGCACCTGGACGGGGCCGGAAGGGGTCGTGGGTTTCGTCCTGTACCGCGCCGGGCCGCCCGACCACACGGTCACCGGCGCCTGGACGCGGACGGACGGAGTCCGCGCGGTTCTGGCCTTTGACGGTTCGTCGCTGCTGTTGAGTGTTCTGGACGCCGCGGGCGACTGGCCGAACGACGGCCGGTATGACGTGACCGCGGTGGGCGGGACGCGGCTGACCGGCGTGGACGGCGGCGGTTTTTCCGGGCTGTTTTTCGGGAACCGCAGCCGGCTGCACCTCCAGCGGACCGGCGTGGGCGGCATGGTGTTCGACAAGGCCGCCGTGCAGTCCCCGCTGAACGGCCGGTGGGTCGGCGGAGACCGCAGGTCGCGCGGGGATCATCCGCTGCGCAGCGTGCGGATCATCGTGGAACTGGACCACACGCTGTACATCCACGATTCGTGGGATTTTCCCCAGGGCCTGATGCGCAGTTTTCGCGCGCCGGCTTCCGGAGGCGGCGTTTACGGCGACCCGGCGGCAGGCTGGTCGGGGCGGGTGAGTGCCGACGGCCATCGGATCGTCGGCGCGTACACCGGCTGGCCGGAGTGGTACAACTCGGCCGACCGGACGATCGCCCCGGCGCCCGGGCAGCTTTCCGGTACGTGGAGCAGCATTTCGCTGGACTGGGGTCACCACGATCCGGCCGGGGGTCCTTCCGGCGGCATCATCCGCAGCCACGGAACGGCCGTCCTGACGCAGACCGGCAACGGGCTGCAGATCACCGACACCGACGCGGCGGGCAACGGCTACCGGGTGGAGGCGACCTGGACGGGGGACCGCTACGAGGGCTCCTGGTGGAGCGCGGGCACGCCGGGGCAGACCTCGCCCTGGCGCGGCGAACTTCTGGCCGGGGGCCGCTATCTGCACGGCACGTGGAACGGCGGCGAATACTCGTTCGGGCGCGATCCGATCCTGGAATCGCCGGAGATTCCGACGGCCGCCCTGGGCAGGCCGCTGTACACCACGGATCCGTACGAGGACGCACTGGCGGTCTTCAGCGACGCCGCCTCGGGGATCGCCGGCACCATCTACCGCCGGCAGGACCGCCTCGACGGCATGACGTTCGCGACGCCGGGCGGCGAGTTGAGCATCGCCGTGGACGATCGCGGCCGGCCGCTGCGGATCGCCCGCGGGGCCGACAGCCTGACGTTCACCTGGACGGGTGCGGCCACGGCCCACGTGGTCGCGGTGGAGGGCGGCGTTCAGTCGGAGTACGACCTGGCGGTCGACTTCAGCGACGCCGGGGTGCTGGCCGGCATCGCCCTGGCCGAGCAGCAGAGCGGCCGCAACCTGCCGGTGGCGCGGGACTGGCTGGCCCGGAACCCCGGGCGCGTCCTGGCCGTGGTGCAGGGCACGGCGGTGATGCCGAGCCTCGCCCGCGGGCTGGAGCCGTCGGCCGCGCGGGCGGTCAAGCCGGTCGATGTGCGGCTGAGCCAGGCCGCGGGACAGACGGAACATGAGCAGCTGCGTGACGATGTGCTGAAGCTCTCGCTGTCCACCATTCTCGCCGCGGCCGGCACGATCGTGGCGACCCAGATGCCAGGGATCAGCGTGGCCCTGGCCACGGCGGTGATCGGCGGCGTCTGTTTCACCATGCTGTTCCTGGCCGGAGGCGTGCTGATGCTCCTGTGGATGCTCTACGACCGGTGCAGCCCCTGCACGCTGCAGTGCTTCGTGAACTGCCAGTGAGGCCGCCGCCGGCCTTCACACCGGGATGAGGCCGAGCATCTTGCCCATGACGCGGGCGACCTCGCCGGCCGAGGGCCAGGGCGGGTCGGCGCCGTTGTGGCGCACGAGCATCAGGGTGACGTCGTCCTCGGGGGGGCGTGGTCCGCAGCGCTCCCGGATGCCCGCCAGGATCCGGGCGCAGAGCCGGGGAAGATCGTCGACCCCGGCCGAGGCGACAACCTCCAGCAGCCCTTCGACGCCCAGGTCGCGCCCCTCGGCGTCGCGGGATTCGATCAGGGAATCGGTGTACATCAGCACCAGATCGCCGGTGCCCAGCCGGACGGCGAACTGCCCGTAGTTCGTGGGGGCCTCGATGCCCAGGGGCAGATTGTCCGTCTGGCCGCCGGAGGTCCCGGCCCGGGGCTCCAGCAGGTCCCAGCGGCCCGCGTCGGCCCGGTACCACAGCGGCGGCGGATGGCCGGCGTTGACGCAGAGCAGTTCGTCGGTCGGGGCGAAGAACGTGGCCAGCACGGCGGTGGCGAAGGTGCCGTCGCGGCTGAGGGCGGCAAACTCGCGGTTGAGGGCCCTGGCGAAGCGGGTCTGGTTGAGGGTGTTGATGTAGCGGCGCATGAGTCTGCGCAGCTTCACGGCCATGCGGTCGGCGCCGGCCCCGTGACCGGCGACGTCGGCGACCACGAAACGGGCGATCCGGCCGCTGCCGCACACCGAGACGTAGTGGATGTCGCCGCCAGTGGGGGGGTCGCCGTGGGGCCGGCGGTAGATCCAGACGTCCAGGC
>CAZSYS010000459.1:0-2856 GCA_964611365.1 uncultured Planctomycetales bacterium
AAGTCCAGGGTCTCACCCTCAAGGCCCGCGTTTCTTCGCGTGCCACGGCCGGCAGAGACGGCGGGGCGGTGCAGCCGGTTCCCAGGCTGCGGACTCATGTGCACGGCCGGCACGGGGGCCGGCCGCTACGGCGCTGCGCGGGGCGCCGAGCGCGGCCAGAATGGCGCCGGGCGCAGCCGGAAAGGCGCGGGGCGTGGCCGAAAAGGCGCCGGGCGCTGCTGAAAAGGCGATGGTCGCAGCCGAGATGGTGCCGCCCGTCGCAGAAAAGCTGCCGAAAACCGGGGCGGCTCGCTGCTGCACCGCGAGCGCCCGTCTTGCAGGACTTATCGTCTGAGGGTGTCACGATTCCGCCACATTCGGTTTGCCGAGCCCGCGGATACGGGCTTCGCCCGGCTCGATGGCCCCGGCTGCGTGCTTCACCCGGATCGAGATGGCTGGCGCGGATCCGGGCGCCGGGGCGCCGGCGGAACTCGATACCCCGTCATGAATCGCACGCGATCATCGAGGCAGCGACGGGTCGATCCGGGCGTCGGCGCGGCGGCGAAGCTCGATTCGCCCGGCTCGCTCGGCGCAGGCACGCGGAGCCGCGCGGCGGCGGTCTTGATTCGCCCGGTCCGCAAGGGATAATCGATGTATCGACTCGTCCGGCGGTCGAGGGGGCACGAGGCAAAACCCGCCGGACGGCGGCCGACGAAGGCGGCCCAGCGCTGACCCGCGGGCATTTGCGCGGAAGCGATCGGCAGGTCCCCATGCCCACCTTTTTTGCCCGACGATACATGCGCGGCCGGCCGGGCAGGCTGGAGCAGTTGATCGGCGCGGTGCTCATGCTGGCGGTCGTGGCGGTGGTGGCGCTGTTTCTGGCGACCGGCGGGATGCTGGGGCCTTCGGCGGCCGGTTCAGCCAGCGTCCAGCGCCTGGCCGCCGGGCTGGGAATGCCGCAGGAGCCGTTGTTCACGGTCGATGCGGAACTCATGCGCGCCGAGGCCGCGCCGCACGTCCTGCGGCCGGCGGCTCAGCTGCTCCCGCAAATCCCGACCGCCGGTGACCGGTTGTGGCTGACCGCATGGCCGGTCCGCGACGGGCAGACCGCATCACTGGCCGCCGAGGCACTGTCGCAGGCGGGTATCGCCGGTTCCTTTGCTCCGGACGGAGGTACCTGCGGACTGCTGGAGGACTTCGGCGCCCAATGGGCCTGCGCGGCCGCGTATGCCGGCGCGGAAGGCCAGGAGGCCACGGTCGTCACAGTGATCGACGCCGGCGAACCGCAGAACGCTTTCGGACTGGCCTGGGCGTTGCGGCCGCAGGGGGCGGCGGAAGTGCGGCTGGGCCGCGGCGGGTGGCGCTCGCAGGACGGCCGGCGCTGCGGGTTCTGGTCCGGGCGATACGTCACGCTGGCCGCCGGTCCCCGGGCCGAACCGACGGCCAGGCTCGTCGGCGGGGCGCAGCTGGTGTACGGCGGTCCGTTTCCGGCCGAAGCGCTGCTGCCGGCGGAGGAACGGGTGCCCGGGAGCCTGCGTTACGTTCGCCGCGCCGCCCTGGGCGTGGAGGAGCTGCGGGACTGCTGGCTGGCGGACTACGGGGACGGCAGGCTCCTGGCGGTGATGACGCCGCCGGATCCGGCGGCCAGGGCGGCTGAACTCCGTGCCCGGGCCGGCCAGACCGGGAGGATCGACGGGCGGGCCGCGGTCGTCCGGGAAGCCGCCCATGCAGTCTTTCTGGCTCTGGCCGACGACGACGAAGCTGCCCGGGCGCTGGCCGAGCGGGCCGCCGGGCGGGCCGGCCCGACGGCCACCTCACCGACCGCTGAGGTTGTGACCGCCCCGCCGGCTGCCGGTCAGGCCCGGTTCCCGGCGATCGAGGGCGGCGACATCGCCGCGCCGGTGAGCACCGAGCGCTACGCCGAGAATCTCTACGAGAAGATCGACGGCAAGGAAGGACTGTTCAGAGCGTTTGAGGTGGTGGACCTGCGCTTCGGGCAGTACTTCGACCGGCGGGGCAACCGCAGCTTCGACGTGTACATCTTTGACATGGCCGAGCCGGCCAACGCCCTGGGCATCTACATGACCGAACGCAGCGGCGCCGTCGAGAAGCTGGAGGTCGGCCGGTCGGGCTACGTCTCGGGCAGCGGGGCCTTCTTCTGGAAGGGCCGTTATTACGTCAACGTCCTGGGTCCCGGCGACGGCGGCCCGGACGCCCTGGCGATCTCGCGGACCATTGCTGCGGCCGTGGCCGGCACGATCGCCGATGACGGCCGGCCGTTCTGGGTCGAGGATGTGCTGCCGACAGGAGACCGGGTGCCGGATTCGCTGAGATACCAGGCCAGCAGCGCCCTGGGCTATGAGTTTCTCAACCGGGTGTTCCTGGCCGACTACCTGGCCGGCCAGCGGCGTTTTCAGGCGTTCGTGACCCGGTGCGGCGGGTCCCAGGAGGCTGCCGAGGTCTTCGAGCGTTTTGCTGCGGCGGTGGCCCGGTACGACACGCTTCTGGAGCGGCGGGCCGACGAAGGCGGCGGGGAGCGGCTGGTCGGCGAGTCGCTGGGCGTGTTCACCGTGGTGTTCCGCAAGGGGCCCTGCGTCGGCGGTATCGTGGAGTGCGAGGATCGGGCTCTGGCCGAAGAGCGGGCCGCCGCGCTGGCAGCCCGGCTGAGTGCCGCGGACCACGGAGAGGTCCGGTCCGGGCCCGCGCCTCAGACGCCCGCGCCGCAGAATGACCGGGCGCCCGCCGGCAAGCCGGAGAGCGGCGAAGGTGAGTACTGATGAGTGCTGAGCGGCCATGTTGTGGTTCTGCGCCGTCTGCGCCGCCGGCCGGGCGGGCCTGGAGCCGGCGCGACCTGCTGCTGCGCGGCGGGGGCACGGT
>CAZSYS010000460.1:0-2853 GCA_964611365.1 uncultured Planctomycetales bacterium
GTCATGCAGCAAGCCGAGCAGATGCTGGCCGCGGTGGGGTCGACGTCGGACGACACCGAATTCTACGCGCCGATGCCGGCGGGGTACAGGCCCGGGCGGACCAAGTATGTCGTGGTGGTCGGGACGGTGATGAGCGGGCTGGGCAAGGGCATCTTCTCGAGTTCCCTGGCCAAGTGCATGCAGGACAAGGGTCTGACGGTTGCGCCGATCAAGCTGGAGGGGTACCTGAACATGGACTCCGGCACGCTGAACCCCTACCGGCACGGCGAGGTTTTCGTCCTGGACGACGGGATGGAGACCGACATGGACCTGGGGACGTACGAGCGGATGCTGGACCAGAACCTGTCGCGGATGAACTTCGCGACCAGCGGCCAGATTTTCGCCCGGGTGCTGGAGAAGGAGCGTCGGGGCAGCTACCTGGGCCGCGACGTGCAGATGATTCCCCACGTCACCGGCGAGGTGAAGACCAAGCTGCGGGAGCTGGCGGCGGCCACGGCCGCGGACGTGGTTTTCGTGGAGATCGGCGGCACGGTGGGCGACCTCGAGAACGGCTACTACATCGAGGCGATGCGCGAGCTGGCCTTCGAGGAGGGGGCGAACTCCTGCGCGTTCGTGGCGTTGACCTACATCATCTCGCCGCCGATGCTGGGCGAGCAGAAGTCCAAGGCCGCCCAGCTGGGCATCAAAAGCCTGCTGGGGTCGGGGATCCAGCCGCAGATCATCGCCTGCCGGGGTCGGGACGTGATCACCCGCAAGGTGCGCGAGAAGCTGGCGTTGTACAGCAACGTGCCGATCGAGAACGTCTTCTCGATGCACGACTGCGAGAGCATCTACCTGATTCCCGAGATGCTGCGCGGGGCCGGGCTGGACCGGACGGTGGTGGATCTGCTCCGGCTGGAGGACCGGGTGCAGCCGGAGTCCGAGGCCTGCGCCCGGGATGCCTGGAACGGCTTCGTGCAGCGGATCCGGGCGACCCGGCGACAGGTGCGCATCGGGATCATCGGCAAGTACACGTCGGTGCGGGACAGCTACGCGAGCATCATCCAGGCGCTGGACCACGCCGGGGCGGCGGCCGAGACGCAGGTGTGCATCGAGTGGGTGGACTGCACCGACATCACGGACGACAACGCCGCCGACTACCTGCGCGGGCTGCACGGGATCATCGTGCCCGGCGGCTTCGGGGTTCGCGGGGCGGAGGGCAAGATCGCCTGCATCCGTCACGCCCGGGAGAACCGCCTGCCGTACCTGGGCATCTGCTACGGCTTCCAGATGGCGGTGATCGAGTTCGCCCGCAGCGTCTGCGGGCTGGCGGGGGCCAACAGCACGGAGATCGACCCGGAGACGCCCTACCCGGTGATCGACATTCTGCCGGAGCAGAAGCAGATCGAGGGGCTGGGCGGCAACATGCGGCTGGGGGGGCGGGACGTGGAGATCCGGCCGGGCACGCTGGCGGCCGAGCTGTTCGGGGGGGTGCGGGAGACGAGGCTGCGCTTCCGCCACCGCTACGAGGTGGACCCGCGCTACATCGAGACCCTTGAGGCCCGCGGGCTGGTGTTCTCGGGCAAGGCTCCGGATTATCCGATCATGCAGATTCTGGAGCTGCCGCGCGGGACGCACCCCTATTTCGTCGGCACGCAGGCCCACCCGGAGTTCCAGAGCCGGCCCCTGCGGCCCCAGCCGATGTTCCTGGGGCTGGTCCGGGCGGCGCTGGAGCGGGCCGCGGCGGCAGCGCAGGTTCCCGCGGGGACCGGTGCGGGGGCGGTGCATTCGTCCTGAGCCGCGACCGGCGGGGCGATCCGAGACCGGATCACCGCAGGAAGATCACCGTCACCGCCACGAACGTGGGGATCAGCACGAGCAGGCTGTACACCATGTATCCGAAGAAGCTGGGCATCTTCACGCCGGCCTGCTCGGCGATGCTCTTGACCATGAAGTTGGGGCCGTTGCCGATGTAGGTGTTGGCCCCCATGAACACCGCTCCCAGCGAGACCCCGATCAGCAGCGGAACCGGGATGGAGCCGGTGGCGGTCTGGACGCCCTGCAGTACGTCCATGCCCGGGATGGACAGCGTGCCGGCGGTCTTGAAGTAGACCACGTAGGTCGGGGCGTTGTCCAGGAAGCTGGACAGCGTGCCGGTCGCCCAGAAGAAATGCCAGGGCTGCTTGAGCCCCAGTTCCGGGCCCTTGATGTTCAGAATCTCCACCGGCGCCTGCATGGTGATGAAAATGCCGATGAACAGCACCGCGACCTCGCCGATGGCGGTGAAGTCGAAGTTGTTCTCGCGGCGGATGCGGGCCGGCGTGGTGATCCAGGCGACCAGCACGATGGCCAGCATCAGGGCCTCGCGCAGGTAGTGAGCCGGGGCCCGGGTGTCCTCCGGCACCACGTAGTCCAGGCCGGGCAGCTTCTGTCCCGGTACGATGACCGCCACCGCCGCGACCACCAGCACCAGCCAGAGGAAGCTGAGCCCGCCGTGGACGCGCAGGGGCTCCAGCCGGGCCGCGTCGAGCTTCAGGTCCGTCGGCGATTCGCGACGGAAGGCCATCGTGTCCCAGACCCAGTAGACCACCAGCAGCAGGGCGCAGGTGAACAGCCACTGCTTCCAGAGGTGCAGCGTCCAGAAGAACGGCACCCCGTAGAGGTATCCCAGGAACAGCGGCGGATCGCCGGTGGGCAGCAGGCTGCCGCCGATGTTGCTGACCAGGAAGATGAAAAAGATCACGGTGTGCTTGACGTGCCGGCGCTCGCTGTTGATCTGCAGGAGCGGGCGGATCAGGAGCATGGAGGCTCCGGTCGTGCCGACCAGGCTGGCCAGCAGGGAGACGACCAGCAGCAGGCTGTAGCCGCTGCCCT
>CAZSYS010000461.1:0-2813 GCA_964611365.1 uncultured Planctomycetales bacterium
AGTCGGGGCTCTGGAAACTCACGCTGCGGCGGGCAACGGCCGATGAATCAGCAGCATGAGGGTTTGTTGGCTAAAATGTTTTAACGAAACTTTTTGAACGTTTCAGGGCTTGACGGCGTCCCGCGCCTCAGGTATGATGCATGATCAGGAGGGTCAGCGGTGCCGCCAGTCAGGCCACCACCGGGGGCCCGGAGCGAAATCCTGTCGTCAGATGCGTCAAAATGGTCCGTGGAGATCCTGTCTCACTGTTTCTTTTCCGGACGCACGTGGAGGGTGCACAATGTCGAAGAAAGTGATCGGAACGGTTGTCTTTGTGGGCATCGCGGCCATGGTCGCCAGTCCGGCCCCGGCGGCGGACTGGGCATTGCAGGCCTCGTCGGGGTTCAGCCTGCCGCTGTACCCCACCGGGGCATGGGGGATGAATCTGACCCGCGACTACAAGCGGGTCATGTTCAACTCCATCGCCATCGACGGCAACGGCTACGTCTTCGCCACCGCCAATGCGCTGAATGACAACAGTCAGCCCGGCGGCGTGACCGTCTATCAGCCCAACGGCTCGGGCGGCTACACCAAGCTGCGCGACATCGACATCAGCGCCACGGCCTGGCCGGGCATGATCACCAAGCTGATGACCCGCCGGCAGGACGGGCAGGTGTATGCCCTCCAGAACTACAGCGAGATCGAGTGGGGCTACGCCACCGGCGTCCCGAACCGCATTCTCAAGCTTCAGGCCGACGGGACGGTGAGCCTGGTGAAGGATCTCACCGCGTACTTCGCGGGCCTGGGCTACCCCGCCGAGCAGTGCTGGGTCGAGGACGCGGAGATGGGCCCGGACGGCCACATCTACTTCAACGTCAACGGTGCGGACGGCTACTTCAAGTACCACCACTTCTGGCGGATCAACATGCCCGGCGGCACCGTTCAGGAGGCCGTGCGTGACGCCGCCGTCAACGAGGGCCACGCCGCCAAGCAGCTGATGTTCTCGCTGAAGTACGTGGGCACGAAGAACTACGTCGATTCGTTCACTGACCTGCACCTGGGTGGAGCCCCGGCGCGGACGGCCAACCCCTGGGCCTGGGGCTGGGACCGGATCAATCCGGACCCGGTGGGCAGCAACTATTATTCCCGGCCGGTCAACCCCAACGGCGACGACAGCCCGGGGTGGGGCCGCGACCGGGTGACCGCCCTGGCCTACGACGGGACCCGCAAAGCGCTGTGGATGGGCGTTCGCGGACCGGGCGAGGTTTACAACCGCTGGCAGGCGTACAAGCAGACCGCCGGCGGCGGCCCGCAGAACAACAACGGCTGGGGCGACTTGACGCTGGACGCCGTCGAGACTGCCGGGATCGTCAACATCGGCGCATTGAGGTATCCAAAGGAAAGCGGCAAGATCCGCTGGTACCAGCCGTCCGAGTACCTGAACGACTCCAAGTTCATCAACGGCCTGACCATCGCCGGCCGCTTCAAGATGACCAACTGGACCGCCGACAGCTACGTAATCGCCATCAGCCCCAGCGGCTGGGCCAACTGCCAGGGCAACGACACCAACCCGTGGGTCGGCGTGCGGGTCAACGGCAATAATCTCGAGCTGTGGGACATCAAGAGCAACACTTTCCTGAAGAACGTCGGGACTTTCGCCAACGACACCTGGATGGAGATCCGCCTGTTCGGCACGGCCTACCAGAACCAAGACCGGGTCAAGTGCTGGGTCAACGGCGTCCTGCAGTATGACAGTGCCGGCCCCGACCCCGACCCGGTGCTGACGCCGGCGAACTGGATGTACACCGGCGTCGGCCTGGGCGTCGGCGGCGAAACGGACAAGGGCACGCCGAAGTTCGGCGGCAGCGGCACGATGGTCATCGACTGGCTGGGCTATCACCTCGGGGAGTACACCGGCGACGCGGCCACCTGGGCCAACGAGCTGCCCGATGCGGACACGCCGGTGGGCAGCTTCCAGCCGTGTCACGTGCTGCCGCACTACTGGCTGTATTCGGCGATCATGACCCGCTGGGTGGGCACCGACAGCGAGCCGAGCCTCTACAGCGGCGTGGGCATCTCCGGCCAGAACCCCGAACCGATGCCGGGAGTCACCCGCGTCGAGTCCTGGCACTGCAATGGCAACGACCCGGCGGGCTCGAACAAGAGCACCGGCTCGCCCTACTGGGTGCAGGCCATGGCGATCAACCCCTGCGACGGCTCGGCGTATATGTCCTGGAGCGCCTTCCTGGTCAATACCATGCACGGTGACAACAGCAAGCTCGCCTGGGGTTACTACCTCGACGAGAGCGTGAGCCAGTATGCGTCCCTGGGCAAGGTCTATCGCGTGGGCTTCTATGACCCCGGCCTCTACGGCCCGGACGCCGATCAGGGCTCCATGCCGGGGGCCGGCGCGAACTCCGTCGTCGCGGCCCTGGCGTTCACCGCGAGCGGCAGCACGGTGCTGGCCCACGTGATCGACAGCACCGACCGCACCTACAAGCTGTACGCCGCTCCGAATCCCAACGGCGGCTATTGCTGCAACGACCCGTTTGCCGACGTGGTGCCGGCCGGCGGTGACGGCTTCGTGGACATGAACGACTTCGCCGCCTGGCAGCGGTGCTACAACGACAACCCGGTCGACTTCCAGCCGGAATGCTCGTGCTTCGACCGCAACGGCGACCAGAGGGTGAACGGTCAGGACCTGATCTCGTTCATCAACTGCGCCTCCTCGCCGGGCGTCGAGGCCGACACGAACTGCGACGGGTTCTGATGAATCCACCGACGTTCCGGACCCGTCCCGGCGGGGCCGGTACCGGAACGCCGGGGCACCCCGT
>CAZSYS010000462.1:0-2764 GCA_964611365.1 uncultured Planctomycetales bacterium
CGCCCGGGCCGCTGGCGATCGAGGTGGTCGCCTCGGCCGCCCGCCCGTCGCCCGCCCCGGCCGCCTGCGGCACCGACACCTGGACCGGGACCGCCGCGTTCACCCTGGCCCAGGGCCGGCCGGCGGCGGTCGAGCCCGGCGAACCCTGGCGGTTCTTCCACAACGACGCCGGCCACCGCGGCTATCTCGAGGCCGGGCCGAAACCCCCGCTGTCCGTGGCCTGGGCGACCAGCATCGGCGGCACGATCCACATCTCCAGCCCGGTCATCGCCGACGGCCGGGTCTACGCCGCCGGCAGCTTCGAACGCTCGCTGGACGACTGCGCGATCACCGCCCTGGACGTGCGCACGGGCCGGCCGGTCTGGCGGACGCCGGTCGACTCGTCGGTCAAGCACAGCCTGGCAGCGTGGAACGGCGAAGTTCTGGCGGTCTCGCAGGCCGGGACGCTGTACTGCATCGACCGCGACGGCTATCCGCGCTGGACGGCCTCGCTGGGCCGCGAGGGCGACGACCGCTGGGAGACCAGCTTTCCCGTGACCGACGGGAAGGTCGTGTACGCCGGGCGCTGCAACGGCTTCGGGGCGTATGACCTTGCCACCGGCAACGTGGTGTGGAAGCAACCCGGCGGCCAGGACTGGTGGCCGAGCATCTACTCAGGTCCGAGCCTGGGAACCGGCGCCGTCTACCAGGGCGGGCCGTTCACCCGGGCGCTGGACCCGGCCAGCGGCGAAATCCGCTGGGCCAACGCCAGGATGGAGGTCTCGACCGTGGCGGTGGTGCCGGCGGCCGTCGAGCAGAACGGCGAAGGCGACCGGCTTTATGTCTTCCACAATGCCCGGACGCTGCGGTGCCTGGACGGGCGCAACGGCCGGCAGATCTGGGAGGCTTCGATGCCCGCGGCCCGGGGCGGGGGGTTCGAGATGGTTCCGCTGGGCAATGAGACCGGCACGCCGGCGGTCGGCCGCGACGTCGTCTGCCTGGGCGGCGCGGAGGTCAACGGCAAGGGCGAGTTCCGCGCCGCGGCCATGAACGGCTTCGACAAGGCTACCGGTCTGCTTCGCTGGAGCTTCCCGGTGGGGGAGGAAATCGGCCCGACCGTGCCCTATCAGCGGATGTCGTCCTCGATCACCTCTTCACCGGTGATCGTCGGAGACGTCGTGTACTTCGGGGCCGGCGACGGCTGGTTCTACGCCCTGGCGGCTTCCGACGGCCGGGAGCTCTGGAAACACCGATTCGGCATGCCGATCGCCTCGACCGCCGCGGTGACGGGCAACACTCTGGTCGTGGCCACCTGGGACGGGACGGTCTGGGCGATGACCGGCGCCCCCTGAGGGCGTCGGCGCGGGCCGGCGGGTGCGGCGCACGGGACGGCTACCGGTCGATGCGGATCTCCACGGGGGGCGTGCCGGCGAAGGACAGGTCCGCCGGGCCGTCCAGGCTTTCGGCGACCTCGCGCAGGCGGCGGACGGTGCCGACCGCATGCCCGTTGAGCGACCGCAGGACCAGCCCGCCGGTCACGCCGGCCTTCTCCGCGGGACTGAGCGGTTCGACCCGGCTGACCACCACGCCGGCGGCCGATTCGGGCAGGTCGAACTGGCGGCGCAGGCGGGGGGTGAGGTTGGCCAGGTGCATGCCCCGCCAGATCCACGTTGCGTCGGTGTTGACTCCCCGGATGGTCTGGCGGCGGGCGGGCACGACCCGCAGGTTCATCGGCTGCCCGTCGCGGTACAGGCCGATCTCGACCTCGCGCCCGGCGCGGGCGGCGCCGACCGCGCGAATCAGCGCGTCCACGTCACCGACCGGCCGGCCGTCGAACGCGACGATGACGTCCCCCGGCTGCAGGCCGGCGGCCGCGGCGGGCGACGCTTCGCTGACGCCGCGCACCACGACGCCGACGCCCGGCGGACAGCCCGCCCGCTGGCGGTCCGGCGCGGTGGGCGCGTCCGGCGACACGCCGAGGTAGCCGTACTCGATCTCCTCGCCGCGGGCCAGCCGGGCGATGATGCCGCGCGCGTGATCGTCGATCGGAATGGCGAAGCCTACGCCCTGGCTGCTTCCGGAGCGGGTGGAGATGGCCGTGTTGACGCCGATCACCTCGCCCCGGAGGTTGATCAGCGGTCCGCCGCTGTTGCCGGGGTTGATCCGGGCGTCGGTCTGGATCAGGTTGCCGTAGTAGCGCTGGTCCTGCGGGTCCAGCTGGGGGGTCAGCTGCCGGCCCAGGCCGCTGACCACGCCGAAGGACATGGCCGCTTCACCCCTGCCCGTCGAGGCCGAGCCGAACGGATTGCCCAGCACGATGGCGAAGTGTCCCTGGCGGACGGTGGCCGCGTCGCCGAGCCGGACGGCCTTCAGATCGCGGGCATCGATGCGCAGCACCGCCAGATCACTCCGCGGATCACTGGTCAGCGATTGCGCCGTGTAGGTGTCGCCGTTGAAGAGCGAGACGGTGATGTTCTCCGGAATGGCCCCGTGAACGACGTGTTCGTTGGTCAGAATCAGCCCCGAAGGGTCGATGATCATCCCGCTGCCCACGGCGGGCAAGAGCCGCCGGAGAGCGGGCGCGTCGGGCCTGTCGCGGTCGGGAGCGGTGCCGGGCGGGTCGTTCTCCGGCAGGCTCACCGGGTGCTGGGAGCGGATCGCGACCACCGCCGGCGCGACCTCCTCGGCCACCGCGGCCAGCACGGCCTGCAGCTGCTCGACGCGCGCCAGGTCGTCGGGGTCCGGCCCGGCGGCGGCGTTGCCGCAGGCCAGCGCCGCCAAAATC
>CAZSYS010000463.1:0-2738 GCA_964611365.1 uncultured Planctomycetales bacterium
TCACCGTCACCTGCAACCACCGCTTCCGCTTTGACCGGCTCGTGCGCGAGACCACCACGTTCTGGGACCGCGAGCACACCATTGACCGATACCCCGCCGAGCTGGAGGGCCTGCCGCGAATCCGCTACACGGTGGACGAGCTGCAGTTCGCGCCGGCCTGGTTCATCTTCCAGAGGCAGGCGGGGCTGCGCATTTACGCCGCCGTTGAGGGACCGGTCCCGCCCGGCTGGCGGCAGGCGAAGTCGATGAGCATCCAGGTCCGCCGCCACGAGCAGCCGGTGTGGTACCTCGACATTCCGGCCGGCCGCACGGAACTGACCACCGTCAAGGGCACCCGCCTCATGTTCGTGGCCCTGGCCCCGCGGACTGAGCCGCCCGGTCGTTGAGTCCGGGTTCGTCCCCCGGAGGGCGGTCCCACTCCGGCCGGTTACGGGGTCTGTTTGCCGCGGGGTTCCAGGCCGGCTATCATGAAGGCGCGCCTGCCTGCATCCCCCTTGACGGAAACCTCTCGTTCATGGCCACCATTGGGATTCTCCAGCATTTCTGGTGCGAAGGCGCGGATGCCCTGGAAGAGACGCTGCTGGAAGACGGGCACCGCACCACGCTGGTCCGACTCTGGGACGGCGACCCGGTGCCCGGGGACCGCGACTTCGAGGCCTGGCTGGTCATGGGCGGACCGATGAACGTGGACCAGATCGATCGCCACGCATTCCTGGTTCCGGAGCGTGAGCTGATCGGCCGGCTGGTGCGTGCGGATCGGCCGGTCATCGGCGTCTGCCTGGGGGCCCAGCTTATTGCCCGGGCCTGCGGAGCCCGGGTCTACCCGCTGCGTCCCCGGGAGATCGGCCTGTTCGAGGTGTACCTGACCCCGGCCGCGGCGGATGATCCCCTGTTCAGCCTGCTGGCCGACCCGCAGACGGTGTTCCAGTGGCATGGCGACACGTTCGACCTTCCGCCGGGAGCCGTCCACCTGGCCTGGTCGCGGCGCTTCCGGCATCAGGCTTTCCGGATGGGCCGGCGGGTCTACGCCATCCAGTTCCACCTCGAGTGCCGGCCTCAGACTGTGGCCGACATCCGGACGGCCTGTGCCGCCGAGCTGGCCGAACTGCCTCCGGAGGAGAGCTTCGAGCACTGGGGCCCAGGATTGTCCGCGGCCCTGGATATACAGCAAGCTATTGCAAGACAAATGGTTAGGCGATGGGAGGCGATGTTCGATGCTTCCCGGCCGGTCGGCTGAAGCGCTTGGCGCGCCGGTCGCCTGGGGCTATAATTCGGGATGTTGACAGCCGTGGGATTGGCGATAGACTAGGGGACTCTTGCCGGGGCCTCGGCTTTTTTGCTGGTGCCTGCCGGGACGGCGGGCCGATATGGACAGCCGGGGTGGAAGGCGGGTCGTTTCTTCCCCAAGGGTCTTGCCGGTATTGCGGCCAGGCCGGGAGGACATCGGCTTTTGGTGCGGATTGCAAGCGTCGGACAATTCGGTTGACGCCGCTGGCGGCCTGTGCTAGCTTCGCCGCACGTGACACCGCCAGCGTCCTCGCTGGCGGTTCTTTCTCCTGAAGAGCTGCCTGGAAAGAGGCGACAAGCCTCCGGGACCGGCGGGTCCGCCGGAGGGTTGTGGGTACGAGGGCTCGTAGCTCAGTTGGTTAGAGCGCGTCGCTGATAACGACGAGGTCATAGGTTCGACTCCTATCGGGCCCAGTGAATGGATCGACGGCGGCTTGCCCGGGCGGGGTCTCGGCTCCGGGGCGGGGCCGATCGGGGCCGACGGGCAGGCAGGCGGACCGGTTGAGGGCGTCCGGGAGGCGCCGCTCGGTGGGCTGGGGGCCTGGGGCGATGTCCCGGGGTCTCTGGAGGCGGATTCGGCCGCAGGCGGCAGGCCAGGGGGCCGTAGCTCAACTGGGAGAGCGCCTGGTTTGCAACCAGGAGGTTGGCGGTTCGAGCCCGCTCGGCTCCATTCGAGCCCGCCTGGCTCCGTGGGGTGGTGCCCCGGACGGGGTGGTGTCCCGGGGATTGCCCGGTGGGCGGTTGAAAAACCGAACCGGCGTGGGCAAAAAAATCGAAAAAGGTTCCGGCCGGGGCGTTGACACGGCCGAACAGATCGGTATACTTGACGGGCTCCGGGCTGGCGAACCTTGGCTGCGGGACGCGCGGCTGCGGTTGGCCGGAGGCCGGGGCGGATCTTTGACAATCGGAGATGTGGAGCATCGTTCGGCGGCGTCGGCTGCGGGCCGGCGTCGGGCGAGCGAGCAGGTAGTGGATCACACCACAACCAGATCCATGGTTCCAATCGAGCGGCAATGGCGAAGAGCCACTCGTTCGAAACGACGCGACCGATTGCGTCGAAGGTGCCTTGGTCGTGCGGCCGGGGATCGCGTGCGGCGGGTCGTTCCGCCGGGCGGGAGTCCGACCGCGGGTGGCGCGGTGTGCCGGGCCGGCGGGAGCCGGTGCGGGACAGTGTGTCATTCGTGCGACCAAGCTACAAAGGGTGCATGGAGGATGCCTAGGCGTCGAGAGGCGATGAAGGACGTGGCAGCCTGCGATAAGCCCCGGGGAGCCGGCAAACAGGCATTGATCCGGGGATGTCCGAATGGGGAAACCCGGCGTCACTCCGCAAGGAGATGGCGTCACGGCGGGTTGAATGCATAGACCCGTGCGAGCTGACCCAGGGAACTGAGACATCTAAGTACCTGGAGGAAAGGAAATCAACCGAGACTCCGTCAGTAGCGGCGAGCGAA
>CAZSYS010000464.1:0-2734 GCA_964611365.1 uncultured Planctomycetales bacterium
CGGCTACACCGGCCAGGGGGCCGCGACCGTCATCCCCGCGCAGGCCTCAGCCAAGATTTCCATGCGTCTGGTGCCCGACCAGGATCCACAGAAGGTCTCGGAGGCCTTCGATGCCACCGTCCGGGCCCTCTGCCCCGATACCGTCAGGCTGCAGATCCTCACCCACCAGGGATGCCGGGCCTATCGCCTGCCGGCCGGGCAGGCCGTGCTGTCCCTGGCTGCCGAGGCGCTCGAGGCGACCTACGGACGGAAACCCGTCATGACCCTGGAGGGTGGAACGCTGCCTATTCTGCCCCTGTTCAAGGAAGTCCTGGGGGCCGACAGCCTGATGCTCGGGTTTGCCGACCCGAACTGCAATCTTCACAGCGCCGACGAGTTCTTCCATCTGGCCGATTTCGACCGCGGCGTGGAGTGCATCCTGCGGTTTCTGTTCGCGGCGGCACTGCCGCCGGCCGACCAAGCTCCTTTTGGTTCGTAAACTCTTGCTGATAATAACCTTGTTCAAAAAGAGAAAGAGGCCATCCGGACCTCTGCAGACCGAAACGGCTGCGCCGGGCCGGATTTCCGGTCAAATCCTGCCGTGAACCCGTCGATGATCGGCTGTGCGTGGTGATCGCAGACGATTCTTGACGGCCGGACGGCTTTGCGAGAAAACTGCGACCTGCCGGGGATAGAATCACCGGACAACCAGAAGGTTATCGCCCCCGCGGGATGCCGTGGCCGACCGGGGTTGCGGACTGCGGGCGTCGCGAAGGGGAATCACGAGGGAGACACGGGCATGCAAGCGAGACCTGGACGTCACCTGACCCTGGCGGCACTGGCGGCACTGGCCCTGCCGGCGGCCGGCCAGGCGGCCATCTGGCAGAACGTCCGCCAGGGACTGGAGCTCTTCGGCTACCAGGTGGGGCTGGAACGCAGCGTGGTCGGGAACGGCTGGACGGCCAACGCGGTGGCGGTCTACAACAACCGGACGTTCAACGCCGGCTGGGCGGAGATGACGCTCAACGGGTTCGTGCGGGGCTCGGCCGGGTACCGGCTCAGCGGCATTCCTTCGGCACAGTTCTCGTTGACCACCGGGGGTCAGCCGCTGAGCTACAGCTTTTCGGTGAACAACGGCGTGCAGGACTTCGACGCCACCGGCCAGATCCTGATCAACATCGACACGGACATCAACATCCTGGGCTTCTATGACACGCGGATCCAGATCTCCAACCGCGGGAGCTTCACCGGCGACGGCTTCCTCTCCTCGACCGAGAACACCTTCGACTTCGACGTCGGTCCGATCAACACCTCCGGCAACATCTTCGCCGATGTGCTGGCGGTGCTGACCGAGCCGATCTTCACCGCCCGCGGCGTGGAGAATCCGTTTGCCAAGTTCAGTGCCAAGGCCACGAAGGTCGCCGAGCTGAACCGGACGGCCGAGGAGCTTCGGGCCCGGATTGCCGCCGGCGAGGTGCTCAGCGATGAGGACATCGCCCGCCTGGTCAACAGTACGGTGCTCAGCAGCATGCTCAGCGGCGACACCGACGCGATCTTCAACGGGCTGCCCATTCCCGCAGACATCATGCAGGCCTCGATCGTGCCGCAGCCGGCGGGCTTCCTGCCGGCGTCGGTGCCTGAGCCGGCCGGCCTGCTGCTGCTCGGTGCGGCCGTGCCGTTGTTCGCCCGGCCGCGGCGGACACGGTAAACTGCCGGGCGATGGTTCCCGGTCCGCTGGTATTCGAGCCCATCTACAAACCCAGGATCTGGGGCGGCGATCGCATTTTCCGCCATTTCGGGCGAGACAATCCTTTTTCCGAACCGATCGGCGAATCCTGGGAGCTTTCCGACATTCCCGAGGGCCGGTCGGTGGTCGCGCGCGGGCCGGTGGCCGGCAGGACGCTCGGGCAGGCGGTGGCCGAGGATGCAGCAGCCATTCTCGGCGATGTCGCCCTGATCGACGGCTGCTTTCCGCTGCTGATCAAGTTCCTTGACGCCCGGCAGTGGCTGAGCGTCCAGGTTCACCCCCCCGAAGCGGTGGCCCGGCGGATGGGCGGCAGCGTGCAGGTCAAGCACGAGGCCTGGTACGTCCTGGACGCCGACCCCGAGGGGGCCATCTATCACGGCCTGGAGCCGAGGATCGACCGGGAGACCTTCCGCCAGGCCATGCTCGCCGGGCGGATCGACGGCGTGCTCCGCAAGGTGCCGGCCAGGCCCGGCGACTGCTTCGACCTGCCCAGCGGCACGGTGCATGCCCTGGGGGCCGGCGTGCTGGTGGCCGAGGTGCAGACGCCTTCGGACACGACGTTTCGCACCTATGACTGGGGGCGCATGGATCCGGCCACCGGCCGGCCGCGGGCCCTGCACCTGGAGGAGGCCCTGGAGTGCATCGCTTTTGACGCCCCGCCCCCGCCGCCGATGCAGCCGCGGTCGCACATGGGCACCCTGTCGACCACGGTGACGAGGTTGTGCGCCAACCGCTTCTTCGTCATCGAGAAGGTGCGGATGGCCGAGGGCACGCGGCGAACCGTTCCCTGCGACGAGCCGGTCGTCTGGATCGTGCTGGAGGGCGGCGGACGCCTCTTTGCGAAGGACCGCGCGGAACCGTTCGTCTTTGCGCGGGGCGACGTGCTGCTGCTGCCGGCGGCGATGGGCGAGGTGACCGTGGAGATCGACCGCGACGCCCGGTGGCTGGAAACCACCATCCCGGCAGGCGGCCGGCCCGCCGGGGCGGAGGACCGCCCATGACGACCAC
>CAZSYS010000465.1:0-2716 GCA_964611365.1 uncultured Planctomycetales bacterium
GCTCGAGCCGGGCCCGGAACGTCGCGGCGGGGTCGTCGTCGGCCAGCATCCCGGCCGGAGGCACCTCCGGCAGAGCCATGCGGCA
The DNA here is from genome assembly GCA_964611365.1 of uncultured Planctomycetales bacterium. GTDB lineage: Bacteria > Planctomycetota > Phycisphaerae > UBA1845 > PWPN01 > CALLOB01. The sequence goes on from CAZSYS010000465.1 coordinate 86, forward strand.
GGCCGCGACCGTCCACTCGGCCTGTTCGGCGGCCTCGGTGAGCACCCGCGCGACCGTGGGCTGCTCGGCCTTGAGACGCTCGGCTTCCCTCTGGAGGTGGGCCTTTTCGGCCTCGACGACGCTCTCGGCCAGCCAGATCTCCTGGTCGCGCTTTTCGCGGGCCTGGCGCACCGCGTTTTCCACGTCGCTGACCACGCGTTCGCGGGCCCCGGCGGCGTCCTTTTCAAGCCATTCGATCTCCGCCCGGTAGCGTTCCTCGATCTGCCGGACGGCCTCCTGGCGGGCCTGCTGAAGCTGCCGCTCGAGCCGCTCCAGCCGCTCGCCCAGGCGACAGGCGAGCCGCTCGTAGCGGCCGGTCAGCGCCAGGCGGCTCTTTTCGAACGGCCGGTCGATCCGTTCCACGTCCCGGCGGACGGAATCCCGGGAGACGACCTGCAGCGACGCGACCGCCCGGCGCAGGAGCTCGAGGGCATCGGGCGCCTGGGGCGCGGGCTCGCCGGCGGACTGGTCGCTGGGCTCGATCATGGTGATTCTGCCGCGCGCGGCGGTCGAGGCCCTCAGTCCGGCGCGTCGGCGCAGTCGCGGCGGACCTGCTCGACCACCGCGTCCATCCGGCTCATCGCCTCCTGGGCGTCGCGCAGCGCGGCCAGAAGGGGCTCCACGAACTCGGTTTCGAAACGCCGGGCGACGTCGTCATGCCAGTAGCCCCGGGCCTCCGCCCACCGCGCGGCCAGCTCTTTGCCGGCCTCCTTGAGCTTGGCCTGTCCGGTGGAGACGCTCAAGTCCGCTCCTCCCCCGGGGCCCCGGTGCCGCCGTCCGAGGGAACGTCGCCCGGATCGTCGTCGGGCCGGCCGGGTTCGCCCGGGCGGGCCATCCCCCCGGTCGCCGCCGACGTCGCAGGCGGCCCGGAGGCGGCGGGCTTCAGTGCCACATAAGCGTCTAGACGGTCGAGCACCCGGTCCAGCTCGGCCAGAGCCCGGGGAATATCGCTCTCGGCCGCCTGGGTCAGCGCCCGCACGCCCCCGCGGTAGTTGAAGTTCTCCTCGTCCAGCCGGCGGGTCCAGCGGTGGACGGCGGCCCGCTTGCGTTCGGCCTCCTCGTACCGGCGCTGAGCCGCGGCCAGGGCCTTCTCCTCATCGACGGTCGACTGCCGCCCGCCCAGCGGCGTCTTCTGCAGCTTCTTGCGGGTCAGTTCCAGCTTCGCCCGGGCCAGGGCCTCGCGGCGTTTTTCCAGTTGGGCCGACCAGTAGCCGGCCATGTCCTGCCGCAGCCACATCGCCGCCCGCTGGATCTCGGCGTCGGCTTCCAGCAGGCCGGCCCGGACCCTGTCGCCGAACAGGCACAGCGCGGTCCGGAAGGCCGCGACCGCCTCGATCGAATCTACCCGGGCCGGATCGCTCATCTCACCGCTGCCTGAGGTACTCCTCGATGAGCTCCGCCTTGCGGTTCAGGAAGGCCACGTGCCCGTCGGAGATCTCGATGAACCGGCCGAGGGTCTTGATCATCTGTTCGAACTCCTCGGCGAAGCGGCGCTGCTCCTGGTCGCGCCAGCTCTTCTCCAGGACCATCATCCGCCCGTGGAGTCCGCTGATGAGCGTCTGCATCTGGGCACTGAAGCTCTTGAGCTCGCGCGCGAACCGGCGCAGCTCGCCCGGATCGACGTTGGCCTGGGGCATGGCGGGATCCTTTCGCGCCTCGACGCACAAACGAGGCCGGCGCCTAAGGATAGAGTCGAAACCGCGGAGCAGTCAAAAAGAGCCGCCGCGATTCTCGCCGGGAGCCTTCCCCCCGCCGGGAGACTGGCGGGCGTCGGCGGCCCCGTGCCCGCCCCGGCCGCGGCGCCGGAAACCGCCGGGGCGCGGGCCGCTGGTCGCCCCCGACGCTCAGTCGACCAGCCGGTCGCCCGGCAACGGAGGGGGCGGCGCCGCCGACAGCGCCGCCCGCAGCACCGCCTCGAAGACCTCGGGATCGCCCGGCAGGGCGTACGTCTCGGTCCGCCACCGGCCGGTCCGCAGCAGCGTCAGCCCCGCCTGCCGCGAGGCCAGGTCCAGCACCAGGTCGAGCCTGCGCAGGTCATAGGTCCGGATCCGCGGCCGGCCGCCCAGGACCCCGAAACGCACCACCTGCATCAGCCCCGGCGCGAAACGCAGATAACTGGACCGTCCCAGCAGCGCCAGCAGGAAGTACGACCCGTAGAACAGCAGGATGGTCAGCAGCAGCACCGCGTTGAACAGCACCGCCCGCTGCCACCGGCCCTGCCGGAGGATGTCCAGGGCCAGGGTGTACAGGAGCATGCCCACGGGCAGCAGGACCACGGCCGTCCAGGGGGAAGGGCGCGGCGGGGTGACCACCACCGGGGCAAACCCCGCCGCCGCGTCGGCCGGCAGGGCCGGCGGCGTGCCGCGGTGGTACACGTAGACCCGCCGGTGGCGGGGCAGACGCGGCTGGATCGCGCCGTCCCAGACGACGGCCTGAGGGGGCAGCCGTCTCCAGAGCTCCGAGGCCAGCAGGGCATAGCGGTGCAGGTGCAGGCCGGCCTCGACCCAGCGTCCCGCCCGCACCGCCTGGTCGACGGCCCGGGCGTCGCGGCGGGCGTGGTTGCGGTGCCGCCACCAGGCCCCCACCGAGCGC
>CAZSYS010000466.1:0-2664 GCA_964611365.1 uncultured Planctomycetales bacterium
TGCTTCAGCTCATCCACATCCTCCTTTCGCAGGTTGCTTGGCGCAATCCCCGTTTCCATGTCCGAGGCGGGCGGCTACTTGTCGAGGTGGTCCAGGTACCACCGGCCGTAAGGCGGCTGAAAGATCCGCGGAGAAATGACCAGCGGCGAGCCGTTGATCGTCGAGCCGCCTTCGCCGCGGTCCTGCAGCCGGACATCGTCGAACCAGGCCCCCGAGCAGGCCCCCTTCTCCATGCCGCACCAGACGCCCAGGGCCACGACCATCCGGTCCGCGCCCAGCCGCCGGAAGGCCCCGGGCTGCTCCACGGCCGCGTCATACAGCCCGGCCACGTTCACCCGCAGGTCCTGCCACCGGTCGGCGTAGTCCGGCACCGGCCAGCACATCAGCTTGCGGGCGTCCGCCAGCTTCTGGTGGACGTTCATGCCCTGCGGGGCGCCGTGGTCGGCATAGGCGACGGCCTGGTGAACATGGCGCACGCGCGTTTCCCTGGCTCCGAAGTGAAACCACATCGCAAAGGCCGGCCCCTCGGCCGAACCGGCCGCGATCCGGACGTAACCCCCGCCGAAGCAGCTCCGCCCGGATGCCGGCACGTTGAACTTCGCCGAGAACACCGGCGCGGCGTCCGGCGCGAGCCGGACCGGCTGATACAGCTCCACGAACTCGTCATACGCCCAGGCTTCCCCCTTCTCGCGAACCGCCAGCCACGCGGCGGCCTGGCCGGAAGCCTTGCGATCGGTGCCCGTCCGCCAGGCGAAGCCCGGCTCCTCGTCGGCCAGGTAGCGGTGAGGCCGCAGCCAGCCTTCCAGGCCGTTCTCGAAGTCACCGTTGACCAGAGCATTGCCGGGCGGGAGCTTCCAGACCGGCTCGAACGCCCGCGGATCGACCTGTTCGGAGAACTCCCCGAAACGCCCGGGGTAGACCCGCTCGACGGGGCTGCCGATCTTGCGGCCGCGAAAGACCGCCCGGTCGCCGTCGATATCGACGGCCAGGTAGTAGCCCTCGTTCCTCGCCCCATCGGCCAGAAACTCCGGGAACTCCTCGCCGAAGGCCCGCGGCGGCACCGGGGAGGGTGCCACGATGTAGTTCGTGCCCCGCCAGGTCCACGAGCACTTGATGGACGACTGGATGCCCGCGTGGACGTGCCCCGAGATGACGTGGCGCACCTGACCGTGGCGGGCGAAGGTCTCGATGAGAGCGCGTTTGATGGACATCGGCAGGGTGTAGTATTCGCACTGCGACAGCCCGACCGGCAGCAGGTGGTAGTGCAGGAAGACCATGGTCGGCCGGTCCCTGGAGGCGGCCAGATCGGCATCCAGCCAGGCGACCAGCTCGCGCCGGGCATCCGGGCCGGGCAGCATCTCCGGGCACGGCAGGATCACGAAATGCCATCGCCCGCAGTCGAAGGAGTAGTACAGCCTGCGGAAGCCGCTCAGGGCCTCCTGGACATCCAGGAAATCGCGGTCGCCGTGGCGTCCGTCGTGGTTGCCGTGGACCAGCACGACCGGCAGTGTGCCGCTGCCGGCCGCCTGGCGGAAGGCCTCGAAATAGGCCGACCGGTTAAAGGCCACCAGGTCGCCGTTGTACAGCACAAAGGCCGGTCGGGGCCGCAGGGCCTCGGCCTCGGCGACGAAATCCTTCAGCAGCCCGCACAGCCGGCGCTCCAGCGCCACCGGGCTGTCGCAGGGACCGATCTGGGGGTCGGCGTTGATCAGAAAGGTGAAACGCTCCGGGACCGACGCCAGCTGCGGGTACGGCGGAGCCTCGGCCGGCGCGCGTCCGGCTGCGGAGAAAAGCAGGACAAAGGCCGCCGCAGTCGTCCGGATGAGCATCCGCCCGATCTGGCCGGACGGTCCTCTCGCCTGATGCATGGAAGATCACTCCCTTCTGCCTGATGGACGGGCAACACCCCGGTCAGAAGCCCCGGGATCGCCCGATAGCCGGCCCCGGACCGGCCCGACCGGCTGGAGCCCCGGCTCGCTCCTGCCGGCCGCATAACGGCTCGGCTCTGCGGCGGCGGTCCGCGGGAGCACCGGGCGCGGCGGGAAGACCGGGTTTGCGGACTCAGCCGGCCTGCCGGGACGTGGAGATCCGGGAATCCCGCCGCCTCCGCGCCGGGGCGGCGGGCGGAGGCTCACTTGCGGTACGGCGATGGGCTGCCCCCCCCACCGAGAGCCTTTAGCGCCAGATATTTGTCATCCGGAGACTTGTTCCACCGGTCGGCGAAGCACGATTCGACGTGCCCGTCCCAGTAGGCCAGGTTCCCGCGGCGTTGCGAATGACGCGGCGACATGTAGTCGCTGCGGAACTCGAGCACGCTGCTGTGGCCGTCGTTCAGCGTGCTGCCGTTGGCAAAGGGAACCTCGCCGATACCCTGGTCCTCCTCGTAGAGCAGGCCGAGCCGCGCCGGGGTGGTGCAGTACCGCTGAACCTCGGGGTAATCGCTGCTCTTCAGCACGCCGGGCCTGAGCTTCTCGGGGGCGATGAAGTCGCCGGGCTGGAGCCTGGGGTTGGTCTTGTCGCCCACGGAAGCCCCGTCGATGCGGTACTGGTACATCTGGTGGACGTCGTAGACCCGCACGTAGCTGTGGATCGCGTGGTTGCCCTTGTCCGGCTGGCCGCTGCCGATCGACGAAGGCTGCGGCCGGCGCCCGTTGTCGCCGGGGC
>CAZSYS010000467.1:0-1542 GCA_964611365.1 uncultured Planctomycetales bacterium
GAGACGCTCTCGCGGACGTGCTCGGCGCCGAACACCGCCTCGACCATCTCCTGCACCGTCTGGAAGCGGTCCGCCGGTTCCTTGGCCAGGGCCCTGCGGATCGCCGAGGCGAAGGGCTCCTCGATCCCGGTCAGGTCCGGTGCCTCCATCAGATGCTTCATCAGGATCTCGCCGTGGCTGGCCCCCAGGAACGGCACCTGCCCGGTGAGCATCTCATACAGCACCACGCCCAGGGCGTACACGTCGATCCCACGGTCGTAGCGGCCCCGGCCGATCTCCGGAGCCATGTAGTGCACCGTGCCGACGGTGATCGTCTGACCGCTGTGCCGGCTGGGGCTGATCGCCTTGCTCAGCCCGTAGTCGCCGATCTTGACACAGCCGTCCTCAAAGAAGATGTTGCCCGGCTTGAGGTCGCGGTGAACGATGCCGCGGTCGTGCAGGTAGTCCAGCCCCTTGGCGATCTCGCGCAGGAAGAAGGCCGATTTCTGCGTTCCCAGGCCGGCCGGGGACTCGTCGATCAGCTCGCGCAGCGACGGACCCGCGACGTACTCCATGATCACGAACGGCACGCCGTCTCCGTTGTGCTTCACGTCGAAGATGGTCACCAGGTGCGGGTTCTTGAGGTTCATGCACTGGCCGACGCCCCGCAGTTCGATCTGCTCGCCGCCGAGGATGACCTTCAACGCCACCTCGCGGCCGCCGTCGCTCAGCGCGTAGTACACCTCGCCGAAGCCGCCCCGACCCACGGCCCGCTGGATGGTGTAGCCCTCCAGGGGCCGGTCGCCGTGCCTGTAGTGGTATGCCTGCATCACCTTGTCCCGCCGTCGTGTGATCCCGCCTGCCCGGCCCGCCCGGCCGGGGACGCGGGGCCGATCCTCCGCCGCCCGACACGCCTCAGGCCACGGCAGCCACCAGGGTCACCGGCCCGATCGCCAGATGCTCGCCCAGCGGCAGCCCGGACCGGTGATCGACCGGCCGCCCGCCGGCCAGAACCGGCAGGCCCGTCCGGCAACACAGCCGGCCGGCCCGCACATGAAACACCACGTTCTCGGACAAGTGGTCGGCACGGATGTGGCAGCCTCCGCCCGGACCCATGACCAACGACTCCTCCATCAGAATCACCCGCCGGGCGTCGCCGTGGGGAAGCCGGGCCCCCGAAACACTCAGCACCGCCGTGCCGCTGGCCGCGCTGGGCAGGGTGAACCGCACCCGGCAGCGGCTCGACAGCACGATGTGGTCGTCGGCGGCCAGCAGCCTGCGGCTGACCCGCATCCCGTTGACCTCCACCTGCCCGCCGGCGGCGAGGAAATAGTCGCCGTCCTGCCGCTCGATGCGCACGTCGCTGACCACGCTGTCCGACAGCAGAACCACGTCCGCGGACCGCGACCCGCCCGCCGGGCCGAGCACCACCTTCGGCCGGGTCAGCACCAGGTAGCTGCCCACGCCGTCAATCTGCAGCAGAAAACGGTCCGGCAGCCGCTCCCCCGGCGACGCGGCCGTCGGTGAGGATCTCGGAACCTACGACGCCGTCGTCGTCACGGT
>CAZSYS010000467.1:1552-2619 GCA_964611365.1 uncultured Planctomycetales bacterium
CTCCCCCGGCGACGCGGCCGTCGGCTGCGCCGTCGCCGGGTGATGCAGCACCGCAACCGTTTCGTCGATGTCCGGCTCCGCCTGCGGCAGCACGCCCGCGGCCGGCAGGAGCAGCAACGGACCGCCGCGGAGCTTCTCCAGACTCTCGGCCATGCTCCTGGCCAGGTCGATGCTCTCCCGGATCCAGCCCGACTCCGGAATGATGGCCGCCGCGCGGGTCAGCGCCTCGACCGCCCGCCGCGGCTCGAGCCGCTCCACGTAAACGCGGGCCAGCCGAAGCTCCTCCAGCAGCCGCGCGATCTCGACCGCCGCACCGGCGTCAGGGGCGAAACGCCTCAGTTGCGCACCGGCCGACCCGGCCAGATCGAGCCGGCCCTGCGCCGCGGCCTGCCGGGCCCGCCGGGACAGCCGGGCGGTGATGTCCGTCGCCAGCCCGGCGATCTCGCCGTGACCGGGGTGCATCGCCCGCGCCCGGGCCAGTTCCTCGGCCGCAAGGATCGGATCGTCCCGCTCCAGGGCGTCCTTCACCCGCCCCAACGCCGCCTTCGCGGCGGCACGCCGGACTTCGATGTCCTCGCGAAGTCCGGCCGCTTGCGGATTGTCGGCGGGCGCGTCCCCCAGCCGGGCCCCGGCGGCCGAAAGCTCGCCGTGGTCGATCAGCCGTCGTGCCGCGGCCACCACCCGGGCCCCGCCCTGCTGAGCCTGCTGCCGGGCGCTCATGACGCCGACCACCGCCTCGCGAAGCTCGGCGGCCTCAACCAGGTTGCCGCCCAGCTTGCCCGCCTTGTCGCAGTCGGCCAGGGCTTCGGCCAGCCGCCCGGCCTGCAGGTGCTCCCGCCCGCGGGCCACCAGTGCCCGCGAAAGCTGACCGATGAGCTCCTGCCCGCGGCGGTGAGCCCGGACGTCCTCCGGACAGGCCAGGTCAAAGGCCTCGTCCAGCCGTCCGTCGGCCAGGGCGTGCTCGGCTTGTCGGATGCGGAGAATCAGCACGGCCTCGGACTCCGATGGCAGGTCCCCCTGGATGCTCAGTATAAGCCCGCAGGACGCCGGCCGGGTGGTCCTCGCCG
>CAZSYS010000468.1:0-2616 GCA_964611365.1 uncultured Planctomycetales bacterium
CCCGGGCGCCGCGCGTGCGCGGGTCGCCGCTTTCCAGCAGCAGCGTGGCCGCGGGCTTGACCCGCTGCACCGGGTAATGCCAGTACACCCCCGGCAGCGCCGACCAGATCTGCCGCGATTCCAGGGCGTCCTCCGACATGGCCAGCACGGGATGGGCGGCCGCCGGCGCCGGGATCGACATCGGCCAGGCGGTCGGCTGGAAATGCCCCATCTCGTTGAGCAGCAGATCGGATTCGCCGGCGTCGACGGCCACCGGCAGCAGCTCCAGGATCGGCCGCGTCTGGGGGCTGTGGGCAAACCCCGGCGTGTACTTGGGGCCGGCGGCATACAGCAGACCCAGCCCCGATCGGGCGACCCGCGCGGCCACCTCCCCCGCCCAGGCCTCGTCGATTCCCGCGGGGTCGGGGTCCATCAGCACGACCGCGTCGTACGCCTCCAGTTCCTCGCGGCCGCGCGGGAGGTGATCGATCACCGTGTCGCCGTCGCGCACCGCCTCGGCGTCGGCCGACTGCAGCCAGCAGCTGACGTCGACGGTCTTGTCACGCTCCAGAAGCCTCAGCAGGTAGCGGAAATCCCAGCCGGGCGAGCCCGCGACGAGCAACACCTTCATCTGGTGGTCGTAACCCCGCATGGTGAACTCGCGGACGTTGTCCTCCACCAGCGTCTCGCCCTCCAGCGGCCGGGCCCGCACGGCCAGCTCGACCGGACCGGCCGCCGACAGGCGATGCCGGAATACGGCCGAGGCCGAACCGTCCACGCCGGTCTCCACCTCCCGTTCGGCGACCACCCGCCAGGTGCCGTCCCGGGCGCCCCGCTCGGCCAGCTCGACGCTGACCGTGACCGGGCCGGCGGCCTCGACGCCCAGCCGGGCCTGGATCGACACCGGATCATCCACAAACGCCCCGGCCGGGGCCTCCACGCCGGTGATGGCCGCGTTGCGCGGGGCCGCAGGATCGCCGATCCCCACGGTCCAGATGGCCATCCGCTTCTCACGGGCGTAGCGGGCCACCACGTCGGCCGGCTCGCCGCGGTTGAACCGGCCGTCGGACAACACCACCACCGCGGCCACCGGGGTCGACGGATCCGATTCCACCGCCCCCCGGATCGCCTGCCCGATGTCCGTGGCCGGACCATCCGCCGGACGCGATGCCGCGGCCGGTCCGGTGGTCGCGGACGGATCCTGCCGCCCTTCGACCGTCGCCGGCAGAAGGTTGTCGGCAAAATCGAAGACCACGGGCGTGTTGGCCTCCGCCAGCCGGCGCAACAGCCCCGACTCACTGCCCCAGACGATCGACTCGGCGATCCCGCGGCGCGTAAGCTCCGCCGGAGACAGACCCGCGCGCCCCAGCGCCCTCCGCACGCGCTGCCCGGCCTCCGAGAGGCCCGGCCCGTCGGAGGCGGCGTAGCGGTCGCGGAGCCCCATGCTGGCCGAGCGGTCGATCAGGATGATGGTCCGCGCGTCCACCGTGCGGCGGATGTAGGTCGCCAGCACCGGCTCCAGCCAGGCCAGCGCCAGCAGCAGCAGCACCAGGCAACGCAGCGCCGCCGGCAGCCGCCGCATGGCCGCAGAGGAGCCGGTGCGCTGCTCGGCACGATAAAGGAGAATCACCGCCGCCGTCAGCAGGCCGAACACCGCCAGGCCGGCCAGCGCCGCCCAGCCCTCCGGCAATCCGGCCAGTTCCAGCCGGGTCTCCGTGGCCTCGACGGCCGCCACGGCCGCCAGGGGTACCCGCCAGGTCATGAGCGAACCCCCAGCAGCTCGCGCAGCCGCCCTGCATGCCGCTGGCCGCCGAACCACCAGGCCGCCGCCTGCTCGACCATCAGCACCGCCGCCAGCGCCGCCAGCACATGCCGCCACCACTCCCTGCGGCCCGTCCGGTCGTCCGCGTCGCCCGGATCATCGGCCCGGGCAAACCGGGCATGGACGCCCTCCAGCCCCGCCAGCACCGCCTGCCGGTCGGCCGGGCTCAGATCGCTCTCGCGCGGGTCGGGGTTCACGCCCAGGATCCGCTTCTCGGTCGAGCCGGCGACGGTGGTCAGCAGCAGCTCGTAACGCCCCGGGGTCTGGGTGCCGCTCCATTGAAGCGCCGGCCGGCCGGTCGCCTCGTCGGTGCGGATCTCCAGCTGCACGGCCGGTTCGGCGGGAAACCGCGGCGTGCGGAGCGTCGCCTCAGGGCGGTACCGCGCCGGATCCAGCACCATCCGGATGGGCTCGCCGGCCAGCAGCCGGCCTTCGTCGGACGGGCGGCGGGCCAGGTGTGAAGCCAGCTCCATGGCCAGCACGACATACAGCGGATGGTCGGCCAGCGTGTTCCACTCCTTGTCGGCCGACGTGGCCACCAGCGCAACGCGTCCGGCGCCGAAAGGCCGCTCGATCAGCAGCGGCGGACCGTCCGGACCGTCCAGGGTCAGCAGCGTCCGGGCCTGCGTTGCGGCCGGGGCGGAGGACGGCGCCGTTTGCGTCCCGACAGGCGGCGCGGGGACGGCATCCGCCGGAACCGCGGTCATCCAGGTCTGCACCAGCGGTCCGCTCAGCAGAGCGTCGCCGGCCTCCAGCAGCCTGCGGGTGACCGGATGCAGCGCGTCCGCCACGCTCAGCCGCCGCCCCGGGCCGCC
>CAZSYS010000469.1:0-2608 GCA_964611365.1 uncultured Planctomycetales bacterium
CATCTGCTGTGGCTGGCGGGGGCGGTGCTCTTTGCGCTCAACCTGCTCCTGGCGCTGGTGCGGTGCTTCCGCCAGGCCGCGCAACCGGTGCTGGCGGCGTGGACCGCGGCAGCACCGGCCGCGGAGTCGTCGGGGACGGCGACGTGGTCGCCTCCGGCGGGACCGCTCCCGCGTCCTCCGAGGGCCCGGGCCCTGCGTCCTGCGGGGAAGCCCCGGGTGTTTCGCCGCTGGTGTTGTCGGGCATCTGAGAGCCGATCTCCGTACTCCCCGGCGGCGCCGGCGCCGCGTCGTGCGGATTATACGCCCCGCCCGGGAGGCTCGTCACCCTCCGGTCGCTGCGGCGGCGGCGGGGGCCCGGCGTCGCCTTCCGGGGCCAGCCGGTGCATCGCCCATACGTCGCTGCTGGGCGTCGGGCTCCGGGGTTTGCGCATCAGGCTCCGGCGGTACTTGCGTCTCCAGCGGAGAAACGCCAGCGTGCTGACGGCGAAGACCAGCACCAGGATCAGCGTCAGGAACAGCACCTGACGCAGCAGGCGGCCGTGTCGCCGCGCCTCGGGCAGGAGCGGGCTCGGAGCCGTTTCCGGTCCGCCGGCCGGTGCCTGGGCCTGCAGGGCCACCTCGTCGAGGGCGAGCTCGACATACTCCTGCTGCAGCAGCAGGGCCAGGCCGATCAGCACCAGGCCGGTGCCGACCAGCAGCAGCACGGCCGCGGCTCGTCGAGCTTGGGGATCGTCGCCTGCCATCGCGTCTCCGCGCGGCCGGGTCAAGCCCGGCATCGCCCGGCCCGGCGTCCGGAACGTCGGCGGTCTTCGTCGCTCACCAGCCCGGCCCCTCGCGCGGGGAGGGACCGAGGTCGGCGTGCAGTTTCTCCAGCAGCTCCCGCTGGCGCGGCGTCAGCACCGCCGGTGGAACGATGCGAATGACCACGTACTGGTCCCCGGGGGTCTGCGAACGGGGAGAAGCCACGCCCCGGCCGCGCAGCCGCAGCTTCTTGCCGCTGGGCGTCCCCGGCGGGACGGTCACGAGCATCTTGCCGCCCAGCGTCGGCACCTCGATCTTGGCCCCCAGCGCCGCCTCGGTGATCGAGACGGGCACGTCCAGGTAGATGTCGTTGCCGATCCGCTTGAAGTACGGGTGCGGCAGCACGCGGCACACGATCAGCAGATGACCGGGCGGCTGCCCCGGCCCGGCGGGACGCCCCTTGCCGCGGGCCCGGATCCGCTGGCCGTTGGAGACGCCGGGAGGAATCTTCACCCGGACCGCCCGCCCGTCGACGTTCAGCTCCAGCTGCGTGCCCTGGATGGACTGGTCGAACGTCAGCGTCGCTTCGCACTCGATGTCGCCGGAGCCGGCCGGCGGCTCGACGCGGGTCCGCCGCGCGCCGCGGCGTCCGCCGGTGAAGAACTGCTCGAAGATGCTCTCGGCGCCCCCGCCGCCGCCGCGGGCTCCGAAACCCCCGCCGAAGATTTCGAACAGGTCGGCGATGTCCTCGATGGGAACTTCCTGCCCGCCGTCGGGGCTCCAGGTATGAACCCGTGCCCCCCCGGCGCCCGGCCGGGGTCCGGCCGAAGCGCCCACGCCGGCGGCGCCGTACCGGTCGTACAGGGCCCGCTTCTGAGGGTCACTGAGGACGTCGTAAGCTTCCTGAACCTGCTTGAAACGCGCTTCGGCCGAGCGGTCGCCGGGATTGCGGTCCGGATGGTGCTTCTTGGCCAGCGCGCGGTAGGCCTTCTTGATCTGTTCGGCGGTGGCGTTGCGCGGAACGCCCAGCACGTCGTAGTAATCGCCGGCGGCCATGTCGGTTGGGCGCAAAAGCCTCCTGCCAGTCCCCGCGGCGCGCGATTATAAAGGCCGCCCCGGGCGTTGCAAAGCGGCGTCAGGCCTTCTACGATCAGCCGATTATGGTCCGCCAACGGGCAACCATCCGGGTGGCCGCCGGGCAGATCCAGGCCCGCCTCATGAACGAGGCCGACGCGACCTGCCAGGCCCTGGAGCGCGTGATCGCCGCCGCCGCCGGGCAGGGAGCCCGCCTGCTGGTCCTCCCGGAGTGCGCCTACCCGGCGTACCTGATCGGCTCGGTCCAGTCCTACCGCTCCGGGGAACACATGGACGGCGACGCCTTCCTGGCGTGGCTGGCTCAGCGCGCCGCCCGGCACCGGCTGCACATCGTCTGCGGCTTCGTCGAGGACACCGGCCGCGCCCTGCACAACGCCGCCGTGCTGCTGGACGACCGCGGCCGGGAGCTGGGACGCAGCCGCAAGCGTTTCCTCTGGAACGCCGACCGCGACTGGTTCGAGCCGGGCACCGGGATCCAGGCCTTCGACACCGCGCTGGGACGCATCGGCATCGCCATCTGCGCGGAGACCCGGGTGCCGGAGATCCTGGCGACGCTGGCCGCCGACGGCGCCGAGCTGATCGCCATGCCCACCTGCTGGATCAACGGGGCCCGGGATCCCGGCCACTATTTCAACCCCCAGGTGGCGTTTCTCATCGAGGCCCGGGCACGCGAGTTCGGCCTGCCCTTCGTCTGCGCGGACAAGTTCGGGCTGGAGATGGCCGCCACCGGCTACGTCGGGCAGAGCCGCATCGTGCGGGCCGACGGCACCCT
>CAZSYS010000470.1:0-2603 GCA_964611365.1 uncultured Planctomycetales bacterium
ATCCGGAACCGCGGGTTGCCCTGGGTGAACACCACCGCCTCGGCCTAGCTCCGGAAGGGCTGCGCCAGGCGCCGCTGCACCACGCTTTCCACCGCCTGCGGCGCCATCCCCAGGGCCAGCAGCAACGGCGGCGCGGCGGTGTTCAGGTCGAAGGCGTCCACGGCGCCATAGACCGACAGGCAATCCTTAAGGCCGCCGGTGGGATAGAGCCGGCCCTGGTTGTCCTCGCGATAGCCGCCGTGGAAGAGTTCCGGAGTCATGCCGCGGAGGAGCAGGAGCTCCTCGATCTCCTCAAAGGACGCATGGCGCGACCGGAAAGACGGAATCCGCTGCAAATAGAACTGATCAAAGAGCGTCGGAGCGCCGGCCGGGCTTCGCCAGTCGAGGATCGCGAGGGTGATCTGGCGCGCCAGCTCCGGCCCGGCCCCCACCGCCAGCAGCACCCGCGTGAGGTCCTGGGGCGGGGCCAGGTTAACGTTGAGCCTGGCGGTCTCCGGAATCACCTCCACCAGGGCTTCTCCGCTCGGGTACGGAAACCGCAGGTAGGGCATGGGCGCCTGGTAAAAGCGCGGCCGGCCGTCCGGGAGGCCGGCCAGCGACGGTGTCCCGGGGTCCGTCGCTGCGCCGACAAGGCCGGGGACGCGCCCCGCATCGGTCCCGCGGCCGGGGCGGGCGGTGGCCGCGGCCCGGCCGGAGAAGATCAGGGACGCGCCGGGGCGGTCGGTGTCTGCGGTCTTTCGAGCTGCTGGCTCGGCGGTTCCAGGCGAACCGGTCCCCAGGGCGGGGGGTGGTTGCCGAACACGACGAAGTGCGATTTCCTGGGGTATTTCGCCGGCGTCTGCAGCCACAGGTGCACCGGCGGCATGGTCTGGCCGCGTTCCGCGAGAATCCGCGGCGCCTCAAGCAGGAACCGCACGTAATCCGCCCGGCAGGCCATCAGCAGCACGGGACTGTCCCCGGCGAGCCGGCGCACCATCTCTTCTCCGACGAGCCGCTCCTCCCGCTCCAGCGAACGCCGGCCGCCCTGGCGGGCCAGCAGCTCCAGCTGGTCGAGGATGCGCGGCATGCGGAGATCGCCGTACCAGACGATGCGTGCATCCTGGCTTCCGATGAAACGCAGGGTGGCCCGCTGTTCGGCGGGAATCCGCTGGCGGACCAGCCGGGCCAGCTCGATGAACGGCGCCTCGGAGGCCACCAGCGGCATGAGCCCGGCCCAGATCCAGAGCCAGCCCAGCATCGTGCCCCCGGCGAGCACGGCGAAGGATGCGTTCGTCCGGCGGGCCCGGTACAGACCGGCCGCCGATGCGTAGCATGCGCACAGGATCAGCGCGGCGGCCCCGTAGGCCGTCCTCAGCGCGGGCATGGGCACGACGCCGCCGTTGTGCCGGTTCCACTCCCACAGACCCCAGCCGCCTGCCGCGACGGCCAGCGGCATGCCGATCCAGACGGCGATCACGGCCAGCCGTACCCATCGCTCGTCGCGCACCCGGTGCGGGTCGAACAGCCGGGCCAGCTCCACCCCCAGCAGCACGTACAGCGGCGGCACGGCCGGCAGCAGGTACCGGAACTCCTTGCCCGCCGAGACCGTCAGGAACGCAAACAGGCTCACGAACCAGATCAGCGCGAAGCGCGCCGCCGCCGGGTCCATTCCGCTGCGCCGAGGCCGCAGGGCCCGAAGGAATCCGGCGGGCACCGACAGGGTGTACGGCAGGGTGTAGACCGCGGCGGGCACGAGGTAGATGAAGTGAAAATACCACGCCCGCTGCCCGGCGACGTTCGGCAGTTCGCCGGTGAAACGGTCCCAGAACTCGACCCGCCACTTCCACCAGGCCGCGGGTTGCGACCACAGCACTGCGGCCGCCCAGGGCAGCCAGGGCAGCAGAAACAGCAGAAACGCCGCCGCCAGCCAGCCGGTTCGCAGGGCCCGCCAGCGACGATGGATGACGATGTGCAGGAACATCGGCAGGCCGACGCACACCAGCGGCATGGGGAGCTTGTAGAGCATGCCCATCCCCGCCGCCAGGCCGCCCAGGCACCACAGGCCCGCCCGCCGCGCGGACGGCGCGGGGTCCTCCACGGCGGTATACAGGGCCGCCAGCGCGAGGGCCACCCAGGCGGCCAGGCCCAGGTCGCTGGCGCCGCGATGCGACCAGTACAGCACCAGCACGCTGGATGCGCACGCGAACCCGGCGAACACCGCCGGCCGGTCGCCCGCCGCGGTCCGCGTCAGCCAGAACACCACGATCACGATCACCACCGCGGCGACCGCGTTCGGCACGCGTGCGGCCACTTCGTCGACGGGCACGCCCCGCAGCATGCTGACCAGCATCACCGCCCAGTAGGGGCCCGGGGACTTCTGCAGCCGCGTCTCGCCGCTGAAGCGCGGGATCAGCCACTGGCCGGCCTCCTGCATCTCGCGGGCGGTCTGGGCGACCCAGCAGTCGGTGGGCTCGAAACGTGCGCCGCCGCCGAGGTTCTGGAAGCTGACGACCACCGTCCAGCCCACCAGGGCCGCCAACCATCCGGCCGTGGCGGCCCTTGACCACGTCCCGGGGGTCCCCGGGGGGCGGGCCCCGACCCGCTCCGCCATCAGCCGCGCGTGG
>CAZSYS010000471.1:0-2593 GCA_964611365.1 uncultured Planctomycetales bacterium
GCTGGGGACGCAGGCAGGGAGGGCGGGGGCCCGGAGGCCGGGGTGGACGCCGGGGCCAGGGCGAGCTGGAGCCGGAGGTCGACTCGGGCGGGTTCGAGGAGACCGTGGTCCGGGTGTACCGCTGTGCGACGGTGGTCAAGGGCGGTCGCCGGTTCAGTTTCGGCGCCCTGGTGGTCGTCGGCGACCGCAACGGCCAGGTGGGGGTGGGCTACGGCAAGGCCAACGAAGTCCCCGCGGCGGTGGAAAAGGCCGTCAAGGCGGCGCGCCGCAACGTGGAGCGGGTCTGCCTCCACGGCACCACGGTGCCTCACCGGGTCATGGCCAAGTACCGGGCGAGCAAGGTGCTGCTGCAGCCGGCCAACAAGGGCACCGGCGTGATCGCCGGGGCCAGCGTCCGGGCGGTGATGGAGATGGCCGGGGTCAAGGACGTGCTGACCAAGGTTCACGGATCGACCAGCCCCAAGAACCTGGTCAAGGCGGCCCTGGAGGGGCTCAGGCGGATGCGGTCGCGCGATCAGATCGAGAAGCTGCGGAAGGTGGCCCTGGTCTGACGTGGGGGCCGGCGGAGTGCATCGGCGATGATGATTTCGGATGTGACCGCACGGGGACGCAGGACGCGCCCGCGCAAGCGCGTCGGACGCGGCATCGGCTCGGGCAGCGGCAAGACCGCCGGGCGCGGGCACAAGGGCATGGGCCAGCACGGCTCGAACTTCCCCAGTCACCTGCGGGAAGGCGGACAGATGCCCCTGTTCCGCAGGCTGCCGAAGCGCGGCTTCAGCAACGCCGGCTTCCGCACCGAGTATCAGGTGGTCAACGTCGCCGCCCTGGACGCGGCGTTCAAGGACGGCGACCGGGTGACCCCGGCGTCGCTGGCCGCCGCGGGCCTGATCCGCAGCGCCGCCGCGCCGGTCAAGATCCTCGGCGACGGGGAGCTCACCAGGAAGCTGACCGTGGAGGCGACCCGGTTCAGCGCGACTGCGGCCCGGAAGATCGAGGCCGCCGGGGGACAGGTCAAGGCCGCCGAGTGAGCCGGGGAACGACGCGCGGGCCGCTCCGCGGGCGGCAGGCCTTGAGGGGCCGAGGACCAGTGCCATGTTCAGTACGCTTGCCAACATCTTCCGGATTCCGGAGCTGCGGAAGAAGATCTTCTTCACGCTTTTCCTCCTGGTGATCTACCGGCTGGGCTTTCACCTGCCCCTTCCGGGCATCGACCAGAGCGGGATGGCCGACGCCATCAGGCGTCAGGGCACCGCCGGAGGCGGCTTCGGCCAGCTGGCGGCCGCGTTCTCGCTGTTTACCGGCGGAGACCTGCAGCAGAGCACCATCTTCGGCCTGGGGATCATGCCCTACATCTCCGCGTCGATCATCTTCCAGCTGCTGGCCACGGTCTGGCCGGTGCTGGAGAAGCTTCAGCGCGAGGGGGAGAGCGGGCGCAAGAAGATCCAGGAGTACACCCGGTACGCGACCGTGGGGCTCTGCCTGATCCAGGGCGTGTTCTGGATCAAGTACATGGTGGACCAGCAGTACGTCTACCCGGACTTCCGCGACAGCGCCGCCTTCTGGCTGATGGGCATCATGGCCCTGACCACCGGGACCATCTTCCTGATGTGGCTGGGCGAGCAGATCGACGAGTACGGCATCGGCAACGGCATCAGCCTGATCATCATGGCCGGCATCGTCGCGCGGATGCCCAACGCGGTCATCGACGTGATCAGCCGGGCGGACTTCCAGGGCGGCGCCTCCGCTTCGGGCGCGACCCTGGGGGCGGCCGAGATCCTCTTCCTGATCGTCGCCTTTGTGGGCGTGGTCGCCGGCACGATTCTGATCACCCAGGCCCAGCGGCGGATCCCGATTCAGCAGGCCAAGCACACCCGCGGGCGGCGCGTGCTCGGCGGGCAGCGGCAGTACCTGCCCCTGCGGGTCAACCACGGCGGCGTGATGCCGATCATCTTCGCCAGCTCGCTGCTGATCTTCCCGAGCATCATCTTCAGCTACCTGGCCGGCGGGCTCGGCGCGACCCGGGTCAGCGGCTTCTTCAGGTTCCTGGAGAACGCCTTCCGCCACGACAGCTACATCTACGTGGTGTGCTACGTGGGCATGGTCTACTTCTTCGCCTACTTCTGGACGGCGGTGCAGTTCCAGCCCAAGGAGATGGCCAACAACCTGCGCGACTACGGCAGCTTCATTCCCGGCCTGAGGCCGGGCAAGCGGACGGCCGACTACCTGGAACGGGTCATGACCCGGATCACCTACGTCGGAGCGTCCTTCCTGGCCCTGATCGCCATCATCCCGACGGTGGTGGCGACCAAGATGAACATCCCGTACAGCATCTCGTCCTTCCTGGGAGGGACGGGCCTGCTGATCGTGGTAAGCGTGGCCCTGGACCTGGTGCAGCGGATCGAGGCCAACCTCGTGATGCGCAACTACAAGGGCTTCCTCGGCAACCAGTAGGCGGACGGGCGCCGCCGCGGGCGCGGCACGAGGGACGACCTGATGATCCTGATCCTCCTGGGACCTCCCGGAGCCGGCAAGGGCACGCAGGCCGTGCGGCTGGCCGAGGCCTTCGGGCTGCAGCACCTGTCCAGCGGCGACC
>CAZSYS010000472.1:0-2590 GCA_964611365.1 uncultured Planctomycetales bacterium
GCCCGGCGCTGGTGCTGATCGCCGTGGGCGCTTTTGCCAAGTCCGCGCAGATGCAGCTGCACTTCTGGCTGCCGCGGGCGATGACCGCCCCCACACCGGTCTCGGCGTACCTGCACTCGGCCACCATGGTCAAGGCCGGGGTCTATCTGCTGGCCCGGCTGAACCCGGTGTTGGGCGACAGCGGGCTGTGGCACGTGCTCCTGACCGTCACCGGCGCGGCGACGATGCTGCTGGCGGCGGCCATGGCCGCGGGGCAGAGCGACCTCAAGCGCATCCTGGCCTGCACCACGGTGAGCGTGCTGGGGACGCTGACCATGCTCATCGGCGTGGGCACGGACCTGGCGATCAAGGCCGCGGTGGTCTACCTGGTCGCCCACGCCTGCTACAAGGCCGCGCTGTTCATGATCGCCGGCAGCATCGAGCACGCCACCGGCACCCGCGACGTGCGCCGGCTCGGCGGCCTGGCCCGGGCCATGCCGGTCACGGCGGCCTCGGGGCTGCTGGCGGCTCTGAGCATGGCCGGGGCGCCGCCGCTGTTCGGCTTCATCGGCAAGGAGCTGCTGCTGAAGGCCAAGCTGGACCTGGAGTACCTGGGGGTCGTCCTGGCCCTGACCGCCACCGTGGCCAACGTGTTCCTGGTCGCCATGGCGATGGTCGTGGCCCTGCGGCCGTTCCTTGGAGCGCGTACGGCCGCCGCCCTGGAGGCCCACGAGGCGCCGCCCGTGATGCTGGCCGGACCGCTGGTGCTGGCTGCCGCCGGCCTGTTCGTCGGTCTGGTGCCCGGCGCCTTCGATGCCGCCCTGGGCTCGGCGATGGCCAGCGCCATCGGGGGCCGCACGATCATCATGAAGCTCAGGCTCTGGCACGGTCTGGACCCCACGGCGCTGACCGCGCTGCTGATCAGCGCCGTGACCCTGGCCGCCGGCGCCGTGGTCTTTCTGCGGTTTCGCACCGGCCTGTCGCGTCCGGCCGTGCGCTTCGCCCGCCTCGGCCGGTACGGACCGGCCCGGGGCTTCGAGTTGCTTTACGCCGGGCTGCTCGACTTGGCCGTGGCGGTCACGCGCGGCACGCAGAACGGCAGTCTGCGGCGCTACACCCGGGTGGTCCTCCTGACCCTGATCGCGACCTGCGCGTACCCGCTGCTGCGGGCCCGGCCCCTGGCGTTCACGGCGCCGATGGACATCGGCCCGCTTGAGGCGGTCATTGCCGCCCTGGCGCTGGTCGGGGCGGTCGCCGCGGGACTGTCGCCCTCACGGCTCTCGGCCATCGCCCTGGTCGGCATCACCGGGATGCTCATCGCGGTGCTGTTCGCCCTGTTCAGCGCCCCGGACCTGGCGATCACCCAGATCATGGTCGAGGCCCTGACCGTGATCCTGCTGGTGCTGATCTTCCACCGGCTGCCGGCCTTCCCGCAGCTGCGCACCACGCCGGCGAGGCTGGCGGACGCGGCCACGGCGGCGGCCGCCGGCGCGGTCATGAGCCTGATGGTGCTGATGGCCGCGGCCGCCCCGCTCCCGGCGACGGTCAGCGGGCAGATGGCCCGCCTGTCGGTGCCGCAGGGCAAGGGGCGCAACGTGGTGAACGTCATCCTGGTCGACTTCCGGGCGCTGGACACGCTGGGCGAAACCGCCGTGGTGGCGGTGGCCGGGCTGGGCGTGTATGCGCTGGTCAAGCTGTCGCGTCGGCCGCGCCGGCAAGGGGGCGGGCCTTGAATTCGCCGGTTTTTCAGACCACCGCGCGGGTGATCACCCCGCTGCTGCTTTCGTTCTCGCTGTTCATGCTGCTGCGCGGGCACGACGAGCCCGGGGGCGGCTTCATCGGCGGCCTGCTGGCGGCGACGGCCTTCGCCCTGTACGCCCTGGCCTTCGACGCCCGGTCGGCCCGACGGCTGCTGGGGATCGCCCCGCGGCTGCTGACCGCCGTCGGGCTCACCCTGGCCGCGGTCAGCGGGGTTCCGGCGCTGTGGTGGGGCGAGCCGTTCATGCGCGGCCTGTGGCTGCCAGGGGCTCTGCCCTCGGGCATCAAGCTCGGCACCGTGCTGCTGTTCGACGCGGGCGTGTACCTTACGGTGCTGGGCGCGGCCCTGCTGATCCTGCTGACGCTCAGCGAGGAGTAAAGCCGTGCTGATCGTGATGGCCCTGCTGGCCGGAACCATCGGTGCCGCGGCCTTCTACCTGCTGCTGGCCCGCAGTTCGCTCAAGCTGCTGTTCGGGCTGCTCCTGCTGGGACACTCGGCCAACCTGCTGATCCTGACGTCCGGCGGGCTGGTCCGGGCGCGCCCGCCGATCGTGCCGCGCGGGGCCCTGGAGCCGCCGGCCGGGCACGCCGACCCGATCCCCCAGGCCCTGATCCTGACGGCCATCGTGATCAGCTTCGCGGTGCTGGCCTTCGCCGCGGTGCTAGTCAAGCGGGAATACGACCTGACGGACACCGACGACACCGAGGACCTGCGAGACACCGGGCTGTGAACCCTGCGGCCCGCGGCGCCGGCCGGCACGCGCCGGCACGGGGGGAACGACACGACCGCCTGAGAATGCGATGCTGGTCGCCCTGCCCATCCTGATTCCGCTGATCGCGGCCTGCGCGGGCC
>CAZSYS010000473.1:0-2566 GCA_964611365.1 uncultured Planctomycetales bacterium
TAATGACCGGAATCACCTGCACGTTTCGCCTGTTCCCCCCGGATGCACCCGCCGGCCCGCCTTAGACCCCGGCAGATTCGGGCAGAAGCTCCCCGCCCCGGTCCTCAAACGCGCCCTCGCGCCGGGAGAGCCTCCGACGACATGGAAAGATCCGCCGGCCAGACCGGAAGCGGGGCCTCAGCCCCGGCCGCCCGCCGGCGACGACTGCCCCGCTCTCCCAGCCAGACCGTTTTCCTCAGCACCAGCCCGGCCTGTACCTGCGATCGCGAAACCAGCACACAGCGATCCACATACGCCTGCTCACCGATCCGGCAGCCGTCCCAGACGAACGAACCACTCACCACCGCCTGGGCTGCGACCTCGCAGCCGGCTCCCAGGCTCACCGGCCCCAGCAGGGCCGCACCCTTCCTGACCCGGCAGTCCGGACCGATGACGACCGGACCGCTGATCCGCGCCCCGGGTTCGATCACCGCCCGCTCGTGAACCAGTGCCGTCTCCAGGCGACGATAGCCGCCCGAGACAACCTCGGCAGCGATCGCGCCGGCGACCAGCGACGCGCACAGCGCCATGTAGGTCTCAGGACTGGAAACCCGCATCGCTTCCCCGGGACCGATGACGTACGGCTCCACGTGCAGGCCGCACCGGTTGAGCCGAGGCACCAGAGCCTCCTTGATGTCCTGGTAGCCGTGCGGGGAAACCTCCTCCGCCGCCGCACGCGAGGCCACGTAGATGCCCACCGGCTCCAGCGAATGCAGCGTCCGCGGAGCCCCCTCCGGCACCCGCAAGACCATGGTCAGCGCCGCTCCGGACTGCCAATGCCTCCGCATCAGATCCGCCACGTCGAGTCGGGTGACGGTCGTCGCGTCCGACACGACACAGTGCTCCTCCTCCATCGCCAGCATGGCGTCGCGCAGGCAGCCGGCCGGACCGCGCGGCATCACGTCCGCATAGTAGTTCAGCGACAACCCGTAAACCGAGCCGTCGCCTAGTCGGCTCTGCAATGCGGCGGTGTCGCTGTTGGCACATACCGTCACCCGCTCCACGCCCTGCCCGCCGAGCCAGGACAGCACGTGGCCAATCAGCGGGCGCCCCAGAACCGGCAGAAGCGGCCGCGGACAGCACGCGTCGAATCCGCTCTTCGCCCAGGAGTGTACCCCCGCCAGCACCACGCCGCCGACGGCCCTCGGGCCGCCGTCCGCCGCCAGCCGCTCACCAGTCGGTTCGACCCGAACAGCTTCCTTCGCGGTCTGCACAAGTGCCTCGTCCACCGTCTTCACCTTTCAATCCGCCCCGGCGGCCCGGTTGGGGCCCTGTCCGGCGATTCCGGCCGGCGGTCGTCCAACCGGCCGCTTCGACCCTGCGCCGCTGCCCGGCCCTCGCCCAGTCCAGGCCGCCGGTGCCGTCCAGCTCTTCCTTCAGGATCCTGCTGATCTCCGGCCACACGCCGCAGTCCTGCCAGTGACGCAGCCGGCGCAGGCAGGTCATGCCCGCGCCGCAGCCCAGTTCGTATGGCAACTCCTCCCAGGCGATACCCGTCTTGAGCACGAACAGGATGCCGGTCAACGCATTGCGGTCCGGCACCCGCGGGCGACCGGCTCCACCCGTCGACTCCGCCCGGCGCAGCAAGGGCGCGATGCGATCCCAGATCGCGTCGGTCAGAATCGGACGGGCCATCGCTGAATGATCCGCCTCACTTCACCCGGTGCGGGCCTGGCCGCCTTTCGCACCACTTCCGGCCGCCGGAGCGTCGTTGGCCATGCGCCCTGCCCGGCTCGGCCGAGCGGGCCGTCAACGATGCGGTGACCGCCGGATCCCCAGGTCGCAGGCTCCGATCATGCCCCGCGGCCTGCTCTATCCCCGGCCGGCTTCCTGCACTGATTCCTCCGCGCGGACTCCGTCCCCGTCAGCCGCAAAAACCCCTCTGCGGCTGCCAGGGACCTGGCCGGCGGGAACCCCGGATCAGGCCAGACGTCTTCGGTGTTCGGGGGTATGGGGTCGGCGCCGGTCACCCGGCCAAGGCGCCTGGCAGGATTGAATCCTTGAAGCCCGCCCCCTGAAACACCAGATCAACCAACCGGCTCCAACCGGCTCGATACACACCGGTAAGTTCCCCATCGGCCCCGGCGACCACCGCCGGACTCCTCAGGGCGCCGATTGTCGGTCCGCAGCAGGCGGAACAGCCCCGCCGGGGCCTCGCCTGCCCCTGCTGCCCGGACACAGGAACCGTCCGTTGAACTCACTCAGGCGCAGCACACCACATTCCTTGGCCCGCGAATCAGACGAGAGCGTCCTTTCCCACCATTGCCGGCTTGACGCCCACAAACTCAGTCTCGGAAGACCGAGTGACGGTTGGCCGCACGAGCAACGGCTACTGCACCTCGCTCCCCAAAATTCGCAGCAGAGGCCCCTCAGCCAGGACCTTCGAGGAGGATCCCACCACTCCTCATTCCACAATCAGGGGAACATGCCCCACCCTCTGTTGAGAAACGATACTAGGGCTGCCGGGCAAAGTCAAGGTTTTTGTTATGAATTGTTGCCCGATCGACGTGCCGGGTGGCCATGCACC
>CAZSYS010000474.1:0-2541 GCA_964611365.1 uncultured Planctomycetales bacterium
CATAAAACCAGGCCGCCGGTCAACCCCGCGGGCGACCGGCGGCCTGCTTGGCTTCTATTCACGCTCCCGGCTCAGCGGCGGCGGCGGAGCAAGGCCAAGCCGCCGAGACCCAGCAGGATCGCGGCCGCCGGCTCCGGCACAACCACGAAGTAGCTCGTGAACCCCACCGAGTCGCCCGGCGAGAGCTCAAACTGGTGCATGATGCTGATCGAGCTGTTTGCCGCAATCGACGGAATCGTCGGGCCCGGCAGCCCGGGATTCTGAGCAGGAATGGTCACCGTCTGGCCGGCGAACGTAATGTTGAACGCCGTCGGATCCGGGTAGATCGGCAGCACGCCGTTGGCGTCAAGCCGGCCCATGTACAGCGGCGCGCCAAACACGGTCTTGACGAACCCCGCGCCGTTGCTGTTGGTGTCCGTCAGCGAACCGCCGGTCGAACCGCCAATCAGCGAGCTGGGCACAACGGGCGGAAAAATCGGCTGGGTCACGATCACCGTGTAGATCTGGGGGGTGGGCATGGTGTTGCGGAAGGTGATGTTGGCCGTCACAAACGGATCGGCCTTGGCGTCGATATTCCACCGGCACCACCAGTACCCCGTGTGAGACGCCCACTCGTCCTCGTAATGCATGGTCCCGTCAGAGCCGTTAGGATTGCCCTCCGGTGTCCGGGTTGACTCGTGCCAGATCGGGACACCCCCATCCTCGCCGAGGTAGGTGCGCACAGCGATTGACAAGTCATAGTCCGCCCAGACTGCCCCTGCCGACACGGCGACAAAGGCCGCGATCAATGCGATGCGATGCATGGAGATGCCTCCTTCTTCTCCCGAACGCCTGAGTTCCTCACTCCTGACCAGACCGCCCATCAGTGACATGGGGCGGCCCCGCTTCCAACGCCATGATTATGTTCGCTCCGGGGCCCCTTCGCAAGTAAAAAACCAGTTATTCTCGGCCTCTATCCAACTTGTCTGGCCGAAAACATTCTTAATGCTGACGCCACTGCAACCCGGCAGGATTGAAGCAAAAATGATACGCCGATCTAGGTGATGTACTGAAAACGCGACAGATGTACGCGGCGCAGGGACCTCCACGCCGAAGCCCTTAATGATTATAAAGTCATATATTGAAGTTACTTAAGATCCTACGGACAGTGGGCCGGTCAGTCCAGCAGCCGATAGAGACAATCCCGCTTGCGGGGATGCCAGCCAGCATCAGAAATCAGCCGACGGATTTCCGTCTCTGTCAGCCGATAGGTCGTACCGGCCGCACTGACCACGTTTTCCTCCATCATCACCGAGCCGAAGTCGTTGGCCCCGAAAAAAAGGGCCAGCTGGCCGATCTTGGGTCCCTGGGTCACCCAGCTGGCCTGGAGATTGGGAATGTTGTCCAGGAACAACCGCGCGACCGCCAGCGTTCGCAGATAGTCGCACGCGCTGGACAAGGCCAGATGCACGCCGTCCGGCTCGCCGGGGTCGTCGGGATCCCGTGTGGGAAAGCGACCCAGCGGCGTATTCTCCGGCTGGAACGTCCAGCAGATGAAAGCGGTGAACCCCCCCGTCTCATCCTGCAGCTCGCGGATGCGCCGCAGGTGCTCGACCCGCTCCGGCAGCGTCTCGATATGCCCGAACATCATCGTGATGCTGGTCCGCATCCCGATGCCGTGGGCCGTGCGCATCACCTCGAGGTATTCGTCGCTGCGCGTCTTGCCCGGACTGATGCGATCGCGCACCCGGTCCACCAGGATCTCAGCCCCCCCGCCGGGAATCGTGTCCAGGCCCGCGTCGCGCAGCCGCAGCAGCACCTCCCGCAGCGGCAGGCCGAAAGCCCGGTGAAAGGCGAAGATCTCCGGCGGGCTGAACGCGTGAATGTGGATGCCCGGAAACCGCCGGCGGATGAAGCGCAACAGCTCCAGGTACCAGTCGAAGCCCAGGATCTCCGGCGGCACCAGCCCCCCCTGCATCAGCACCTGCGTGCCGCCGATGTCCACCAGCTCCTGAATCTTGCGCCCGATGGTGTCGAAGTCCAGCACATAGCCGGCGCGGCCGCTCCGGGCGCCGGGCCTCCCGGGAGCGTCGGCCCGGAAGTTGCAGAATAGGCACCCGGCAGTGCACCAGTTGGCGTAGTTGATGTTGCGGTCCACCACGTAGGTGCGCCAGGGCTCCGGGTGCATGCGGCAGGCAACCTCGTGGGCCCGGCGTCCCAGGGCCGGAAAATCCGGCTCGTGAAAAGCTTCCAGCGCCTGCTCCGGCGTGATCCGCGCCGGACGCCGGGAAACGGCGGATGCGGGCTGGGCGGACGTCGTCATGGCACCGTGCTCGAGGCGGTTCCGATCCAGCCGGCCTCCGCGGCCAGGGCGAGGTAGCGGTCCAGGCCGGCCAGCGCCGCGGGCGTCAGCCGGTAAATCAGCCGCCGGACCAGGTACTCCTCGGCCAGCCCCGCCGGCCAGCCCCGCGCCGGGCCCTGCTCCCGTGCAATCCCGGCGGCCCGGGCGACGCCACGAACCCGGGCAAGCTCCAGCGCCTCGGCCAGCCCCGGCGGCGCGCC
>CAZSYS010000475.1:0-2519 GCA_964611365.1 uncultured Planctomycetales bacterium
GTCCTGCAGCGCTGCCTCAGCGGCCCGGACGCGGCGGTCGACCTGAGCTGCAAGCGCGCGGACTGAAGCGGTCGGGCATGAGCCGGTGAGGCGGTCAGTCGTCGGCGGGGCTCTGCAGCGTCCGATAATCAACCGGTTTCCAGCTTGCCCAACGGCCCGGATTCCGCCGGCGGCCTGAAGTTGCCGATACCGGCGGGGAATGGCCGGGGGGACCTCAACTTCCCTGCTCACGGGCCGATATCCACCATAGCGACCGTTATCGGGAGTGCTTGTCGGGCAATGGTTTAGCGCCCGCGGCGCCCCGGCCGGAAGGATCCGAACGAACGTCCGCCAGGGATGGCGTCCTGCCCTTGGGCCGATCGAGCGGCGGCGACCTGCTTCTCGCCACCCGGGCGACATGCAGCCCGGGCCATCCCCGGGGATTGTGCTGGAAGCCCGCGATGAGCCGTGCCATCGCCAGACCGTTTTTCGTCAGCGACGCTCCGCACTTCGGCGGGGCCGAGCGTTACATCGTGGCGATGTGTCGGGCCGCCAGCCGGCGGGGCCTGCAGCCCGGCGTGTTGTGGGTGGATCGCGGCGGCGACGGCGGGCCGGTCCTGGAGCGGCTGCGGCAGGCCGGCGGGCCGGTGAAGGTGCTGGACGGGCGGCCCGGCCGGGGTGCGGGGCTGGTGTGCGGCTTTCTTGGGGCTCTGGACGAGCTGGCGGCGGATGCTCTGGTCTTCAACGCGTGCGGACGGCCGGGATTCTGGCTGCTGCCGTGGGCGGCGCGACGGCGGGGGCTGCCCTGCGCGTGGGTGCATCAGATGGTCGATGCCCGCGACCACCGGCGTCTGCCGGCGCGGTGGTGGAACGGCCGGCTGGAGGGCCTTGCGGCCTGGCGCGTGCCTCAGACCTTGCGTCACGCGCTGGCGATGGCCGCCTGCCGGGCGGTGGTGACGCTGAACGAGGCCGACGCCGAGCGCATCGTCCGCTGGATGCGGGCCCCGCGCGACCGTCTGCACGTCATCCCGCACGGCGTGGACTGTGCGGAGTACCGTTTCGACGCCGCCGGCGGCCAGCGTGTGCGTGCCTCGCTGGGGATACCGCCGGCGGGATCCGGGCGTCTGGTCATCGGTACGGCCGGGCGGCTGGTTCGGGGCAAGGGCGTGGACCTGCTGATCCGCGCTGCGGCGCTGCTGAGGGACCGCGGGCTGGACGTGGACGTGCTGGTAGCCGGGCAAGGTGAAGCCGAGGCCGAACTGGCGGAGCTGGCCGGGCGGCTGGGGCTGGCCGGTCGGGTGCATTTCGCGGGTTTCATGCAGGACATGCCGGCCTTCTACAGCGCCCTGGACGCCTTTGTTCTGTGCAGTCTGACGGAGTCGTTCGGACTGGCGATCGCCGAAGCCATGGCCTGCTGCCGGCCGGTGATTGCGACGCCCACGTGCGGGGCTTCCCGGCAGATCGAGCACGGCGTCAACGGCCTGCTCCTGCCGGCGTTCGAAGCCGGGGCGCTGGCCGGGGCGATGGCCGGGCTGGCGGGCGATCCGGGGAGGGCTGCGAGCCTGGGCCAGGCGGGGCGACAAAGTGTGCTGCGGCGTTACAGCATCGAGCGGACGCTGGAGCGGACGCTGCGGGCGTTGCGCAGCCCGGGCCGGCCGCGCCCATGTGCGGTCGATCCGCTGCCGGCGGTCGGGGTCGGGGAGGAGCACGCATGAGGATTCTCGTGCCGCTGCCGTTTGATCCTTCGGACACCGCCCACGGGCGCAACCTGCGGGTCGTGAACCTGCTTACGCACATGAGTCCGCGGGCCGAGATCCGCTGTCTGGTCGAAAGCGGGGAGGTGGCCGGGCGACTGGGGCGGATGCTTGCGGGGGCGCGCGTGGAGGCGGCCGAGGCGGTGCTTTCGTCGTGCGATCATCGCGTGCCGCGGGTTTCGCGTGTCGGGGCCTACTTCGGGAGTTCGCCCGGGCTGGCGGCGGCGACGGCGGCCTGTTCCGGTCGGGCCGACGCGGTGCTGGGTTTCGATCTGCCCTCGATCAACGCGGTGCTGGCGGCGGGATCGGCTGCGATCCGCCCGCGGCTGATCCTGGACGTGATCGACGACCCTTGGCTGACCTGGCGGAGCGGGCGTCGGGCGGAGCGGCTGGGGCTGTCGGGTCTGAAGACCGCGTTGTGCGTGCGGCTGGCCCGGCGGTTTCTGCTGCCGCGGTGTGACGCGCTGGTGGCGGTATCGCCGCGTGACGCCGCGAGCCTGAGTCGGGCCTGCGGAAAGCGGGTGCGGGTCGTGCCCAACGGCGTGGTGCTGCAGCCGCCGGACTGTCTGACGCAGCCCCGCGAGCCGATGGTGATTTTCACCGGGGCGATGGATTTCGGGCCCAACGAGCGGGCCGCCTGCCGGCTGGCGAGGGAGCTGTGGCCGGGGATCCGCCGGGCGGCCGCGGAGCGCGACGGCGGCAGGGCCCGATCGCTGGAACTGGTGATTGCCGGGTCGAATCCGACCGCGGCGGTGCGGGCGCTGGCCGAGCTGCCCGGCGTGCGGG
>CAZSYS010000476.1:0-2518 GCA_964611365.1 uncultured Planctomycetales bacterium
CGGCGCATCAGGCACGGGTGCGAATGGAACTGATGCTGGGCGACCGGCCTGCCGTCGGCTCACGACCCGCTTGCGGCCAGGACCTCCGCGGCCGCGGCCAGACCGGCCCCGCGCCTGAACGCGTGGCCCATCTCCGCCAGCACCAGCTCCAGGGCTCCGATCAGGCCCAGCGCGTCCACTTCGTCCACGTAGCCCATGTGATTGACCCGGAACACCCGCCCCTTGAGCTGATCCTGCCCGCCGGCCACCACCAGGCCGAAACGCTCCCGCAGCCTGCGGCGCAGGGCGGGCTCGTCCAGCCCCTCGGGTACGACCACCGCAGTCAGCGAATCCGCCGGATCACGGGCGAAGACCGCCAGATTCAGGGCCTGCACCGCGGCCCGCGTCGCCCGGGCCAGCCGCGCCGTCCGGGCCCAGATCCGCTCGATGCCCTCGGCGCGGATCATCTCGAGGGCGGCGCGCAGGCCCATCATCAGCGTGATCGCCGGCGTGTAGGGCGAATCATCGGTTGCCAGCCCCCGCCGGTAGGCCTTGAGGCACAGATACATCGACCTGGAGCTGAACGAGTCGATCCGCTCCCAGGCCCGCGGACTCACCGCCGCGATCCCCAGCCCCGGCGGCGTCATCAGGGCCTTCTGCGAGCCGGTCACCACGATGTCCACGCCCCAGCGGTCCATCGGCAGCGGCAGGGCCCCGACGCTGGTGATGCCGTCGACGACCAGCAGGCAGCCGCGGGCCCGCGTGACCGCGGCGATGCCCTCCAGGTCGGCCACCGCCGCGGTGCTGGTCTCGCTGTGCGTCAGGATCACGGTGTCGATTGCCGGATCGGCGCGCAGGTGCTCCTCCACCATGGCCGCCCGGGCGCCGGTGCCCCATTCCAGCCGGTGAACCACGTGGGCGATCCCGTAGGCGGCACAGGTCCTGGCCCACCGCTGGCCGAACTTGCCGCCGTCGAAGACCAGGGCCTTGTTGTCCGGTCCGCCGACGCCGACGATGGCCGCCTCCATCGCGGCCGTGCCGCTGCCGGTGATCACCAGGCAGTCGCCGGAGGTGCCGAAGACGCAGCCCAGATGGTCGGTCACCTCCCGGAAGATCCGGCGATGCTCGGCGGTGCGATGGTGATGCATCGGACCGGCCATGGCCGCCAGCACCTGCGGCGGAACCATCGTCGGTCCGGGAGTCATGAGTCTGAGCTTATCCACGTGGTCAGCCCTCCTTCAGCACACCGGCCATCGGGACGCCGGCCGGTGGTACGCCGGCCGTTGGGGGGAATCCCCCGGCGGCCCGTTCCCGGCGGCCACGGCCATCTCCGGCTCCCCTGTCGCCGCACGCCCATGGTCGATCCGCGGGGCGGCCGAGCCGCCGGCGCCGATGCCGGCCGGGCCTACAGGCCGGCGTTTTTGCGCAGGCGCATCAGGGCCTGGACGGACGCCTCGGGAATCAGGCCGTGCCGGTCCGGCCCGACGTCCAGCAGCATGTTGACCCCGCGCTGCCGTGCGGCCGTGAGCTGCCCGGCCAGCTGGTCGTCCGGGCGGGGCCGGTCTTCGGGGGTCCAGAACCACTCCTTGCCGATCGGGTCGCAGACCTCGCCGGGCATGTAGCAGCGCCGCCCCTCGATCGTGCGCCACTTCTGGTGCCCGGTCTCCGGGGGCATGGCTCGCTCGATGGCGATGATGTCCGCCGGCCAGGCGTAATCCACCGGATAGTTCGAGCCGTCGCCGATGCCGTTGTTCATCATGATCACCGTCGCCGGCTGGAGCCGGGCGATGGTGTGGTAGAGATACTCGCGATAGCCCCGCCCCAGAACGCCGGGGATGTCGATCCAGGTCTCCCCGATCGGGCCGTAGCGGGTCAGCAGCTCGGTGATCTGGGCGGTCTGGAAATTGTGGTAGAGGCTGGTGGTGAACGGGGGCAGAACCTCGCCCTCCTTCGGCACGCCCGACATGCCCGACCAGCCCCTGGCGTCGTCCGAGAGCGTGCGGCTGCCGAAACGGTTGTGATTGTCCCAGGAACAATAATACAGCCCGGGCATCAGGCCGCGCTTCCGGCAGGCCTCGACGAACCCGGCCACCACGTCGGTCCGGTCGCCGCTGTGAGCCACGGTATACGTCGTGTGATCGCTGGGCCACAGGCAGTGGCCGGCCACGTGCTTGGCGGTCAGCACCGCGTACTTCATGCCCGCGTCGCGGGCCACCGAGATCCACTGGTCCACGTCCAGCCGGTCCGGGGCGTAGGTGGCGGCCGGAGCCTTGCCGTCGGGCAGCTCGTTGGCGACGAAGGTGCTCATCCCGAAGTGGATGAACATGCCGTAGCCCAGCGCCTCCCAGGCGCGAAGCTGCTCGATGCTCAGACGCTGGTCGCCCTTCTCCCCCTTCTGCTCCGCCGGAGCCTGCGGCCCGGCCCGCACCCCCGCGGCAGGCGAAAGACCGGCCATCGCCGCGGCCGTCGCCGCCGCGCCGGTCCACAGGACGTCGCGGCGCCGGACCGCTTCCGGCCGGCCGCGGGTGCGACCTGGAAC
>CAZSYS010000477.1:0-2510 GCA_964611365.1 uncultured Planctomycetales bacterium
CCGTCGCCATGGCGGGCGGTGCCCGGCGCGCCCGCGCACCCGGCGCGCCGGCCTCGAACCGCCGGCCGTCCGCCCCGCGGACGGCGTATTCGCAACTCCCCGTTTTCCCCCCACCGGCCAGCCGTCTCCGGGCGGCCAGCAGCTTACCGCAGGGCGTCCAATCATGCCAGCGTCGGCGCGGCCGGATCTGCTGCGTCCGGTCCGGCAAGCCGCATCCAACCGCCGGACCGGCAGGCCCGGAAGCCATCGGCGAAGACGACGCCGGCTTCGCCCGCCGGGCCTGGCCGTCGAGCCGACCGGCGGGAGGATCCACGCGGCGCGACCGCCCCCGCCCGCGACCGGACTCAACCCCCGGTCCGCCCGGCACTTGCGCGGCCTCCGATCCGGCTTCGCCCGGACCGGGATCATTCCAGCCGGGCCGGCCGGGGACCCATCGGGCGTACGAGCCCTCCTGAGCCGCCGAGGCTGCCCCTGGGCTGGCGGGGCTGGAGGGTTTCGCGCCGCTTCTCCTCGTCGCGAATGGCGGCGATGACCGCGCGGCGTTCGGCGGCGTCGGCCAGGGCCAGGCGTTCCTCGGTCTGGCCGTCGGACTTCATGAGAATCAGCGCCGGGGACATCTTGGGGTCGGCGTACTTCACGTTGGCCCCGGCCGCGGCCTCGGTGCGTTCGCGGTACGGGCGGGCCGGCTCGATGGCCAGCACGACGCCGTCGTAGGTCAGGTCCGCGCCCGAGCGGGGCTTGACCGTCACCGGGCGGCCGACCTGAACGTCGCCGGCGCCCTGCCGCCAGGTTCCCTGGGACCACTGGCGGAGCTCGACCTTGGCGATGTCGGGAGAGGCCCCGACGCCGGTGAACCACAGGTATTGCGTGGGGCGCACGGTGATCGGATCGGACCAGGCGGACCACTCGCCGGCCAGCAGCACCTGGCCGGCGTCCTGGGGCGTCTCGAGCCGGGCGACCTTGCCGGCATGGTTGTTGAACATCATGAGGCGCATGCGGTAGCGGTAGGTCTGACCCGGCGCGACGGTCAGATCGATCGCCCAGATCATGTCCTTTTCGGGCCCGAGGAGTTCCTGGAGGGTGGCGGTGCGCTGTTCGGCGGCCAGCCGCTGGGCCTGATCGATGCGTCCGCGGAGTTCCTCGAGCATCTTCTCGGCCCGGTCCCGATCGGTCGCGACCGCGTCAGGGTTGGCCAGCACGGCCTCCAGCAGGCGATTGACCTCCAGGTAGTCCTGGCGGCGGAAGGCCTCGTCGGCGGCCCGCAGATCGTCGGCGGCCTGCTGACGTCCGGCGCGGGCCGGTCGGGCTCCGGGCTCGGCCGGCTTGCGGGTGCGGCCGGCGGGCTCGGCCTGGAGGTCGGGCATGATGGCGCCGAAGTCCATCGGGTCCAGGCCGAAGGGCGGCAGCGACTCCGGAGCGGTCCAGTCCAGGGGCTGGGTGAGATACTTCTGGATGGCCGGGCGCACGACGAGGCTCTGGCTGGTGGAGGAATTCAGCGCCTGGCGGATCTCGTCGATGACCTTCTGGTACTCCTCGCTCACCAGGAACTGGGTGGGATCTTCCGGGTCCGGCGTCACCGGCACGGTACGGCTGCGGGGATCGACCATCTGCTTGGCGAAGGTGCGGACCGGCTCGGGCTCCTCCTGCCAAGCGCCGGAGGGCAGGAGCCGCTGCCGCTGGAGCTGGACTTCGGCCACGAGCACGGCCTGGGCTTCCGGGCCGTAGGCCGCCTGGACATACTCGTCGCGGACCTTGGCCCGGTCGAAGGAGCTGAAGACCGTGACC
The DNA here is from genome assembly GCA_964611365.1 of uncultured Planctomycetales bacterium. Lineage (GTDB taxonomy): Bacteria > Planctomycetota > Phycisphaerae > UBA1845 > PWPN01 > CALLOB01. The sequence goes on from CAZSYS010000477.1 coordinate 1,786, forward strand.
CAGCTGTGATCGCGGTTCAGGACGGTGTCGGGAACGGTGGCGCCGCTTCCGGCGTTCTCCAGGGAAGCCCCGGTATCCGGCTCGGGCGGAAGCCGCGTGTAGGCCCGGCCGGTGGTGACCAGCGGGGGCGTGGGGGCCGGGGGCGGGACCAGGCGAAGCTTGCCGGCCAGTCGCACGCGTTCGATCTCCGGGACGCCGGGCTGCAGGGCGGCAAAGGTCACGGGCATGTCGGTGGGCACCTTGGCGGCGCGGGCGGTGATCGGCAGTCTGGGAGGCTCGAGGTTTTCGGCCGAGGCCTGCTTCATGCGCTGGACGACGTTGTCAGCGGCCTGGGCGACGCGGCGGTAGAACTCCGCGGCGCCGACGGCTTCGCCGTCCAGATCCACGGTGTAGGGGGTGCGCAGCCCGTAAAGGTAGGCCATCGCGAGCAGGACCAGGGCGGCCACGCCCAACACGGGCTTTTCGATGTGGCGCTCGATCATGCTGACGTTCTGCTTGGCCATGCCTGACTTCTCCCGGCCCCCGCCCCGGGGCGGCGGGCCTTTGCGGCGGTGAAGGTCGCCCTCCGGACGCGGGCCCGGTCCGATCAGGAATCGTCGCCCCGCTCCGGGCGGACGCCGCGCGGAGTCCTCGGCGGCGCCGGGGCCAGACGTCCCCCCCCGCCGCCCGGCCCCATGCCTCCCGGCGCCCCCCTGCCCGCCGGCGAGCCCATGCCGCCGGGCGCG
>CAZSYS010000478.1:0-2494 GCA_964611365.1 uncultured Planctomycetales bacterium
CCCCCCCCCCCGGGGGACGTTTTTTTCCGTCCTAACATCGCGACATCGATACTGTCCGGGGCGCGCCCCGGAACCGGTCAACCATCCTCTTTGCTGCACTGTCTGTTAAATCTTCGGATTGGGACTGTTTTTTCTGGTCGCCGGCTCGCAGGGGGCGTAAACGCTACCATGTGGACTGCAATGAGCGATCCGCCGCCTGCGATTCGCAATCCGTCCTGCGCAAAGCAAACAGGCGAATCGTGCATCGGTGCCGGCCTTCGGGGCGGCCGGGAAGAGGCTGAGCATCTCCAACGGGTGATTCACGAGGGTCGGCAGGGCACGTGCTCCGCCGACCGGATCAGGCTGATTCAATCAAGGAGGCGAAGACCATGAGATCCGGACGTTTGCGTATGATCTCGCTGACCGCGCTGGGGGCGACGCTGATCGCCGCCGCCGCGGCCCAGGCTCAGCAGGGTGGCGCCTGCTGCTGGCAGGATGCCCCCGGGGCACCGTTTCACTGTACGGTGACGCCGACCCAGTCGCTGTGCGACCAGTACCCCAACAGCACCTGGCACGGGCCGGGCACGACCTGCGACGACCTCAACGGCAACGGCATCGCCGATGCCTGCGAGGAGCCGTCCGATCTGGGCGCCTGCTGCTTCGGCCCCTCTATGGAAAACTGCATCAGCCCGATCGATCGGTTCTCCTGCGACGTTGAATTCTCCGGAGTCTTCCATCCGAATGCCAACTGTGACGACCTCAACGGCAACGGCAAGGCCGACATCTGTGAAGGCGGCATCCAGCCCTACAAGTGGATGCAGCCGCCGGATCTCAACCGCACCGGCATCGACGTGGAGGATACCGTGCCGCTGGTCCTGGCCGACGACTTCCTGTGCAACCGCGAGGGTCGCATTGTTCTCATCACCGTGTGGGGTTCGTGGATTTACGACAATCTCCCCCAGGGCGACCCCTCGCGAGTGGGCTTCACCCTGAGCCTCCACTCGGACATCCCGGCCGGCGCGCAGCTTCCCGACGGCAGCATCGCCCAATACAGCCGGCCGGGCGACCTGCTCTGGCTGAAGACCTTCCCGCCGGGCAGCTTCGGGGTTCGGCCCGAAGCGATGGGCCTTGAGGAGGGCTGGTGGGATCCGCGGAATCCTCTCGGCTGGTTCTGGCCGGCCGACAGCGTCTGCTGGCGGTATGATTTTTCCGTACCTGTCGAGGAGGCCTTCTGCCAGAAGGGCAGCCCGAATAAGCCGGTGGTCTACTGGCTGGACGTGCAGGCCCGGCCGATCGACACTTCCGGCCAGGTCCGCTTCGGCTGGAAGACGTCTCTGCAGCACTGGAACGACGACGCGGTCTGGGGCGAGGGGGTCGAGCCCTATCCGGGCCCGTGGAACGAACTTCGTTACCCGCCCGGACACCCGATGCACCCGGAATCGCTGGACCTGGCGTTCGCCATCTACGGCGCGGACGAGCCCTGTCCCGACGAGCTGGACTGGGGCGACGCGCCTGATTCGCCCGCGGCACCCGGGTATCCGACGCTGTCCGGCAACGGCGGTGCCAGCCACGTGATCGTGCCGGGGTTCTTCCTTGGCTCGGCGATCGACGCTGAGGGCGACGGCCAGCCTGCCGCGGGCGCCGACGGCGACGACACGGCCGGTCTCGACGATGAGGACGGCGTGGTGTTCGGCGCGGTCATCAAGGGCAAGCCGGCGAACAAGGTGACTGTGACCGCCAGCGCCGCGGGCTTCATCGATGCCTGGATCGACCGCAATGCCGACGGCGACTGGACCGACCCCGGCGAGCAGATCTTCGCCAGCACGCCGGTGGCGGCGGGGGTGAACCTGCTGACCTTCCCGCTGCCGTTCGCCGGCACGGTGGCCGGTCCGACGTATGCCCGCTTCCGCTTCAGCAGCACCGGCGGACTGGCGCCGGGAGGTCCGGCTGCCGACGGCGAGGTGGAGGATTATCCGGTCCGCATCCGGCGTTCGCGAATCATCGGCCGGCACATCTTCTACAACCGGTCGTACTACGACGGGGACAATGCCACCATCAATCCCGCCCCGGTCCCCGGCCCTAACAACGACGACGACGACGCGATCGACACCAGCAAGTTCCCCTTGCTGCCTGGCGCCGGTACGGCCACCACGGCCAACTACGTCGGGTACATCAGGGGCGTCAACGGCCTGATGATCGACGTGCAGGACGCCACCGTTCCCCCGGCCCCGGGCGACTTCACGTTCTTCGACATCGGTCGTGACGGCGCGGCTCCGCCGGTGGCGGTTCTGCCCACCGGTTTCCTGGCCAGGCCGTTGCCCGGCGGCGAGCCGGACGACTACCGCTGCGTGTTCACCTTCAGCTGGCCGACCAACAAGAAGGCCGTCTGGCTGGAGTGCGTTTCCGGCCTGGGCTTCGGGCTGGAGCAGCAGGGCGGCCAGCCGGCGGGCGTGGGCGACATCTTCTGGTACGGCCACGCGTTCGCCGAGGGGCAGTCGCCCGTCGGCACCAACGC
>CAZSYS010000479.1:0-2491 GCA_964611365.1 uncultured Planctomycetales bacterium
CGGCCGGGCGCCCGCCCGCTACGGCGCTGCGCGTGGCTCATCCGCGGCGGGCGGAGGCGATTCCCATTGGGCCCGCGAGACCGGTGTCGGTGGGGAGACGGCGGCCCGTGGCGCGCGGGCAAGAGCGTTTGCGATTCGCCGAGGTTGTCCGGCGGGGTTATCATCACCCTCAGACCCGCCGGCCGAAGCCCGGCCGCCGGGCCAGGCCTGGATGCCCGCGGGCGGGGCCGGCAGGAGTGACCGGAGTGAGCGACCTTCGATACGACGCCGGCTGGCAGTACCACGGGGTGCGGGTCGTGAGGCTGGAGAACGCCCGGCTGCTGATCGACGTCATGCCCGACCTGGGCGGCCGGATCCTTCGCTGGATCGACAAGCGTCGGGACTGCGACTGGCTGTGGCGGCATCCGCGGATCGCACCGGCGGTATTGCCGGCCGGCAGCGACTACGACGCGAACTTCAGCGGCGGCTGGGACGAGCTGTTTCCCTGCTGCACGGCCTGCGCACACGCCGGGGAGGTCTATCCCGACCACGGCGAGTACTGGACCCGGCCGTGCGCCTGGGAGGTGCTGGAGGGCGACCGGGAGCTGACCCTTCGGCTGCGGGCCGAGGGCACCGTGACCCCGACGCGCATGGAGCGCCGGATCACGCTGACTACCGGCAGCCCGGCGGTCCGCATCCGGTACCGGATCGAGCATCTGGGCCGCCATCCCTTCGACTACCTCTGGGCCACGCATCCGGCACTGGCCGTCCGGCCGGGGGACCGGCTGATCCTGCCGGCCGGGGCGGGGCGGGTGGCGTCGGCGGGGATGGGACGGATGCCTGCCGGAGCGGCCGATTTCATCTGGCCGACGGTAACCGGCGACGACGGCAGGCCGGTGGATCTTTCCCGGATCCCCCAGGCCGGCGGGGGCCCGGGCTATGAGCTGGTCTACCTGACGGAGCTGCATGCCGGCTGGTACGCGCTGCTGCGCCCGGCGGATCGCTGCGGCCTGGGCCTGGCCTTTGACCGGGGGGTGTTCCGCTGCCTGTGGCTGTTTGTGAGCCTGGGGGGATGGCGGGGCCTGCACCTGGCGATCGTCGAGCCGGCCACCGGGTATCCTGTCGATCTGGCGGAGGCGTCCGGGGCCGGGACATGCTCCCGCATGCAGCCCGGCGAGGTGCTCGAGACCGCGATCACCGCGGTGGTCTTCGATGACCGCGAGGCCGTCGGCGGGATTGCGCCGGACGGAAGCGTGTCCTGACGCCGGCGCGGGCTTCCCCACCCGGCGGGAGCCGATCATGGAGGTCGAATCCCTTCTGGAGGGGCTGACGGAGCCCCAGCAGGCCGCGGTGCGGCACACGGACGGCCCGCTGCTGGTGCTGGCCGGTCCGGGCAGCGGCAAGACACGGGTGATCACCCGTCGGGCCGCCTTTCTGGCCCGGACGGTCGCCCGGCCGCAGCAGATCCTGGCCATCACCTTCACCAACAAGGCCGCCTCGGAGATGGCCGAGCGCATGGCGGCGCTGGGCATCGACCGCGGGCTGACCTGTTCGACGTTTCACTCCTTCTGTGCCCGCCTCCTGCGGACGTACGCGGACCGCGCCGGGCTGCATCCGAACTTCTCGATCTTCGACGAATCCGACCAGCTGGCAGCCATGCGTTCGGCCATCGAGCGGGCGGGCCTGTCGCCCGAGCATTTCAGCCCGGCGCGGATGCTGGAGGCCGTCGGGCGCTGCAAGAACGACATGATTCTGCCGGAGGAGTACGCCCGCAGCGCCACCGACTTCGCCGGGCGGGCGACGGCGGCGGTCTACGGGCACTACCAGGCGGTGCTGGGCGCCCAGAACGCCCTGGATTTCGACGATCTGCTGGTCCGCGCGGCGCTGCTGCTGGGGGAGGACCCGCAGCTGCGCGACGCGCTGCAGGACCGCTTCCGCTACGTGCTGGTGGACGAATACCAGGACACCAACCACGCCCAGTACCTGATCGCCCGCGGCCTGTCTCTGGATCACCGCAATCTGTGCGTGACCGGCGACCCGGACCAGTCGATCTACGCCTGGCGGGGGGCGAACATCGGCAACATCCTGCGTTTCGAGGAGGACTTCCCGGACGCCCGCGTGATCCGGCTGGAGCAGAACTACCGCTCGACGCCGCAGATCCTCAAGGCCGCCGGCGTCCTGATCCGCCGCAACCGCGGCCGCAAGCCGCTGGAGCTGTGGACCTCCAACACCGACGGCCCGCCGGTCCGCGTGGTGCAGTGCGAGTCGGGGGAGCAGGAGGCCGCGTTCGTGGCCTCTGAGATCCGGGCCCACGTTGAGGCCGGGGGGGCTTTCGGGCAGGTCGCGGTGTTCTACCGCACCAACTTCCTCTCCCGTCAGATCGAGGCCGCGTTCCAGCAGGCCGGCATTCCCCACCAGGTGGCCCGCGGCGTGGCGTTCTTCCAGCGCCGCGAGATCAAGGACGTGCGGGCCTACCTGAAGCTGATCGTCAACCCCGCCGACGCGGTGGCCC
>CAZSYS010000480.1:0-2487 GCA_964611365.1 uncultured Planctomycetales bacterium
CTGTGGGAGCCCGGGGCGGGCAACCGCCCTGGGCCACCCGGACATTCTACTTTTTTGGGCTACCCAGGCGAATCGAAACGCTCGGCCGTCTTTGCAGGACTTCCGATGTGCCCCCCTCTTTTTCTGCGGAAATCCAGAACGTTCTCTTTTCCCCGCCCCGGCCGGCGGGGGCGCCGGCCGCTACCGCGCTTCGCGGCGCCGACAGGCAGGCCCGGGTCGAGCGATCGTGCGAATTTATTGGCACCGGGGCCGAGCGATTGTGCGGATTCATCGGTAGCGGGGCCGAGCGATCATGTGGATTCAGAGGGGTGCGGGGCTCAGTCCCGGCCGCCCAGCTTGAGGGCCCGCTTCCAGGCCCGGGTCTGCTTGTCCCACCAGGTCGGGCCCGCCGGGCGGGTGGTGACCGGCACCTGCCCGGCCTTCTCGAAGGGGTCGGCCGCCTCGGCCACCCACCTGGCCCAGGCGTCGGCGTCGTAATCGTGGGTGACGCCGGTGAGGGCGATCAGGGAGCGCTCGGCCGCGTCGGCGATGGCGAAGTCCTCGTTGCGCAGCGAGCCGATCAGCGGCGTCAGCACCCGGCGGTCCAGGTGCAGCCCCAGCCCCTCGATGGCCGCGACGCGGATCTGGCGGTCGTTCTCCGTCTCCAGCATGGCGATCAGCAGGGCCGGCACCGCCTGCCGCTGGGCGTCGCTGAGCAGTCCCTTGCGCGTCAGAGTGTTCAGGGCGCGGACCGCCTCCCAGCGGACATGTTCGTCGGCCGGCAGGGCTTCGTCGGATCCGGGCCGGGCCTGGAGCACGGCCAGCAGCGTCGGGACCGGGCGGCTGTCGCGGTAGGTGGCCAGGGCCCGGACGGCGATGCACCGGATCTGCGAAACCGGGTCGGTGCGGGCGACGGCGTCCAGGACGTCGAAGGCATCCTGGGACTCGACGTAGCGGCTCTCGGCAATGCGGGCGACGGCTTCGCGCCGCTGGTCGGCGTTTTCGGCCTCCAGGGCTGCGGCGTAGTTCTCCTGGGCGGAGCGCGGCTTCCACATCCGCTTCTGGGCGTCGGAGCAGCCGCCGGCGCACCCGGCGGCCGCGGCCAGTCCCAGCAGGAGCCCGGGACCGAAGGTTGGCGGATTACGCATGGCAGGGCTGTCGTTTCAGGCGCAGCGGTCGGATCCCAGCGGCGTTCCCAGCAGGCTTTCCTGGAAGAACTGCTCCGGGGTGACCCAGGTCACGTCGCGTATGGGCCGGCCCAGGAAGCGCCCCCCGATTTCGCGGAAACGCTGGGGGTTGTCGCTGACGTAGCAGCGAAGTGTACCGCGGCCGGCGATTCCGGACAAGGCATCCCGTTCGGCCAGCAGCCGCTGAGCGGCGATCGCGGTGGCCTGGGCGGAATCGACCACCCTGGCCGGGGGCACGAGGTCCGCGATGGCGTCGGCGACCAGCGGGTAATGGGTGCAGCCCAGCAGAATGACGCCGGGCGAGAGCCCGCGGACGCTCTCGAGATACTCGGCCAGGAGCATGCGGAGGATGGGATCGTCCGAGCCGCGGCCTTCCTCGATCATCGCGACGAGGCTGGGGCACTGCTGCTGGGTCACGGCGATGTCCGGCGCGATCGCCTGAATCTCCCTGGGGTAGGCCTCGGAAGCGACCGTGGCCGGAGTGGCCAGCACGGCGATGGGGCGTCCGCCGGCCTGGCGCACGGCCTCGGCGGCCCCCGGCCGGACCACGCCAAGCACCGGCACCGGCAGTTGCGGGGCGAGTTCGTCGATGGCCAGGGCGCTGGCGGTGTTGCAGGCGGCGATGATCAGCTTGGGGTCGAACCGCAGGAGGAAGTTGCAGTCCTGCTCGGCGAACTGCAGCACGGTGCGGCAGCTCTTGGTGCCGTAGGGCACCCGGGCGGTGTCGCCGAAGTAGACGATCGATTCACCGGGCAGCTGCCGCTGAAGGGCGCGGACCACGGTCAGGCCGCCGAGTCCCGAATCAAAGACCGCCACGGGTTGTTCGTTCATGATCCCATCCTTGAGTCGCAGGTCCGCGGCCGTGGCCGCAAGCCGTCTTCCGATGCAGGGTGTCCGGGGTAGTATCGCGCAGCGCCCCGACGCTTTTCAAGCCCGGCTTCCGCGGGGCCCGGGCCGGGCGGAACGCGGAAACCGCAGGCGCACGGCGGAGGCTTCAGGCGGCCGGTGCGCGGACCGCCGGGGGATGGATGCGGCCTGCGGGGCGGGCGTGCGCGCCGCGGGTCAGTCGTGCTCGAACGGTCGGGGGGAATGGTCCAGTTCACTGGGATAGGACCAGCCCGAGCAGCACACCGCCAGGATGGCCGCGATCAGCGCCGCCGAGACCATCGACAGGGCCAGCAAGACCATGACCGTCCTCCAGGGTCGCGTCATTCCGCCGCTGACGGCGCCTGAATCATCGGCAGTCCGTGGCCTGCGACATGACTTTTTCGGACCGGCGGGCGTCAGACGGGCTCGTCGCCTGGCGTGGAGGCCTCCACGC
>CAZSYS010000481.1:0-2487 GCA_964611365.1 uncultured Planctomycetales bacterium
CGCCCGGATAGTCCAGCCCCGCGGAAACCGAGTGCACCGGCAGCGTCTGGCCGTCCTCGTCCTGCAGCACGTACGTGTACATGCCGTGCAGCACGCCGGCCGACCCGCGGGCCAGCGTGGCCGCGTGACGCCCGGTGTCCAGCCCCTCCCCGGCGGCCTCCACGCCCACCAGCCGCACCGACGCGTCGGCCACGAACGGCGCGAAGATGCCCGCCGCGTTGCTGCCCCCGCCCACGCAGGCCACCACCATGTCCGGCAGCCGCCCCTCGCGCTGGAGAAACTGTTCGCGGGCCTCCCGGCCGACCACGGACTGCAGGTCGCGCACGATCATCGGGAACGGGTGCGGTCCCATCACGCTGCCGATGATGTAGTGCGTCGAACGCACGCTGCTCATCCAGTCGCGCATGGCCTCGTTGATCGCGTCCTTCAGCGTCTTCTGGCCGCTCTCCACCGCCACCACCTTCGTGCCCAGCAGCTCCATCCGGAACACGTTCAGCCGCTGGCGGCGCACGTCCTCGGCCCCCATGTACACCGTGCACTCCAGGCCGAACACCGCCGCCGCGGTCGCCGTGGCCACGCCGTGCTGGCCAGCGCCCGTTTCGGCGATCACCCGCTTCTTGCCCATCCGCATCGCCAGCAGCGCCTGGCCCAGCGTGTTGTTGATCTTGTGCGCCCCGGTGTGGTTGAGGTCCTCGCGCTTGAAATAGATTTTCGCACCGCCCAGACGCTCGGTCAGCCGGCGGGCGAAGTACAGCGGGCTGGGCCGGCCGACGTAGTGCTTCAGGTACCCGTCCAGCTCCTCCCAGAAGCCCGCGTCCGACCGGGCACGCTCGTACTCGCGCTGGAGCTGGTGCACGGCCTCCATCAGCGTTTCGGGGACATACTGCCCGCCGAAAGGCCCGAACCGCCCGTGGGCGTCCGGGGCCGCGGTCAACGCGATCAACTGTTCGGATGTCAGGTTTGCCGGCATGCTCTGCTCCGTGAAGATCCCCCGGCGGCCCGGCGCCCGGACCGGGCCGCATCGATCGCTGCGCCGGCGGACCGAAGCCGCGCCGAACCACCGCCCCGCGGGCGACACGCCTGGACCACGGCGGATTCGCCCCGCGGACTACCCCGCCCATCCGGCCGAGCCGGGATCCAGCCGATTATAAGCACTTACAGGGGCAACATCATCGCCGCAGCGCCGATCACTCCGGCGTCCTGCCCCAGCGCCGCCGGCTCGACCGCAATCCCCGCCACGGCCTTGGGTTGGCCTACCTCCGCCAGGCCGGCCCGCACCGCTTCGACATAAGCCGGCCCCAGCGACGCGATCCCGCCGCCGATCACCACCCGGTCGGGCAGGTAGATCACCGACCAGGAGGCGATTCCCACCCCCAGCCACCATCCGCAGACGCCGACCACCCCCGCGGCCGCCTCATCCCCGTCGGCCAGAGCCTGACCCACTTCCAGGCCCGTCGGCCGCCCCGGGTTCGCCGCCCGCCGGGCCAGCAGGCTGTCGGGACGGGCCGCCGCCGCCTCGGCCGCAAGATTCTCCAGCGCCCGCCCGGATGCGAAGACCTCCAGACAGCCCCGGGCGCCGCACGCACAACGCGGCCCGCGCGGATCAACGATCACGTGCCCCAGGCTCCCTGCGGTGTGCTCCCGGATGCGCAGAATCCGGCCTTCTACGATCACCCCGCCGCCCACGCCCGTGCCGACGACCGCCACGATCAGCCGACGCGACCCCCGGCCGGCGCCGAAGCGATACTCGCCCCAGGCCGCGGCGTTGGAATCCGCGTCATAGCGGACCGGCAGCCCGATCGCCGCCTGCAGTTCGCCCAGAAAGTCCGTTCCGCCGAGCCTGGGCAGGTTGGCCGCGAACACCAGCCGGCTGCACGCCACATCCATGTAGCCGGGCATGACCACGCCGACCCCGACCGGCCGGATCGACCGCTCGGCCGCCTGCCGGACCAGCCCGTCGACCGCACCGCCCAGGGCCTGGACCATGCGGCCGCTCGACCAGTCGGCGTCTACCGGCATCCGGTCGCGCAGCAGAATCGCGCCGTCGTTGCCCACCAGGGCCAGCTTGGCGCTCTGCCCGCCGAGATCCACACCGATCGCCCAGCTCTCCGCTGCCAAATCGCTCGCTCCTGCCGGCCCGATCCGCCGCCCGGCGCACGCTTTGAGCCTGCCGCGACGCATCGCGCGACCACGGCCAGGCGCCGGGCCTCGACCGGCCGCCTGCCGCCCGGGTGATCAGAGCCCGCCGGGGCCCGGCGCACGGTCGTGCCGGGGATGTTATCCGCCGGCTCACGGTGCGGCAAACCGCCCCGGGCCGCGTGCGGAACCAGGGTCACAAAAACGACTGCTCCAGCCAGCGGATCCCGGAACGTTCCGGCCCCGAGGGCGGACAACGCCACGCCTCGTGGGTATCACGCCTCATGCAGCGCCCGTCCTCCCTGCCGGCCTTCGGCATGATCACCGGCCGCACGTGCGTCACGCGAAGCG
>CAZSYS010000482.1:0-2479 GCA_964611365.1 uncultured Planctomycetales bacterium
CCTCTTCGCCAAGGGTGGCCAGGACGCCATAGCGGCCGTCGGGCTGGCCGTCGCTGTTGGCGCCCTCGAAGCCGTAGAGCGTCTCGAACTCCTCCGGGCAGCCGAAGAGCTGGATCAGCCCCACCGGCACCTTCGCGGCGGTCGGGTGCTGATCCGCGCCGTCGTCGCAGCCGTCGTTGTCGTCGTCCGAGTCGCACGCGTCGCCCGTGCCGTCGAAGTCGGTGTCGAGGTTGGCCGGGTCGGCCTGGTTCGGGCACTTGTCGCAGGCGTTGGGAAGGCCATCGCCATCGGAATCGGCCCCGAAGTTGGCGACCTTGGGGCACGCATCGTCCAGATCGCAGATGCCGTCGGCATCGGAGTCGCCGCCCCGCGCCGCGCAGACGTCGACGTATGTCTGCCGCGCCGGCACGTCGGCGATGCACTGGTGGACCGCATCGCGCTGCCCCTTCGAGAAGCCGGGAACGACCTTGCCCTGGGTTCCCTTGACGACGTACGGTCCGAAGCAGCCCTTGCCGTAGTACGACATCACCAGCTCGGTGTCGGGCTGGATCTGGTTCTGGAAGAAGCGCTCGCCGTCTTCGTCGCTGCCTTGACACTGCGGCACGCAGAGATTCTGGGTGGGGCTGTCCGGCTCGACGAGGCCCGGCAGTCGAATGAAGTCGCACCAGTCGTGACAGGGCTGGAAGAGCGCCGTCGCGTAGTTCGGATGATGGGGCAGCGTCCCCGTCGGATTCGAGACGCACATGTCCCTGCCGGCGTTCGCACCGCCGAGGTCGGCCGCCTCGCACGCCTCGCTCGCCGGATTGGAGACGACCGCTTCCGGGATGCCGGGATCGTCCGGCGTGTCGAGGATGCCGTCGCCGTTCCAGTTGGGCGGTGCCTGGCACTGGCCGTTGGTTCCCTCCTCCCGGTCCCAGTCGGAGTGCGGGTGCGGCAGGCAGAAGTGGTGGCCGAGCTCGTGCGCGAGGACGTCCGGCTCGTCGTAGGGGCCGATGAAGAGGCCCCGGTCGAAGACCGGCCACGCGTCACAGGTCGAGCCCGGGCAGTCGGCGTTCGTGCCGCACGCGCGGTACTGCGCGTCGCCTCCCGCGCAGCGCCGCCCGTTGGGGAACGGAGCGAAGCCGCCGTTTCCGAGGCCCTCGAGGACGAAGACGGTCACGCGCGCGCGGTTCTGGGGCAGGTTCGCGATCGCGGCGAGATCCTGGTAGCGGAGGAAGTTCCAGAGGTGCCAGTTGCTCTCCTGCGGATCGTCCGGCAGATGGAGGTTCAGGGCGGAGTAGATGATCTCCGCCGTGAACGTCACGGATCCGAGCCGAAACGAGACCCCGTTCGGCTCCCACTTCCGGTTCACGCCGAGCAACCACTTCTCGAGCAGCTTCGCGAGCGCCGCGTCGTCCTTCGCGAGGCCGCAGCGCCAGCCGTCCGCGCGCGGCTTGCAGTAGACCCGGAAGTCGACGTCGAAGCTGTCGAGCGCGCCGGCGGCCGCCGCCGGACCGGAAGCCGCGAGCAGCGCGAGGGCGACGGCCAGCGAGGCGAGACGCGTGTTCTGCATGACCCGCTCGGCAGCGTGGTGCCGAGGCCAGCATACGACGCGCCGCGCCCACGCGGAAGCGAGGACGTGAGCGTGGTCGACGGGCGATCGGACACGCTGTCCCATGCGCCGCGGATGCCGGCAGCGCCGACGCCGGGGAGTACCCCGGAGGCTGCCGGTGGTGTATCCGGCCGGTGCGGCGACGGCGAGGGGAGAGCGGCGGAAGTCGGCATGCGGGTGCTCGTCACCGGTGCGTTTGGAAATCTCGGCCCGATGGTGGTCCGCGAGCTCCTGCGTCGACGGATCGCGGTCCGCTGCGCGGATCTGCCGGTTGCCGCGAGCCGCCGGTTGGCGCGTTCGTTCGACGGCCGTGTGGAGCTCGCGTGGGGCGACGTCCGCGACGCGGACTGGCTCGCGCGCCAGACGGAGGACGCCGACGCCGTGATCCACCTGGCGGGGCTGCTGCCACCCGCGACCGACGCTCGGCCCGAGCTGGCCGAGGCGGTGAACGTCACCGCGACGAAGCACCTAGTGCAGGCGATGGCGCGCTCCCCGCTCCGTCCCCTCTTGGTGTATCCTTCTTCGCTCACGGTCTTCGGCCCGACGCAGAACCGGCCGCCGCCGCGCCGGGTCTCCGATCCGGTGGTGGCGACGGACGCGTACACGCGGCACAAGCTGGCGGTCGAAGCGCTGCTCGCCGCGTCCTCGATCCGGTGGGTCGTCTTCCGCATCGCGGTCGCCGTGGATTCGCGCACCCTTTCGGCCGAGCCGTCGATGCTGCGCAAGCTCGTCGCCGTGCGCGGCGACAACCGCCTAGAGTGGATCCACCCGGAGGACGTCGCCCTCTCGATGGCCAACGCGGTCCAGCGCCCGGACGCCGTGGCCGGCCGCTTGCTGCTGGTCGGCGGTGGCCGGCGTTGCCAGGTCACGCAGTCCAAGTTCCTGGGC
>CAZSYS010000483.1:0-2462 GCA_964611365.1 uncultured Planctomycetales bacterium
AGGCAGCGCTGCAGGACCGCGAAGTCGGCCTGGTCGACGTCCCCGTCGCGGTCCAGGTCGGCGGTCGCACAGTCCGCGGCCGGAGCTACGCCCGGGCCGGCCGAGCAGCCCAGCAGGTGATCGAGGTCGACCGCGTCCACGTGGCCGTCGCGGGCAAAGTCGCCCAGCACCTCCAGCGGAGGCCGGGCCTGCGGCTGGGCGCCGGCCGCCCGGTAGGCCGCCAGCCACGACTGGTAGTCCACGAACGTGATCACCGCGTCGGCGTCCGCGTCGGCCTGGGGGTTGTACGCCGGATGACCGGCCGCACGGCCCAGGGCGGCCAGGAACAGATCGAAATCGTCGGCATCCACGTCCCCGTCGTGGTCCAGGTCGGCCGTGGGATCGGGGAGGTACTCATAGGCCCCGATGTCCACGATCGGCGGCGTGCCGCAGTCGCCCGGATCGGCACACCAGCGGCAATCCGACGTGGCCGGATCGTCGAAGAACCGCACGAACCGCCCCAGATCCAGCGGCCAGGGCTCGCCTGGGTTCCCGTCGCCGTCCAGCACGGTGGGATGGGCCCTCCAGTCGCGCTGGTCGAGGGCTGTCTCCGTACCGGCGAAGCCGCCGTAGAGGGCCGCGCCGCTCCTGAGTGAGACGCGCTCCACGTACGTCCCGGCCGCGACCCAGACCTCGTCGCCCGACACGGCCGCGTTCAGCCCGGCTGCAACGCTGCGCCTGGCCGCGGCCCAGGTAAGACCGTCGTTGGCGTCGTTGCCGCTCCCAGAGACGTGGATCGTCGCGCCCTGCAGACCGAACGCGAAGACCAGCACCCCGATCGCCGCCCGCGCACAGCATGTCCCCGGCATGTTCAGATCCTCCCGATCCCCCGGAATCGCAACCGCTGTTCCCTGGAACCCGAAAACCCGGAACCCGCGTTCCCCGGACGCGGATGAACAAGCCACAAGATCAGGTGGTCTGACAGCCGGCGGCAGGACCCGCACATGGCCGAGTGGAAGCGGGAACGGCGTGTTCCCCGCGGGTTCACCGGATCCGGCCTGTGGCCCGGCTGCCCTCCCTGTCCGCCTGGCGACCCCGGCCTCAGCGACCGGCCGGCGGATCGGGCTCCATCGTAACGGATTCGCCCGCTGGCCGGCAGGACATTTTCGCCCCCGGCCCGCGAGGAAGGGAGGCCTTCGGCTTTGCGCAACGGAGCCGCAGGTTCGACCGTCCCTCCGGCCGCAGGCGCGGGCGGCATCACAAGCATGTCACGGGCATCACTGGCACACGGGGGGCATGACAAGCCCGCAGGAGGCGTCATGAGCACGGACGCCGCCGAAAGGCCCGGTTCCCGCAGGCGGCGCGCCTGCGGGTTTTCCCGGCCTGGCGAGAATCGCGGCTTCAATCCTGGGGATCCGGCCGCAGCGCAGCCTCCAGGCAGCCGGCGAACTGCCGGGCGACGCGGCGGCGGTCATAGGCTTCCACGGCCGGCCAGTGGCGATCGGGGATGAGCCGGCCGGCCAAATGAGCGCCGATGATGCTTTCCATGGCTCCGGCGACGGCCTGGGAATCCTCGAAGGGCACAATTGTGGCACCGCCGGCCTGCCGCAGGATCCGGGCGGTGTCGCTTTGCGGCGGCACCAGCCCCAGCACGTGCGGCGGCAGGGCCAGCAGCTCAAAGGTCTTGCCCGGCACGCTGAGCCGGCCGTGGACGCAGTCCGGCACGATCAGGAGATTGCAGGCCGCACCGGCCGCCAGCGACAGCGCCTGCCGGTGATCCAAGTAGCCGGCGAACGTCAGCCACGCCGGCGCGCGGCCTTCCCAGGCGCGCTGCTGCCGGCGGTCGAGGGTGCCGGCCACGATCAGCCGCACCTTCCCCGCCCAGTCCGGCCTGGCCGCGAGCACGCGGTCCAGCGGCCCGGCAATGCCCGACAGCTCGCGGCGGCCGTAGAGCGAACCCACGCACGCCAGCACGCAGCGGTCGGTCCGCGGCGGGGTCACGGCCGGGTTATCCAGCAGCGGGCGCAGATCGCGGCGGTCAAAACCGTTGGTCACAGAGCACACGGTCGAAGGGGCCCTGTCGGGATACCGGGCCAGCAGATCCTCGCGCAGGGCCGGGCAGGTGGTCACCACGATGGGGGCACGCCGGAGGATCATGCGTTCCAGGTCCGCCGCCGCGCGATCCTGCCGGCGGTCGGCCGGGCCTCGCTCGAAGTCGCTGACCAGCGGATCGCGAAGATCCGCCACCCAGGGCAGACCGGCGGCGTCCGCCAGGCGAGCGGCGATGCGGTGCACGAAGTGCGGCGGGCCGGTGGAAACGACGGCGTCAAACGGGCGTGCGCGGTGAAGGCGGAGGGCGGCGCGAAAGGCCGGGCCTTGCCACAGCCCGCTGCCGTCGCCCAGGCCGAACCGTTCGGCCAGGGCGGTCAGGCGCCAGTGGAGGGCGTCTTCAAAGCGTGAGGTCGGTCGACGTCCCTGTCGAC
>CAZSYS010000484.1:0-2451 GCA_964611365.1 uncultured Planctomycetales bacterium
GACCTGCTCCGCGCGGAGCGCAAGAGCGGGACCGAGCTGGGCCGGCGCGTGGCCGGGTACATGGACGCCGGCGCCCTGGTCCCCGACGGGATCATCGTCGAGGTGATCCTGGAGAGGATCCTGCAGCCGGCCAGGCCCGCCGGCGTGCTGCTGGACGGTTTTCCGCGGACTCAGCCTCAGGCCGAGGCCCTGGACGGCGCCCTGCAGCGGGCGGGAAAGCGCGTGGACCTGGTCGTGTCGCTGGTCGTCCCGGACGAGCCGATCGTGGCCCGCATCACCGGGCGGCGGTCGTGCCCGGCCTGCGGGGCGGTGTATCATGTGGCGACCATGCCCCCGAAGGTCGCGGGCGCCTGCGACCGCGACGGCGCGGCCCTGGTGCACCGCACCGACGACACCGCCGAGGTGGTCAGGCAGCGGCTGGCGGCGTACCACGCCCAGACCCGGCCGCTGGAGGACTACTACCGTGCCCGGGGGCTGATGACGGAGGTCGACGGGACGCTGGACGTGGACACGGTCTTCGAGCGATGCCGTGACGTGGTCCGCGCCCGCGTCGGCTGACGGCCGCGGCGCGGCGGACATGATGCGAAGACCACGGACCGCCAGGCTGAAGAGCACCGAGGAGGTCGAGAAGATCCGGCGGGCCGGCCGGGTCGTGTACGCGGTGCTGCGGCGGGTGGCGGAAATGGCGGCGCCGGGCGTCCGCACCGCCGAGATGAACGCCGTGGCCGAGGCCATGATCCGCGAGGCCGGGGCCGAGGCACTGTTCAAGGGCGTGCAGACGCGGCAGACCGCGTTTCCGTTTCCGGCGGCGCTGTGCACCAGCGTGAACGACGTGGTGGTGCACGGGATCCCGTCGGAGCGGATGCTGCAGAGCGGCGACGTGGTGAGCGTGGACTGCGGCGTCCGTCTGGACGGCTACTGCGGCGACAGCGCCACGACGCTGGGCGTCGGCACGGTCGCCCCGGAGGTCCGCCGGCTGCTGGAGGTGACGGAGGAAGCCCTGCGGATCGCGGTGGAGGGCATGCGGCCGCGGCGCTGGTGGAGCGAGATCGCCGGAGCGATGCAGGCGCACGTGGAGGCCGCGGGCTTCTCCGTGGTCCGCGAGTTCGTGGGGCACGGGATCGGACGGGAGATGCACGAGGAGCCGAAGATCCCCAACTACGTGGATCGGCGGCAGGATTTCATGCTCCAGGCCGGCATGGTGCTGGCGGTGGAGCCGATGGTCAACATGGGCTCGGCCGGCGTCCAGTATGCCGACGGGACGCACTGGCCCGTGGTGACCGCCGACGGACGGTACGCCGCCCATTTTGAGCACACGATCGCGGTGACGGACGACGGTGCCGACGTCCTCACCGACGGACGTTGAACGGGCGGGCCGGGCGGAGCAGAGAATCGTCCGCGGCAAGGCCGTGCAATCTGCGGGACGGGCCGGTCGGCGGCGGCCTTCGGGCGAGGACGGTGTCATGAAAGTGCGCAGCAGTGTTCGACGGATCTGCGAGAACTGCAAGATCATCCGCCGCAGGGGCGTGATCCGGGTGATCTGCACCAACCCGCGGCACAAGCAGCGCCAGGGCTGATCGCCGTTCGGCCCGGCTGGAGAAGCCCCGGGACCGGAGGCTCAGGAGACTCGCAGGGGTTGGCGGGCGGAAGACCGGGTCGGGCGGCCGCGAAGCCGCGCCCGGGACCGCCGAACGCGGAAAGGAGTGGCGAAGTGCCACGCATCGCCGGTATCGACGTTCCCAACGACAAGCGCATCGAGTATGCGCTGCGCTACATCTACGGGATCGGGCCGTACATCGCCTCCCGGGTGCTCCAGGAAGCGGGAATCGACGGCGGCGTGAAGGCCAAGGACCTCACCGAGGACGAGGTCGCCCGGATCGCGAACATCATCAGCCGCAGCTACACCGTCGAGGGACAGCTGCGGCGGATGGTCCAGCAGAACATCGCCCGCCTGCGCGACATCGGCTGCTACCGGGGTCTTCGGCACCGGCGCGGCCTGCCCGTCCGCGGACAGCGCACCCGGTCCAACGCCCGGACGCGCAAGGGGCCCAAGAAGACCGTGGCCGGCAAGAAGGGCGTGAAGGAGATGCACCGTGGCTAAGAGCGGCAAGAAGAAGGTCCGGCGCAGCGTCACCCGCGGAATCGCCCACATCAAGGCGACCTTCAACAACACGCTGATCACGATTACCGACACGGGCGGCGAGGTGCTGACCTGGGCGTCGGCGGGAACGGTGGGCTTCAAGGGCACCCGCAAGAGCACCCCCTTCGCCGCGACCCGGGCGGCCGAGCGAGCCGCCCAGGCGGCCAGGAAGTTCGGCCTGCGGGAGATCGAGATCCGGGTGAAGGGCCCCGGCCCCGGGCGGGAGTCGGCGGTCACCGCCCTGCAGGCCGCCGGACTGAGGGTGCAGTCCATCGAGGACGTGACGCCGCTGCCGCACAACGGCTGCCGGC
>CAZSYS010000485.1:0-2443 GCA_964611365.1 uncultured Planctomycetales bacterium
GCGGAGCGCCCGCCGCGCGAGTCGCACGAGGCCGTCTGCGCCGAGTGCGGCGCCACCACGACGGTGCCCTTCAAGCCGACCCAGGGGCGCCCGGTGTACTGCCGGGACTGCTTCCAGTCGCACCGCCGCTGAGCCGGCGGGTCCGGGTCAACCCGGCCTGCGGGGATCCCGCGCGTCGAGGGCATCCGCGGAAGCCGTCTGCGCCTCGGTCAACCCCGGGTCCGTGATGCTTCAGCGGGTTTCGGTTCGCCCGCCGGGCGACCTTCGGCCTCTGCCGGCCTTTCGTCGCCGGGAACGCACCGATCCGCCCGGGGGCGGTCAGGAGCGCGGGCGGCCGGAAGCCAGCCCGGGTTGCTGAACCTCTGGGCGGAAAAGAATCCGCCAGGCCCGATGATCCGCTGATACATCCGGCAACGGTCGTTCCGGCGCGATGCGCCGAAACCGACCTGTCCCGCCGCTCCCGCCTGTCCCGTCGCCCCCGCCGGATCCATCCACGGAGGGCACGGAGCCTTGAGGCTGGTAAGGATGGCGGTGGCCGGCCCCCAGGCGGCGCCGCTCAGTCCTCCGGCAGCGGCCGGCCGCGGGTCTCGGGGGCAAACAGCACCACCACCAGCCCCACCAGGTAGATGAAGATCATCACGAACGAGCCGTAGCGGATGGCGCGCTCGGAGTCGTTGACCGCCGAGGCCAGCAGCGGAAGGCTGAGCGTCCCGGCCATGAACATCTCCTTGAGCCGGGCCTTGATGCTGGGTACCAGCCCGGCCAGGAACCGCCCGACGTTGTAGCAGAAACCCACCCCCGTGGAGCGCAGCCTCGTGGGGAACAGCTCGGGGAAGTAGATCGCGTAGCCGCCGAACGGGCCCAGGGTCACGAAGCCCACCAGCGGGGCCAGAACGTAGGCCTCCAGAATGGTGTCGGCGGAGATGAAGGTGTAGCCGACCACCGCGAACGCCAGGGCAAAGAAGATCGCGAACGCCGGCCGCCGCCCCATGCGCAGCGACAGGATGGTGTAGGCCGAGATGCCGAAAAACGCGCCCATCTGCTGCAGGAAGAAGGCCGCGGACACGAAGGCGTCCTTGCGCTCGGGGGAGTAGTTCTTGGCGATCAGCCGGTTGAGTTCCGGCGTGAAGAAGGCAACGCCCCACAGCCCGCCCACGCCCACGACGCCCAGCAGCAGGCCGACGATCGCCCGCCCGCGCCAGCGGGAGTCCAGCAGCAGCCCGGCATACGAGGCCTTTCTGCCGGTCACGCCCGCGGCCCGCTCGGCCAGCCACCGCGCCCGGGCCTCGCGCCACTTGTCGGGCTCCCTGAGCTTGAGAAACACGAACACCGCCACGATCCCCGGCAGGGCCCCGACGACGAACAGCCACCGCCAGCCCAGCGTCGGCAGAATCAGCGCCGCCAGCGCCGCCGCCAGCATGTTGCCCACCGCCGAGAGTGCCTGCAGCGTGCCCAGGGCCGCGGCCCGGGAACGATCGGGCATGGTCTCGGCCACCAGCGCGGCTCCGGCGGCAAACTCCCCCCCGACGCCCAGGGCGGTCAGGAAACGCAGCACGTTGAACCAGGTTTCGTCGTGCACCAGCCCGTTCAGGCCGGTGAAGATCGAGTAGGTAAGGATAGTGAGGGCCATCGTTTTGGCCCGTCCCAGCCAGTCGCCGATCCAGCCGAAGAACAGGCCGCCGATCGCCCAGCCCATCACGAAAACCATCGTGGCGTTATCACCGGCCTGGTCGGCCCGGGTCTTGGCCGCCTCGTAGCCTAAAGCCTTCGCCAGGTCGCCATGTTCCACCGGCCCCTGGCCGCCGCCCAGCAGCCGCCCAGCCACCTCGGCGGGCACGACGTTGCGCCCCACCAGCTCATCGAGGGCGGCCTTGTCCAGCGGCGCCTCCGGCACCCCGGCGGCCTCCAGCACCTTTGTGCCGGCAGCGGTGAAGGCCGGCGCGAGTTCCTCCATGCCGAGCACCGTGGCCACGTCCTTGCGGGTGACGGTTTCCCGCGGACGGCCGCCTGAACCGGCCAGCAGCGCAGCACGCTGAGCCTCGGTCAGCACGCCCCGGTCCACCAGCTCCTGCAGGTCCGCCGCGTTGTAGGCCGGTCTGGCGTGCTCGCCGAGCCGCTTGAGGCCCGGCACGATCGGATCGACGTTCAGAACCTCCTTCATCGCCGGCCCGCGGCCGAGGTTGAAGAACTGCTGGTCCATGGTGTCGAACATCCACCCCATGGACGCGATGATCAGCACCCACCACTGATAACGGCTCAGGCCGGAGTACCAGGGGCGTCCGGTCGCCTCGGGCGGGGAGGAAACGGGCTCGGCCATTCAGGATCACCTCGCCTGGGGGGCAAGTCGGATCAGATGCCGGGACGGCACGCCGGCCGGCGGCTCCGCCCTGGGGAGCGCGACTCCGGCGGGACGCCGGGGGATGCTAACCCAACCGCTCTCGAG
>CAZSYS010000486.1:0-2438 GCA_964611365.1 uncultured Planctomycetales bacterium
CTCACGCTGGACCACGTGATGCGGTTCCCGCCCCCCGAGGCGGGCCAGGCGCCGGCGGGTGATCCGGACCGCCCGGGGCGAGATGTCGCAGGCCAGCCACCGGCGGCCGGCGCGGGCGGCCACCACGGCCGTGGTCCCGCTGCCGCAGAAGAAGTCGGCCACCAGGTCCCCCGGCCGGCTCCAGGCCAGGACGATCCGCTCCAGCAGCTTCTCGGGTTTCTGGGCCGGGTAGCCGGTGCGTTCACGGCTGACCGTGGAAAGGAAGGGAATCTCCCACACGTCGGTCAGCAGCGGCCCGCCGTCGTGGAAATACAGCCGCCCCCGGGTGGTGTTCTTGTACAGCCGCCCGGAGGAGTCCGTCTTGAGGCCGTCGGTGCGGAAGACCCCGCCGCGCTGCGGCTGGAAGGTGTGCCGGCCGGCGCATCGGGCATACACCAGGATGGTGTCATGCTTGCGGGCAAACCACCGGCGGCTGCACCCTCCGGTGCGGTAGCTCCAGATGATCTCGTTGAGGAAGCTGGTGGGGCCGAAGATGCGGTCCAGCGCCACCTTGACGTGATGCACGGCATGCCAGTCCAGATGGACGTGCAGCGTGCCGCGCGGCGAGAGCAGGCGATGCATCTGCGCCAGACGCGGTTCCAGGAACTCCAGGAAACGATCCAGTCCCCCCGGCCAGGAATCGGGCATCGTGCCGCCGCCGCGGACGTGCGTCCGGTTGGTGCCGAAAGGGGGGTCGGCGTAGATCAGGTCGCAGCAGCCGTCCGGCAGCGCGGACATCACCGCCAGGTTGTCGCCCGACACAACCCGGCCATGCGGAATCCAGGGAACACGCCCGGGGCGGGAGGGACGTGCCGACGGCCCGTCAGCGCGACGTCCGGCGGAGCGGGCGACGGGCCCGGCCGGCGCGGCCCGGCGGCGGTCACGGCAGTCGGAGCTCCTCCTTGCGGGACGCGATGCCAAGGGCTTCCATCCTGCGGTACAGACGGCTGCGGGAGACCCCCATCAGCCTGGCCGCAAGACTACGCTGGCCGTGAGCCCTCCGCAACGCCGCCAGAATCGCCCGGCGCTCGGTGTCGGCCAGGATGGTGTCCAGGGCGACGGGATCGGCCTCGGCAGACTGCGGCCTGCTCCGGCGTCCGCCCCCGGCCAGCGTCAGTCCGTCCTGCTGAAGCACCGCACCGGACCCGCCGGCGAAAGCCGACTCGATCGCCGTCTGCAGCTCGCGGACGTTCCCCGGCCAGTCATGCGCGTCCAGCGCCGCCCAGACGGCCGGCGACACCTCGGTCACCTTGCGGGTGCTCTGCTGGTTGAGCTGGTGGATGAAGTGCTCGACCAGCACGGGAATGTCTTCCTTGCGGCTTCGCAGCGGCGGCACCTCGATGGTGATCACGCTCAGCCGGTAGTACAGGTCGTCGCGCAGGGCGCCGGAGGCCAGCAGGTCCTCCACGCTCCGCGAGGTCGAGGCCAGAATGCGGACGTTCACCGGATGGTAGGTGGTCGCGCCCAGCGGCCGGACCGCCCGGTCCTGGAGGCATTGCAGAAGCCGCGCCTGCGTGCTGTTGGGCATGCGGTCGATGTCCTTGATGAACAGCGTTCCGCCGTCGGCGGACCGCAGCAGGCTCTCGCACTCGGCCCCGCAGTCGGCGAAGCCGCCCCTGACGCAGCCGAACAGCTCGGCCTCCACGCGGTCCGGCGGCGTGGCCGAGAGGCTGAACTTCACGAACGGCCCGTCTTTCTGAAGGCCGTTGCAGATGATCGTGCGGGCGATCATCTCCTTGCCCGTGCCCGGCTCGCCGCTGATCAGCACCGGACTGTTGCCGGCGCAGGCCGCCCGGATGCGCTCCAGCACCCCCTGCATGAGCGGCGAACGGCTGACGATGCCCGCGAAGCCGTAACGCTCGCGAAGCTGCTCGCGGAGGCGCTCCACCTCGGCCCGCAGCTCCTCGATCGTCTTGATCCACTGCTCCTCGCGCTCCTTCTGCTCGCTGATGTCGCGCATCACCACGAGTACGAACTCCGGCCCGCCCTCCGGCTGGGTGCCCAGCGTGGTATACAAAGCCTCGACCCAGCGATGCTCGCCGCTCTTGGCGGTGATCCGCATCCGCTGGCGGGCCGTGGGCAGCTCGCCGCTGAAGATCCCCAGCCCCGGGCACAGCCGGCCGGCCAGCGACCGCCCCTGCTCGTCCTCGCAGTCGGTGGCGTCGTGGCAGGTGCAGCCGGTGGCCGCCAGCTCGGCCGCGGTGAAGCCGGTGAGCCGTTCGCAGGCCGGGTTGAACAGCACGAAACGACGGTTGCGGTCCAGCACGAACACCCCATCGTTCGTGTGGGCCAGGATGTGGTCCAGCGTGACGGTCGCGGTATCGTTCTGGCTCATGATTCCGTTCCTCAGGCACAGGCGGCGCTTCGCGGGGGCCACAGGCTCCGGCCCCCGCCTGCTT
>CAZSYS010000487.1:0-2416 GCA_964611365.1 uncultured Planctomycetales bacterium
GGCCCGTGGCCTCGGCGAGCCTGCGGGCCAGCTGGCGTCCGAGGCCCTCGCGTTCGCGCAGCCGTCCGGCCAGTTCCTGTTCGACGGCCGCGGCGGCCTGGATCCGGCCGGCATCGGCCCGCCGCACCGCCTCCAGCCGTTCGCGCATGCGTGCCGCCAGCTCGTCGTAGAGCTCGCGAAGCTGTCCCAGCATCCGCACCAGGTCCCGGGCCAGGATGTCGGTCTTCAACCCGTTCACTCGGTGACCCTCCCGGCCAGGCGCCGGCAGATCGCGTCGCTGAGGCTGTTGTCCATCGCCAGGCTCGCGCGGCGGGCGAGCTCGTCGTCCAGCTGCGCCCGGAAGATCTCCTCGCCGCGGCCGCCGTGTCCGTATCTGCCCTTGAGCACCGACTCGCGGGCCATCTTGAGCATCGGGGCGAAGAACGTCGCCCCGACCATCTCCCGGGCCGCCTGCCGCAGCATCTCCAGCCGCTGCTCGCGCCCGGCGCCGGCCACGGCCGACGGGCGCAGCTCCGCGGCGCCGGTGACGTTCGAACTCAGCCGTCCGCTCTCCATCGCCGGTGTCCTCAGGGCTCCACGGTCAGGGCCGCGTGCAGCTTGCCGGTCCTGTGCAGCTGCTCGATGATCGCGATCTTGTCCGGCGCCGGGACCCGCAGCTGGTTCAGGGCCTCCAGCAGGTCGGTGAGCCGGGCCCCGCCCTTGCGCTGCGGATCCACGCCGACGAACTCCTGCTGGACCATGCGCGGCGCGGCCGGGTCCGGCGGCGGCGCCGGCACCAGGGCGGTGATGGTCAGCCCCTTGTAGCTGACCACCACCGGCGAGATCTCCGCGTCGCCGGTGATCACCACCGACTGGGCGGCGTGGTTGATGCGCACGCGGGCCTCGGTCAGCGGCATGAACAGCTGCAGGTTCTCGATCCGCGCCAGGAACGGCGCCGGGTTGCCGCGCTCCGACGGCGGAATCCGCACGACCACCGTCCGCGGGTCGAAGGCCATGGCGATCTCGGCGGACCGGCGGTCGCCGGCGGCCTCGGAAACCGCGTTGTCCTCGTTGATGTGCTGGGCGACGGTGTGAGCCACCGCCCACTCGGCGTGCGGCTCCTCGATCACCAGCGTGACGTAGGGCTCGTCCGGCCGCAGCCAGTCCAGCGGCCGGGCCCGGCTGAACGCCTCGTGGAGGCTCAGCTCCGACCCCATCGCGATGTAGCTGTGAATCCAGTCCTGCTCGAGGGTCGCGCCCCGCACGATCCGCCCGACGGTCGGCGTCAGCGGGTCGGCGATCTGCACCGGTCCGGAGGCCAGGGCCATGACCCGGTCGTCGTCGGGGTTGGGGCCGAACAGGTGGGTCAGGAACAGCCGCCCGCCGGCCAGGCTCTTGGCCGCCCCGACGCTGCTGACCTTCACGTCCACCTGGTCGCCCTCGCGGACGCCGTCGGCCGGCAGCACGGCCTCCACCTCGACGATGGCCACGTTCTTGGCGTTCTTCAGCTCGTCCAGCGAAACCGCCGAGATCCGGAAGCTCTGATACAGCTGGGCCAGGGAGCGCATCGTGGGGGCGAACTTGCCGCCGTCGCCGGTGCCGCTGAGGCCGACCACCAGCCCGAAGCCCACGATGCGGTTGGGGCGGCAGCCCTGGAGGTGGGTGATGTCGCCGACCTTCACGGCCGCCGCCGCGCCCGGCAGGGCCAGCATCAGCGCCCATGCGATCGGGATGGTCCTGAGCCACCGGTTCATCTCGGTCTCCAGGGCGGCGCGGCGTCCGGACCGCCCGCCTGCGCGTCAGAACGGCCTCACGAAGTCCAGAATCCGCGGAATCCAGCCGCGCGTGGTGGCGTCCCGGACGGCGCCGGAGTTCTTTTCCACCAGAACCAGGTCCGAGAGCTGCGTGCTGAGGATGGTGTTCTCCGCGGTCACGTCCTCGGCGCGGCACACGCCGGTCATCGTGATCGTCAGCACCTCCTCGTCGTGGGTCTCGGACATCGTGGCCTCGATCACCAGGTTGCCGTTGGGCTTGACGTCCACGATCCGCGCGCCGATGCGCGTCTCGAAAACGTCCTTGCGGTTGTTCTGTCCGTCGGTCTCGTACTTGTTGTCCAGGTCGAACTTGAAGCCGGGCCGCCCGTTGCTCAGCTTGTCCTGTCCCAGATGCCGCCAGTCGTCGTAGAACCTCCACCAGTTCGACAACTCGCCGTCGATCGCCCATTTGCGCTCGGTGTCCATCTTGGCCTTGGACTCGTAGCGCTTCTGCTGGCGGACGATGATCGTCAGCAGGTCCTGGACCTTGAATTTGCGCGGGGGCATGGACGGCAGGGCGATGAACGACACCCGTTCCAGCGTCTGGGCCATTGGGTGGGTCCGGTCGCGCGGCGGCGCGGCGTCGAAAACCGGCCCGGGAGCCGCGGCCGGCGGACCCAGCC
>CAZSYS010000488.1:0-2414 GCA_964611365.1 uncultured Planctomycetales bacterium
GGCGGGGGCGGTGATGAAGTTCGCGCCGAGCTTGCGGGCTTCGTCCTCAATGCGGAAGGGCATGACTTTCTGCCCCACGACCTGGTCGGCGAAATCCTCCTCGCTGTTCGCGAAGCCCGTCATCTTCTTGCCGGAAACCAGCGGCGCGCCATCGCCGTTCTTCAAATCAAGCAGCAGGCAAGTGCCGTGGCAAAGCGCGGCGGACGGTTTGCCGGCGTTGAAGAAGGCAAGGAACAGTCTCTGCAATGGCGGGTGGCTGCGGAAGGTGAACATCGGCGACTGCCCGCCGGCGACAAGGATGGCGTCAAAGTCCGCCTCGTTGAGCGTGCCGACCGACGGCGTATTCGCCAACAACTTCACGAAGTCGGGCCGGTTGAGATAGGCCAGCGAGAGCGCGTCCTCCTGGGAATACCCGGAAGCGTCGCGAGGATCACTGTAGCCGTCGAGTTCCACTTTGCCGCCCTGGGGGCTGGCGATGGTCACGCGATGGCCGGCCTTGGTGAGCGCGTCGTAAGGGTGAATCAGCTCCGACGCCCAGAAGCCGACCGGCCAGCCGAGCGTCGTGGAGACCGCCGGGTTGGCCACGATGATGAGAATGTGTTTCGATTTCACGAGGGCAGAATAGCAAGGGACAGACTATCGCGGAAATCGAACGTTGCGATTGTCATCATCGCGCGTGGCTATCATAATTTCCCAATGACACTCGAACTGCGCTGGCTGCGCTCGTTCCTCGCCGTCGCGGAGGAGCAGCATTTCTCCCGCGCCGCGCGGAAGCTGAACCTCGCCCAGCCGGCGCTCACCGCGCACATCCAGCAGCTCGAGGAAGCCTTGGGCGCGCCGCTGTTGGAGCGCACGAATCGGATGCGGGGATTGACCGCCGCCGGACGCGCCCTGCTGCCGGAAGCGGAGGCGATCGTGAAACGCGCGGAGGGCTTGCCGCGAAAGGTTCGCGAAGTCGCCCACGGAGAGCAGGGCTTGCTCCGGCTGGGACTGATTCCACCCGCCGCGACCGCCGCCGTGGCGGAATCGTTGCGCCGGCTGGCGCGCGAGGCGTCCGGCGTGGAGGTTCAGGTGCGCCAGGGAAATCAGGACCGTTTGGAAAACCGGCTGCAGGACGGCGACCTCGACCTGTTCCTCGGACGGCCACCCGAGAGCGGGACGCTGACGCATCGCCGTTTGTTCACGGAGGAGCAGGGCGTTCTCCTGCGCGGCGATGACCCACTCGCCCAAAGCGACGATGTGCCACTGCGCAAACTGGACGGCTTGCGGCTGATTCTGTTGCGGGGCAATCCCCACTTCGGCCAGAACTTCCTGGAACTTGCGGCGAAACATGGCGTGCTGCTCACCCCCACGCACACGGCGGATGATTTCCCGTCGCTGCACTGGATGGTGCGGGCCGGTCTGGGTGTCGCACCCTGCAGTCTCTTACTGCACGACGCGCTGCCGGCCGGATTGGTGGCACGGCCCGTCCGACCAATGCTGCCCAGGCTCGAGATTCATGCGATTTGGCGCGGGCGCGTGCCGCCGCCTTCCGCGGCCCGCTGGCTCAAGTTGATTGGTGCGCCGTTCGCCTGAGCGCGGAAACGGTTTCGGTGCTCACGCTTTGACCGGGTTCACGGAAGCCCCTCAAGGCGGGTTGAATGTGAGGAATCTTGCCCATGTTGAACCAAGGTGCTGCCAGTTGCCCATGCCCATGCTGGAGGAACGCAGGGGAGTAAACGCGCCTCGCGTGCTCCGAACGACCTCCTCGCCGTTCGGTGCTTGCGACGGACGTGGAGTCAGCGGGGCCGCTCACCACCGCTGAGGTAGCCGGTCCGCATGCCGTTCCAGAATCTCTGCGCCCGGCGTCGTGGCGGGGGAACTTCCGGAGTCGCAATCACGACCACATCACCACCGGCATCGGCGCGGCCATGATCGGTTGGGTGCGAGCCGCGCGGGCCACCGGCTGCGCGACTTGTCCGCCGAAGCCTCGGCGCAGGCGGATGCTGTGCCACGTCACGCCCAAGGAACATCTCGGCCTGCCGAACAAGAATGACGTGAAAGACAACGTCGTCGCTGCTTGCGCCCGGCCACCATGCACCGCGCGCCACAAGGTGGCCGCCACGCAAGTGGCCCATCCCGGCGCGAAATTGCCTCGCTGCGCTCGCCCTGCGGGCAACCTGCGGCTGGCTGTCTGCGCTTCGCCCCGGCTCCGCGACAACGCGTTGAGCACATCGCGCTCTGATTCGAGCCGCTTGGGAGGCGGCGAAAAGGACTTCGCGGAGCGAAAGGCCGACAGGCGGAGGCTGCGGCCGCAGCCGGTCCCATTCCGCGGGGAGGATCAATTCAATCTCAGTCTCGATCCCCAAACCGCGCGCGGCCTCCACGCCGCAACGCTTCCGCAGGAAGCCGCCAAAACCGCCCACTTCTGCTCC
>CAZSYS010000489.1:0-2396 GCA_964611365.1 uncultured Planctomycetales bacterium
CCGCCGGATGCGTTGTCACCCTGCGGGCCCGGCCGTATGATCGACCGGTCGGCCCCGCGGTCGGGCACGGTCCGCTCCGCCGGGCGCCAACGTGCCCGGGCGGTCATCCGCGGATCGCCGGTTCTGCCCCCGGCCGCCGGCAGGCCGTGCGCCGACCGTGATGAAAGGCCGTCATGCGCATCGTTTACTTCGGATCCGGCGAATTCGCGGTCCCCAGCCTGCGGTGGCTGCACAACAGCCCGCACCCGGTCCTGCTGGTGGTGACTCAGCCGGACCGGCCGGCCGGTCGGGGCAAGCAGCTTCAGCCGACGCCGGCGGCCCGGCAGGCCGAACAGGAAGGCCTGGAGGTGCTCCGCTGTCCGGACGTCAACGCCGCCGCGTTCGTCGAGCGGATTCGCGCTCTCGAGGCGGACCTGGGCGTCACCGCGGCCTTCGGGCAGAAGCTGCATGAGCCCATCCGCTCGGTCTTTCGCTTCGGGTGCATCAACCTCCACGCCTCGCTGCTGCCTCGATATCGCGGGGCGGCGCCGGTGGCGAGGGCGATCCTGGCGGGCGAAACGCTCACCGGCGTGAGCGTGTTCCGCATGGTGGACCGCATGGACGCCGGTCCGGTGCTGATCCGCCGCCAGACGATGATCGGTCCCTCCGAGACCTGCGAAAACCTGCTGGCGCGTCTGGCCGGCATCGCCTGTGACGCACTGGGCGCGACGATGCGGCTGCTGGAGGAAGACCCCCACGCCCCGGGCGAGCCGCAGGACGAGTCCCAGGCCTGCCCGGCCCCCAAGCTCTCCCGGGCCGACGGCCTGCTGCGCTTCGACGAGCCGGCCGAGCAGCTGGCCCGCCGCTGCCGGGCGATGTGGCCCTGGCCGACCGCCCGATGCCGCTACGTCCCCCGGCACGGCGAGCCGGTCGAGGTCGCACTGGCGGAAGTCGCGGTCGTCCCCGCCGAGGTGCGCGAACCGCCGGGAACGCTGACCGACGCCCTGACGGTGGCTGCGGCTTGCGGAACCCTGGAGATCTACGGCATTCAGCCGGCCGGCCGGCGCTGCATGAGCTGGCGGGATTTCGTGAACGGCCGCAACGTCCGGCCCGGCGACCGGTTCGAGTCGCTGAACGCCTGAGTGCCGATCCATGCAGTTCATCGTCTTCGTCGCCTTCGCCGTCGCCCTGAGCCTGCCGCCGGACGGCCCGCCATGGCCGACGCTCTCGGATCCGCGGGCGACCGTGGCGGTGGTGCTCGGGCAGGTGCTGGCCGCGCTACTGCTGGCCGCGATCTTCGGCGCGGTGGTCCGTCGCCGCCTCGAGCGCCAGCCCGCATGGCTGCCGGGGGCCCAGCGGCGCCTCGGGCAGGCCAATGTGGCCCTGCGCTTCGTGCTGACCGCCGGTCTCGCCGCCGCCGCCTACGGCACCGACTGGAGCCGCCGGGTGCGCGCGCTCGAGTGGATCCGCCCGCTGTGGGGTCTGGACGAGCTGCTGATCATCAGCCCCTTTTTTCTTGCCCTGATCCTCGCCTGGATCGCCCTGTATCCGGCCGACCGCGGCGTCCGGCAGGTGTCGCTGGAACACCGGCTGTGGCTCAGCGAGCCGGCGCGGCCGGTGTGGGGCCTGGGCGCCTACCTGGCGTTCATGCTCCGCCACCACGTGCTGATCATCGTCGTGCCCATGGTGCCGATCGTGGTGGCCAACGACGCGATGAGCCTCGAACACTACGGACGGGCGGTGCGCCGGGCGACGGGCATCGTCTGGGCCGACCAGGCCGCGCTCGTCGGCGTGGCCGGGGTGGTGTTCCTGTTCGCGCCGGTGATGCTGCGCTACATATGGCACACGCAGCGCCTGCCGCGCGGCCCGCTGCGCGACCGGCTGGAAGCCATCTGCCGGCACGCCGGTCTGACCTACCGCGACATCCTCATCTGGCGCAGCGACGGCATGGTGGTCAACGCGGCGGTGATGGGCCTGCTGCAGCCGGTGCGCTACGTGCTGCTGTCCGACGGCCTGCTGGAGACCATGGACGACCGCCAGATCGAGGCGGTCTTCGGCCACGAGGCCGGCCACGTCAAGCACCGCCACATCGAGTTCTACCTGCTGTTCGCGGTCCTGACGATGCTGATCGTCGGCGGGGTCATGGAGCTGGCCGTCCGCTGGCGGCCGGGCCTGTGGTCCGATCCGCGGGCCGCCCGCGATTACCTGCAGGTCGCGGCCATGGGGCTGATCGTACTGCTGTGGGGCGTGGCCTTCGGGCCGGTGTCGCGGCGATTCGAGTGGCAGGCCGACCTGTTCGGGGCCCGCTCGGTCACGCCCGGACCCGCCGGCTGCGACCGGCCGTGTACGGTTCACGGCACCGCCCTGCCGGCGGCCGCCGGCGGGCAGTCCGCAGAGGTCCGGATCACCTCCGCGGA
>CAZSYS010000490.1:0-2387 GCA_964611365.1 uncultured Planctomycetales bacterium
AGACCGGCCAGGATGCCGACCGTCGCCGACGGCGGGCCGTGCCGCTGGAAGGCGGCGCCGGAATTCGAGCCCGCGTGGCGGCGGGGAAGGCAACACGCCGGGTGGGGCTTCGGCGGTCGTCGGTCAGGTTGCATCGGAGTCATCACATGCCTTCCGGTCGGGTTTTGGCCTGCTCGATCGCCGGTTCGCGTCGCGGGCCATCCGGGCGCCCGGCCTCCTGCCGCACATACTCCCGCACGGCCAGGTCGATCGGCAGGGCCGCGCGCAGCCGTTCCCGGTCCGCCCAGCGGAAGCTGTTGAGTTCGGCCTGCTGGGCGGCACGCAGGTCGGCCAGTTCCCAGACCGGCGGGGCGACCTGCTTGGCCGCGATCTCCCGCTCCTGGAGATTGTAATAGTAGGCCTGGGCGACGACCACGATCTCGACCAGCAGCAGAACGGAGACCGCGCCCAGTACCGCGATCGCGGTGACGTTCAGCTGGCCGGGGTTGCGTGGGCTCCGATCGCCGTGCACGTCGCGCCTTGCCTTCCGATCAGGGGTTGTGGAACGCCATCGACTCCGGCAGCCGCGGGTCGCGCAGCGCCAGCAGGCTCCGGCCGGACGCCAGCCGCAGCACGCCGGCGGCGTACAGCCCGGTCAGCCCGGCGGTGCAGCCGATCTCCGCCAGGCCCGGCGGCCAGCCGGCCGCGGGGGCCTCCGGCATCACCAGCCAGTACAGGTCCAGCCAGTGCATCACCAGCAGCCAGGCCGCCATGCCGCCCAGCCATCCCCGGCTGCGTTTGGCGCGCCGCGACAGCAGCCCCGCGAACGGCAGCAGGAAGTGGCCCAGCAGCAGCGTGAGGACGACCGCCGACCAGCCGTTGGGCTCCACGGTCGAGGCGCCGCGGCGGGCGAACCAGGCGGTCTCCTCCGGCAGATTGCCGTACCAGATGAGCATGTACTGGCTGAAGGCGATGTAGCCCCAGAAAAACACGAACGCAAACAGCAGCTTGCCCAGGTCGTGGTAGTGCTCGACGGTCACGCTGCCCCGCAGCAGGCCCAGCCGCTGAAGCAGCATCAGCGAGAGGATCAGCACCGCCAGGAAGCCGACCACCGATCCTGCGAAATAATAGACGCCGAAGATGGTGCTGAACCAGTGGGCGTCCAGCGACATGAGCAGGTCGAAGGCCGCGAAGGTCACCGTCAGCCCGAACAGCAGGGTCATCGCTCCGCTGGGGTACTGCAGGCGCAGGGTCAGACCAGGGTCGCCCGAGGCGTCCTGTCCGGTCGAGGTCGCCAGCAGGAACCACCCACAGACCGCCCAGAAGGCCAGGTACACGGCCCAGCGGGCCAGGAAGAACGGGCCGTTGAGCCAGGCCCGCTTGCTGAGCGTCAGTTCGTCCAGGCCGCCGGAGGCGTCGTGGCCGTGACCGTGAACGCCGGCGGCCTCCCGGCCGGGCTGCGGCGCCTGGCCCGGCTCCGCGGCCCGGGCGGTCGGAAGAAGCGGCCGAACCGCCGCGTGAGGCTCGTGGGACTCGAGCACCGGCCGGGCCCAGCGGTACAGCAGTCCGCTGCCGCCGGCCACCGTGCCGGCGATCGGCAGAAAGGCCACGATCAGCACGCCGAAGTTGGCCGCGAGGATCTCGGCCGGCCGGCGGACCGCGACGCTCCAGCCCGCGCGGGTCAGGTGCTGGATGAGCACGAAGAACAGCGCTCCCAGCGACAGGCTGAGCACGAAGGCGAACGCCTGCGCGTAGGCCAGCCAGAATCGCCGCGCCCCGTCGGCCGACCCGCGGCTCAACAGGAACGCCGCCGCCACCAGCAGCCCGCCCGCCACGGCCGGCACGGCCGGCGACAGGGCGCGCGGCAGAATGTACAGGTCCTGCCCGGGATGCGTGTTGTGCGGCGGCTGCGTCATGATTCACGGGGCCGGGCGGCTTCTCCCGGCTTGCGGTGCCTCCGTCTCCGTCGGCCCGTCCGCGGCCAGGGCCGGTTCCGGTGCCTGATGCCGCCGGCCGGGCCTCCGCCGGTCCGGCCGCAGGGCTACCTCAGCGCCGGCCGCTGCTCGACCGGCACCATCTCCAGCGGGGCGTCGCTGCGCAGCTGCAGCGCCCGCACATAAGCGACGATCGCCCAGCGGTCCTCCACCGGGATCTGGGCGCCGTAGGCCGGCATGTTGCGGATGCCGTTGGCTATGGTGTTAAAAATATGTCCATCCGGCCGTGCCCGCACCTGATCGGAGATCAGCGAGGTCGGCGGAATCCACCGCGGCTCCTCGAGCTTCACCGCCCGCAGGTGCGTCGGGCCGTTGCCGTCGCCGACCCACCCGTGGCAGGTGGCGCAGAAGATGTCGTAACGTTCGCGGCCGCGGCGGACGCTGCATCACTCCAGGCTCCGGCGCCTCCGTGCC
>CAZSYS010000491.1:0-2384 GCA_964611365.1 uncultured Planctomycetales bacterium
GGGGCGCGGGGGGACAAATCGGTTGACTGTCCCCGTAATTCGCACGCTGGAGATCCCGGACAACGAGATCGAGCTCACGGCCATGCGCTCGCAGGGCGCCGGCGGGCAGAACGTCAACAAGGTGGCCACCGCGGTGCGGGTCAAACATCTGCCCACCGGCGTGACCGTCGAGTGCGTCAACGAGCGCAGCCAGGGCCAGAACAAGCGCATGGCCCTGTCGATCCTGCAGTCAAAGGTCGAACGGCTCGAGCAGGAGCAGCGCGACCAGGAGATGCAGAGACTCTACGGCGACAAGGGCGAGATCGCCTGGGGCAGCCAGATCCGAAGCTATGTGCTGGACGACCGCCGGGTCAAGGACCACCGCACCAACCACGAGACCGGCAACCCCGAGCGGGTGCTGGACGGCGACATCCAGGACTTCATCGAGGCCGAGCTGCGTCGCCGGGCGGCGCGCAGGAAGAATTGAGCCACCAGGGCGGCCCGGACCCTGACGGACCCCCGACATCCGATCATCCCGGGCTTCTGATCTTCTGCGCCGCCCCCTGCGCGCTGTTTTCCGGACGATCCCAGGCCTTCTGATGTAACCGGGCCGATTCGCCGATCCACTATGGACCGGACGGCCGGAGGTCGTGCGTGTTCAGCGGGCCGGATCTGGCTGCTTTTCGCCCAAGGTGGCTTTCGGCTCGCCACGGCGGTGAGCATCGCTCGCCAAGGGCGGCCTTGCGAGGCCTGCCAGCCGGGCGAGAAGGTGCCTGACCCGCTGTCCTGCCCGCCGAACACGTACGGGAAAGTCCCCCGGTCTGGAGTCCGCGACCGTGGTTCCGGTGGCTGATCCGGGCGGCGCTGCCCGGGCCGGAATTCTTC
This sequence comes from uncultured Planctomycetales bacterium, assembly GCA_964611365.1. GTDB lineage: Bacteria > Planctomycetota > Phycisphaerae > UBA1845 > PWPN01 > CALLOB01. Next base: position 865 of record CAZSYS010000491.1, read on the forward strand.
GGGTCCGGACAACAAGGAGATCAGAACATGATCGCGGATACCCTTCGATCCCGGGCCATATGGGTTGGCTGCCTCCTTGTGGTCCTGGCGGCCGGCTGCACCGGCACGCCGCAGCTTCCGGACGGAGGAGGCGACGGAGAAGGCCAGGATGCGATGCGGGTGCTTCCGACCGCGCTGTCGCTGGACATCGACGAGTTTCCCGAGGACTCCGAGGCCGGCGACGCGGGTCGACGCATGAACCCCCCGCCGGCCGGCCACGGGCGATCGCTGCTGATCGGCTGCACCGTGGTGCACGGCTTCCACCGGCTGCTGGACGCAGGCCTGGCCCTGGCGGCGGGAATCCACGACGACCTGGACGATCTGGACGGTGCGACGCTGGAGGGCACCCTGCCGGTGCAGGGTGCGGAGGTGGCCTATAAGGCGGACTTCTCCGCATTCGACATCGACGGCGACGGCACGGCCGACGGCTCCGGCACGGCCGCCGACCTGCCCACGGCCCTGCGCATGTGGGTGGACCCCGACGGCGACGGCGTATATGAACGCTTCCTGTGCGCGTTGATCACCAGCCGCATCTCGGCCGGCGGCGTCGGCGCAGGACAGATGTACCTCTACCCGGCCGCACTGGTCAGCGGAGTGAGTGCCGACTTCCGCTGCCGCGTGTCCTGGGACCGCCAGACCATCGACGACGGCTGGAACGAGGCCTGGGTGACCGGCCGGCTCCTGGACGGTTATGCCCTCAGCGGAGGCCACGCCCGCGTCGATGTCGCCACCCTGGAGGACAGCTCGGTTCAGAAGACGGTGCGGGCCACCTGTACCTTCTCCGAGAACCGCTTCGGCGTCACCGAGCTGCGCAACGCCGCCCGGGGCATTCGCGGCACAGGCATGGTCCTGATGAACGCCGAGGTCACCGGGGGCGGGCTGTCGGCGGCCCTCAACGTCTGCCTGGATCTGGTCAACCTCGTGGTCAGCCCCGACGGCTGTGACAGCATCGACACAACGGACATGGACTACCTCTCGGCACCGGTCGGCGACGAGACCGACTGGCCGGCCGACTTCCCGGAAACCCCCACTTTCTGACCGCCGGTCTCTCGACGGGCGCAGCCGTCGCCAGGCAGGAGCCCGGGGGACTTGCTCCCGGCCACGGGGTCGGGTGAAATGGCCCCCGGGCACCCTGCCAGGCACCGGTAGCCGGAACGGGCATCCGATCCCGGCCGGCCCACGGGCCAGGCCCGGGCCCCGGGAGACCCCCCCATGCGTTCTGCCTGCCTGATGCCCGCGGCGGCGGCCTGGATCCTGGCCGCCGGATGTGCCCTGCCCGGCGACCGGCTGGGGCGGCGCGGCGACGAGATCGTCGTCGCCGGACAGATGTTCCACACCGGAACGCCCGTGGTGCTGTGGATGGACCCCCGCGGCTACGACGCCTACCGGGCCCGCCGCCATTTCGAGCCGGCCCAGACCATGCCGGCCAACCAGGTCTCGCCGGGCGCCCCCAACCGCTACGGCGCCCGGCCGCTGCCCGC
>CAZSYS010000492.1:0-2360 GCA_964611365.1 uncultured Planctomycetales bacterium
GGACCGGCTCGATGGTCGGGCACCTGGCCGAACGGCTGTCGGGGCTCTGCCGTTCGAGCGTGACGGTGTCGCTGCCCGTCCGGGATCTGGACGGGCACCCCCGCCGCCTGCAGTCGCTGGCCGCGTCCGTCGGGCGGGTGCTGCCGGCTGCCGGGCTGTGCGACCATTTGCGTTCCTGCGAGCTGGCCGATTACCTGATGATCGTGGATGTCCGTTACTGGGCGTGTGCCCCGGACATGATGGAGCAGCTCATCGAGCGAAGCCGCGGCTACCGCGGAGCCACGCACGCCCTGGCGATCGGCGCCGACCCGGAGACCACCCGCGAGCGGGCGATGTGCGACGCCCGGGGGCGTGTCCGCGAGGTCCACCGCCTCTACAACCGCATGCACTGGCCGGAGACGACCTCAACGGTGGTGGTCTGTTCGGTGGTGCCGGCCCGGGCGGCGGCCGAGACACCCTTCGAGACGCTGGCGGAATTGCGGACCGGCCTGCTGGCCCGGGGACTGTTCACCCAGGACGTTCCGGTCGCGGCGGACGTGCTGGACCTCTCCACGGAGGCCGGGCTTCTGGCCCTCAACGAGCGGCTGATCGAGGAGACTCTGGCTTCCGGGGGTTCGGCGGGGTACGCCGCGGTGGCACCGCGGGTCATCGCCGGGCCGGACACGCGGATCGACTCCCGGGCCCGGCTGGTCGGGCCGGTGGTGATCCAGAGGGGCGCGATCATCGAGGAAGCCGCGACGGTGCTGGGGCCGACGCTGATCGGTCCGGGTGCGCGGATCGGGGCCGGCGCGATCATCGCACAATCGCTGATCGGCGAAGGCGCCTGCGTCCGCCCGGGCACGTCGATCGGGCGGCAAGTGGTTACCTCGGCGTCGCCTGCCGACCGGGGCGGGGATCCGGCGGGGTTCGATCTGCAGGACGGGCTGATGGTGTTGGCGGCCGGCACGGGTGGGGACCCGGCGCCGGCGGCGGGTGCCGGGGCTGCGGGCCGGCGGCTGCATTGGGCGGCCAAGCGGGCCGTGGACGTGGTTGGTTCGGTCCTGTTGCTGGCGATGTTCTCGCCGGTTCTGGCGCTGGTGGCGGTGCTGATCAAGGCCACCTCCCCGGGCCCGGTGTTCTTCCTTCACCGGCGCGAGGGGCGGGGAGGCCGGGAGTTTCCATGCATCAAGTTCCGGACGATGGTGAGCGACGCTCACCAGAAGCAGCGGGAGCTCTACGCCCGCAACGAGGTGGACGGCCCGCAGTTCAAGCTGGCCAACGACCCGCGGGTGACGCGGCTGGGCGGATGGCTTCGCAAGACGAACCTGGACGAGCTTCCGCAGCTGCTCAACGTGCTGGTCGGGCAGATGAGCCTGGTGGGCCCCCGGCCCTCGCCCTTCCGGGAGAACCAGATCTGCGTGCCCTGGCGGCGGGCCCGGCTGTCGGTCCGTCCGGGAATCACCGGCCTGTGGCAGCTGTGCCGGCAACGGGGAACCGACGGCGATTTTCACGAGTGGATCTTCTACGACCTGGCCTACGTTCGTCACTTCTCCATCGGGCTGGACCTGCGGATCCTGGTGGCGACGCTGCTGAGCCTCGGCGGCCGGCGGCGGGTTCCTCTGGAGCGGATGATCCGCAACGGGGTCGCGCCCGAGGACCGCTCTCCCCCGGCAGGGACAGGCGGGAGGCGCGTTTTCTGACATCAGCGGCAGGGCATCCGTCGGTTGCGGCCGGCGCCGGCCTTCGCTGCGGCGCGGACGGCCGGGCGGACGGGGGTTTACGCCCGACGGCGGGCAGGAGGATGGCGCGGGCATGATCCAGGGCGCTGCGGTCAAGCGGCTGCGGGTGATCTGCGACGAGCGGGGCCGGCTGATGGAGATGCTCCGGCGGGACGACGAGATCTTCAAAGGGTTCGGCCAGACCTACCTGACGACCGCGTACCCCGGGGTGGTGAAAGCCTGGCACTACCATCGGCGGCAGTGGGACCACTTCGTGGTGGTGCGGGGCATGATGAAGGTGGTGCTTTACGACGCCCGGGAGGACTCGCCGACGAAGGGCGAGGTCAACGAGTTCTTCATGGGCGACCATCATCCGATCCTGCTGCAGATTCCGCCGCTGGTCTATCACGGGTTCAAGTGCATCGGCGAGCACGAGGCCCTGGTGGTGAACTGCCCGACCGAGGTCTACGTTTACGACCAGCCCGACGAGTACCGGGTCGATCCGCACAGCGGCGGCATCCCGTACGACTGGGCGCGAAAGGACGGCTGAACCGATGAAGGGCGTGATTCTGGCCGGCGGGCTGGGCACGCGGCTGCTGCCGCTGACGCGGGTGACCAACAAGCATCTGCTGCCGGTCTACGACAGGCCGATGATCCACTACC
>CAZSYS010000493.1:0-2349 GCA_964611365.1 uncultured Planctomycetales bacterium
CGCCGCATACTGCTACGGCGTGTCGATGCCGCTGCTGTGCCGCTCCACCACCGCCATCGCGATCCGCGCCCCCAGGTGCAGCGCCCGCAGCTGCTCCAGCTGCTCCAGCACCTCGCTCTCGGCCGGCGACGCCCGGGTCAGCCGCTGCAGGAAATCCGGCCGGTAGGCGTAAATGCCCAGGTGCAGCAGCCAGCGCCCCGGGTCCGCCGGCCGGCCCCCGTCGTCACGCGGGTACGGAATCACGCTCCGGCTGAAATACAACGCAAATCCGTCCCCGTCCAGCACCACCTTCACGCAGGCCGGGTTCAGCACGTCCTCCACACCGCTGAACCGGCAGGCCAGCGAGCCCATCGCCGCCTCCGGACGCTGCTCCATCAGCGCCACCAGCCGGTCGATGTGGGCCGGGTCCATCTCCGGCTCGTCACCCTGCACGTTCACGACCAGACCGGCCTCCAGCGACCGGGCGACCTCCGCGATGCGGTCCGTGCCCGTGGCGTGGTCCGCCCGCGTCATCACCGCCTGCCCGCCGAAAGCCCGCACCGCCGCGGCAATCCGCTCGTCGTCGGTGGCCACGATCACCCGGTCGATCCGCCGCGCGGCCGAAACCGCCTCATACACGTGCCGGATCAGCGGCTTGCCGGTCTGACTGGCCAGAGGCTTCCCGGGAAATCGCGTCGAGCCGTAACGCGCGGGGATGATCGCTGCCACGGACAAGCGGTCGGCCCTTCAGATCGCATCCGATTCAGGCTGGTGGAACAAGGCCGGATCCTACCGCCACCGGCGGCAGGTGTCAAAGCGGAGATCACCCCAGTCACGCCGCCCCGCAACCGGCTTGCCGGCCGGCCCCGGCCGCGACCGATCGGAAACCCGCCCGCCCCCGCGGAAGCGCCCCCTGGCCGCTTGCGACCCGCCGGACGTCGGCATACCATCCGGCCGCCGACGCCCCCACCCCGGCGTTCGCGCGGAAGGTCGAGAGGATCCCCGCATGACCCAGCGATACCCCATCTTCGCCAAACGCGACCTCGACGGCTTCTTCGGCCTGGCCATCGACAACCTCGTCCAGCTCCTGCTGATCGTCCAGCTGTGCGGCGCGTTCTGCGGCATGACCGGCCCCGACGCCGAATTCATCTACCGCCGCATCCTCCCCGGAGCCGCCGTGTCCCTGCTGGTCGGAAACCTGTTCTATGCCGCCCAGGCCCACTGGGTCGCCCGCCGCGAACGCCGCAGCGACGTCACCGCCCTGCCCTACGGCATCAACACCCCCTCCCTCCTGGTCTACGTGTTCTTCGTCATGAAACCCGCCTACGACCGCACCCACGACGCCGCCCTGGCCTGGCAGCTGGGCCTGGTCGCCTGCCTGGGCAGCGGCATCATCGAGTTCCTGGGGGCCTTCTTCGCCGAAAAACTCCGCCGCAACACCCCACGCGGAGCCCTGCTCAGCACGCTGGCCGGCATCGCCATCACCTTCATCGCCATGAAGTTCGCCCTGGAAATCTGGGACCGGCCCCTCGTGGCCATGATCCCGATGGCCACCGTCCTGCTGGTGTACTTCTCCCATGTCCACTTCCCCCTCGGTCTGCCCGGCGGACTCCTGGCCGTCCTCCTCGGCACCGCCCTGGCCTGGGGATTCGCCCTGGCCGGACAACTGGCTGCTCAACTCGGCTGGGACCGGCTTACGCTCGACACCGGCGTACCGATGAGCATCGCCGCTGTCAAAGAAGCTTACATGCAGACCGGTCGGTTTCTTCCGCAGTGGTCCTGGCCCGCCATCCTCGAAGTCCTGCGCACCAACCCCGCCCAGGCCGTCAGCCTGCTCAGCGTCGTCGTCCCCATGGGACTGTTCAACGTCATCGGAAGCCTCCAGAACATCGAGTCCGCCGAGGCCGGCGGCGATGTCTTTCCCACCGGACCGTCCCTGGCCGTCAACGGCCTGGGCACCCTGGCGGCCGCCATGTTCGGAAGCTGTTTCCCGACAACGATTTACATCGGCCATCCGGGCTGGAAACGCATGGGCGCCCGCGCCGGTTACTCCACCCTCAACGGGCTGGCCATGACCGCCGTCTGCCTGACCGGCAGCGTGGCCGTCATCCGCCAGGTCGTCCCGATGGAGGCCGGCATCGCCATCGTGCTGTGGATCGGCATCGTCATCACCGCCCAGGCCTTCCAGGCCACGCCCCTGCGGCACGCCCCGGCCGTGGCTTTCGGCCTGTTCCCCGCCATCGCCGGCTGGGGGGCGACGGTTATGGCCGGCGCATTCAACGCCGCGCCGATCCACACCGTCATGCCTTCCGCCCCGCCGGTCGCCTCCGCTCCGGTCGCCTCCACCCCGGCGGCGGTCACCTCGGCAGC
>CAZSYS010000494.1:0-2345 GCA_964611365.1 uncultured Planctomycetales bacterium
ACGAAGCGGCCGATGTCGAGGACGGCATCGCCTGGATCAGGCGGACCTGCGCGGAGCTGGGCATCCCCGGGCTGGCCGGCTGCGGCCTTTCGGAGGGCGACGTGCCGGTGCTGGCCGGGAAAGCCGCCGTCGCCAGCAGCATGAAGGCCAATCCCGTCGCGCTGACCGCCGCGGAACTGGAGGCCATCCTCCGGGCGGCGCTGTAGGCCCCGCGGGGCCCGCGTCACGGTCTCAATCGCAGTCAGCCGGCACGCCCGGGCCGGCGGCGCAATCCACGAATGCCTGGATGTCCAGCCCGTTCACGAGCGAGTCCCCGTTGGTGTCGAAGCAGCTGCACCGCACCGGGTAGTCGGAGATCTCCGATCCCTCCGGCAGCGTCAGGCAGCCCTGCAGCAGCGCGAAGTCGGCCATGTCGACGTCCTCGTCGTCATCCATGTCCGCGAAGGGGATGTTGCACACCTGATAGGTGCAGTCGGTCGCCGCGCAGGTCGTCTCCGGGCCCTGCCACGTGCCCCGCAGGGCGGCGCACTGTCCTTCGGTGAGTTCCTCGCAGATCCGGCCGCGCCGGCAGCAGGCTCCCAGGACGTAGTTGGGGTTGTCGGCCGAGAACAGGTTGAACTCGCGGGCCTCCAGGTCGAAAGCCAGGGCATACACCTTGTTGCCGTGGAAGGCCAGGGCCAGCGTCTGGGACGGGTTGTCGGCGCGGTCGGGATCGGGATGCGCCGCCTGAGGCGTGCCCTCGTCGCCGGTCGGCCCGGCGTCGTCCCGTCCCACGGTATAGACCGGTCCGATCGCGCCGTAGGTGCCGGTGTAGTTGTACGCCGTCTCGGCCCCGAAGCTCATCCAGGCGGCCCCGCTGGCGGGGTTCACGGCCATGTCGGTCACCCAGTACTGCCCGCCGTTGGAAATGCCCGAAACGTCCGGGGCATTGCCGTTGGCGTGCCACCGGGCCGAGGTGACGATGCCGGTCTGATTACCCGTGGCTACGGGATTGTCGAAGAGCGCCGGCTTGGCCGGATCGCCGTTGTACCGCCTCGCGATGCACGAGCCGCTCTTGCCGCGGGCCACCGTCCAGAGCTTGTTGAAACCCGGATCGTACTCTAGCTCCATCAGCGGGTCGTTGCGCCCCTCGGCCGGCACGGCGCCGTTGTTCTCCACCTCCCGCCGGTTGACCGCCCAGGACATCGAAGTCGGAGCCCAGCTGGAGGAATAGCGGTACAGGCCCTTCATCGGGGCCAGCCACTGGGTGCCGTCGGGCGAGGTGCCCACGTAGGCGAGGTTGTGAATGAACGGCATCCATTCCCAGCCGTTGTTCGTCCCGCCGGTGGGCGACTCCTCCACGACCTGGGTGTCCACGTTGTAGCGCCACAGGACGTGCTCGCGCCAGACCGTGCCCATATTGAACTGGGCCCCGGCGAACCACCAGTACACGTGGCCGTCGCTGCCGGGTTCGCCTCCGCTGCAACCCTGAGCTGGGACTTCAACGACGGACTCCAGGGCTGGACAATCGTCAACACCGGAACCAACACCGGCCAATGGATCGCCCCGGGCGATGCCCCGCTGCTCTATACCGACGGCGGAACCACGAACATCTACAGCCAGGCCCCCGGCGGGAACGTGTACCTGCCCGGCGACAGCAACGGCCGGACCATCGCCCTGTTCGATCTGGCGCCGTGGCTGGTCGGCGGCAGCACGCAGAGCTATCGCCTCCGGGCCGACGTCTGGATCCCCAACCTGCGGCCGCTGAACTTCACTTACGGCTACCCCAGCATGTGCAACAACCACGCGGGCATCTCGGCCTACGCCCTCAACGGCGGAGTCAGCAATGACTGGGGCACCCACATCGGCGGCCGCCTCGACAAGGGCACGCAGTACTACCTGGACCACACCAGCGACGCCTGGATCCAGCGCCGGGTGGACTGGACCATGGAAGACACCGCCCTGCCCATGGATGACTGGTGGGACGCCTGGATCACGATGGAGATCGACTGGAACCTCAGCTCCCCCGGCAACGTCATCGCCCGGTACTACCGGCCGTGGCAGGCGTACCCCTCCGGCCCCGGCTGGGTGACGCTGTACAGCGGGCCGATCGAGGCGACCACGTGGTTCACCAACCCCAGGCAGATCAACCGGATCGGGCTGGGTGCGTACCTCAAGGGCGACGTGCCCTGGACCAAGAGCCAGTTCGACAACGTGGTCTTCGAGAGCCCGGATGTGATCCCCGAGCCGGCCGGCCTGCTGCTGCTGTCGCTGGGCGGACTGGCCGTGCTGCGGCGGCGCCGCTGAGCGGGAGACCCGCGTGATCGCCCGGCTACCGGCCGTGCGGTCACCTGCCGAAGGATGGG
>CAZSYS010000495.1:0-2318 GCA_964611365.1 uncultured Planctomycetales bacterium
GATGCGTTTTCAATGGCCGGCGCGGCACAGCCGGGTGGATCTGACCTTCTCGTGCATGCAGCGTTTCGACAAGCCCGAGGCCCGGGAGCGGTTCATGGCCCCGCACGCCTCGGGGCGCGACCTGGGCGAGGTGATCCGCCTGGGAACCCCGCAACCGAACTCGTTCCCCTCTACCGTGCCGGAAGAGACCTTCCAGGAGCCGCCATGAGGGTGCCGGTGCTGATCATGGTGGTGGTGGCGGTGCTGGGGCACCCGGTGACCGGGGCCCGGGCCCAGGAACCGACGGCCGCCGAGCCCCGGTTCAGCCTGGCAGTCGCCGGCGACGAAACGCGGGTATGGATCATCGTCGGCCAGGAGGATCCTCAGGCCGGTGCTCTGGTGAACTGGCTGGCCTGGCGCGACGCGACGGGCATGCTCTTCCGGCCGGCATCCCTGTCGGCTCCGCCGATCGGCGCGGTCCGACGCTGGGCGGCGGTTGACGGCCGGCTGCATGTGTTCTTCGACAACGGCGCGCATTTCTCCTACGCCGGCGCGGCCGACAGCCGTTCCAACCTTGTCCGGGCACGGCGCGAAGCCCAGCTTCCCGGCCGCGTGCTGCCGGCGGCCCTGGCCGGCGCCGTGCTCCAGAACCGGGGCATGCTTTTTGCGGTGACGGATCCGGAGACCGCCGAGGCTGTGTGGGCCCGCCGCCAGGAGGCTCTTCGGGCGGCGGCCAGCAGGGCGGCCGGCGCCGGACCGGCCGGGGCAAGCCCGGATCGTCCGGAGGCCGAAGCGGCGGTCGAGCCCCTGCGTCCCGGATCGTTTCACATCGTGGCCTACGACGGGCTTTCCTGGGTTCCAGACGGCCCCTGCCCGGGCGTGGCCTCCCAGGCGGCGCGGTTCTGGTTGTGCGTGACCGAGGCAAGGCATCACCTCTTCTGGCAGTCCGGGCCCACCGACCCGACCCTGGGCTACGCGGTTCGCACCGAGGGACGCTGGCAGCAGGGCACGCCCGTCCGGCTGCCGGAGGGCAGCCGGCTGGCGGATGGCTTGGCCGCAGTGATCAACACCCGCCTGGTTGTGGCCGCACTCTGCCGGCAGGAGGAGGCCGGGCCGGGGCGATGTGTCCTCTGGGAGCGCAGCGGGGCGGCCTCGCCGGGCGAGCCGTGGGTCCGGCTTCCGGATCCGCGGGACGACGGTGGGGGCGAGCTGACGCTGGGGGAGGAGGCCGCGATCGGGCGGTTCGCCGACCGCGTGGTGGTGGTTCGCCAGGCCGGCGGCGTCCCGCAGGCGGGCCTGTACGTGCCCGCCGGCGGCGGTCTGCCGGACTCTCCCTTTGCGGCGGTGCCGCTGGAGAAGGACTATCGTGTCCCCGGAGTCGGCGACGGCATGCGCGACCTGCTGGCCACGGTCGCCCTGGGGGCGGTGCTTCTGCTGCTGGTCTGGCGGAGACAGGAGGCGGCCGGCCGGCCGGTCGCGCTTCCGGTGGGTCTGGCGGTGGCCGGCCTGGGGCGGAGAACGGCCGCGGCGCTGATCGATATGGCCCCGGCGGCGGTGATCGTCGGCTACCTGTGGAGCGAGCCGCTGGCGGCGTTCTACGACCAGGTCCGCGAAGCCGGCCAGATCGGCCAGACGCCGCGGTGGCCGGTCTCGGTGACCTGGGCGTGGGCCTGGTTCCGGGCCGGTTATGTGGTTTACGCCGTCGCCACGGAGGTGTGGCTGGGGGCTTCGCCGGGCAAGCGGATCCTGGGCATCCGCGTGGCCTCGGAGTCGCTGGAGCGTCCGACGCCTGTCCAGACCGTGGTCCGCAACCTCAGCAAGCTGGTTGAACTCGAGCCGGTGCTGAAGTTCTGGCCTTTCCTCCTGGTCGTGCTGTTCACCCGCAACCGCCAGCGGGCCGGCGATCTTCTGGCCCGGACGCTGCTGATCGAGCGGCAGACGACCTTCGCCTCCGGCGGGGGGGACGACCGCTCCGACGGGCGGGCCGCTTGAGCCCTCGGCGGTCGCGGTCGCCTGATCGGCCGGCCGGGCGGCGGTCCGAGGAAGCGGGCGGCGGGGCCGGGTCCTTGAACGTGCCTTGTTGAACCGGTACAATCAAGGCGGGTGAGAGCCGTTCAGGGGTCAGGTCACAGCCGTTCGGCCGGTCCGGGACGCGAGGCATTCAGCCGGGGGGATCCGGGGAGCCATGCCGGACGCCGCGTGCCGGCCGGGACGCCCGGGTCACGCGGGTCCGGCGCACCAGCCGTGGAGGAGGTCGACGGATGGCCGGAGGTCGACGGATGGGCCGGCGCGTCGGTTTCACGCTGATCGAAGTGCTGGTGGTGGTGGCGATCATCGCC
>CAZSYS010000496.1:0-2307 GCA_964611365.1 uncultured Planctomycetales bacterium
GGCGGGGACTGCAGCCTGGCCGCCGAAGCCGCCGTGCGCTGACCCGAAACCACCTCGAACAGCTCCGGCGGCAGCGACGGCATGGTAAGCTTCTGGCCGGCGACCACGTGATCCTTGCTCTTGAGGACGTCCCGGTTGGCCTTGACCACCAGGTCCATAATCCCGCCGCGACTCGTGCCGTAGTGCCCCTCCACGATGGCCCCGAGCGTCTCACCCTTCTTGACCACGTATTCGCTGGCTGCCGGACCGCCCGACGGACCCGCCGAGGCCAGCCCCGCCGAAACGCCCACCTCCGGGCTCGAAGCCGTCGGCATGCCGGGCCGCCGACCCGGCTCCGGATCGATCAGCCGGTCGACCCGCTGAGTCTCGCCCCGCGGAATCTCGATCATCGTGGCGACTTCCTCGGGCGCCAGGCCCGCCTCCAGCGTAACCGCCGGAACGCCCGCACCGTCCACCCGCCGCGGCTCGACGCCGCTGGGACGCGGCAGGCTCACCACCTCCGCGATCGGATCCGCCGGCGGCGGCGCCGCGTCCACCACCGCCGGATCGTTCGAGACCGGGGCGCTGCGGGCTACATTCACCACCGGCGCCTCGCCCACCGTGCCGTTCATCAGCGTGCCCGGCGCCGGACCGCCCTCGCCGCGGGCCAGCTGCCAGGGCTGCCCGTCGCCGGCCGGCGGCACCGGACCGGTGTGCGAAAGCAGCACCGCAAAGACGATGATGAAGCCCAACCCCACCAGCAGACCGATCTTGGTTTCGCGGGTCATCACAACCTCCGTGTCGGATGGCTGGAGAATCCGTTCCCGGGAACGCGGGGTTTCCGCTCGCGGCCGCCGGTTCTGCACCGACCGGTTCTGCGCCCGGGCGCCCGACGAACCGCCGGCCGCCCGGTGATGCCTCGATCACGTCGCCCGGCCGCCTGCGCCCGTGCGCCGCGCGACGCGGAGCTTGGCGCTCCGCGATCTGGGATTCCGGCGGATCTCCTCGCTCGAGGGACGAACCGGTTTCTTCGTCGCTATGTCATACACTCCGGCGCGGGTTTCTTCAAGCAGGTTTTGCTTGACGATCCGGTCTTCGCCGCTGTGAAAGCTGATCACCGCCAGCCGGCCGCCGGCAGCCAGTCGCCGCGGGGCCGCCTCCAGCAGCGCCTCCAGGTTCTCCAGCTCCCGGTTCACCGCCATCCGCAGCGACAGAAATGTCCGCGTCGCCGGATGGATCCGCTCGGGCCCGCCGTGACCCGCCGAACGCACCGCCGAACACACGATCCTCGCCAGCTGGGAGGTCGTCCGGATCCGCCCCTCCCGACGCGATTCACAGATCCGCCGCGCGATCCGCCGGCTGAACCGCTCCTGGCTGTTGAAGAACAGCAGATCCGACAGCTCGCTCTCCGAGAGCCCGTTGACCAGGTCCGCCGCCGTCCGGGGCAGCCGCTCGTCCAGACGCATGTCCAGCGGACCGTCGGCCGCGAATGTTAGACCCCGGGCCGGATCCAGCAGCTGCAGCGTCGTCACGCCCAGGTCGGCCAGCAGCACGTCCACGCGAGCGATGCCCAGGTCGTCCAGCACCGCGCCGGCTTCAGCAAAGTTCGCCCGGACCAGGTCCACCCTCGGCCAGTCCGCCCCTTCAGCCGCCGCCGACAGCCGTTCCCGGGCCCGCGACAGGCTGGCCGGATCCACGTCCAGGCCGACCAGCCGACCCGCCGCCCCGATCGCCCGGGCAAACAGCACCGCGTGCCCGCCGTGCCCGACCGTCGCGTCCAGCACCACTTCGCCCGGCCGCGGAGCCGCCAGCGAAAGCACCGCCTCGCACAACACGGGCTCGTGGACGGCCTCGCCTCCGTTCTCCGCCCCGCCGTTCATCGTCGGCGCCCTTCAGGCCGCAGGCGGTCCATGCCTCTCCGCCACCGCACGCCCCGGGCCCAACGCGCGATACGAGAAACCCCCCGGCGACCCGCCCGACTTGAGACCATCCGGCAGACCGCTCCAAAAAGCGGGGCTCCGTCGGGCTTCCATGCCGACGTGGCCCCTTAGACTCCCTGGCGGGCTTCCATGCCCGGGCAACGCCCCTGGATCGACGTTCCCGCCGACTCGACAAGCCGTGACGGCCTGCCGTCGGCTCCGCCCGCAAGCAGCGCCCGACCAGCCTGCGTCTCCGGTCGAGCCTCTCCACCCGCAAGACGGATGAACGCCTGTCCTGCGCCGCCCGACGACGAGGCAATCCTTTGCCTCTGCGCCAGGAAGTGATTCAGCCCGGCGAATCCGTTCGCTTCACTGCTGATTCCTGCCGGGTGCCCGCCCACCCGGGGCG
>CAZSYS010000497.1:0-2299 GCA_964611365.1 uncultured Planctomycetales bacterium
ACGCTATCTGGTGGTATATTAGCACTGGTTAGCACTCTCCCGCAGAGAGTGCTAACCAGTCTTGTTGTACGTTGTGATCAAAACCAAATTCCATATGGAGGAATGTCACATGGCGAGCAAGAAGTTGAATCTGAAGCCCCTGGGCGATCGCCTGGTGGTGGAGCCGGCCGAGCGGACCAACGGCCCGTCGCGGATCATCTCGCTGGCCCCGAGCATCACTGAAGTGGTCTGCGCCCTGGGGCTGGCCGACCGGCTTGTCGGCCGGACGCAATACTGCCGGCACATTCCCGGCGTGGAGCACGTCGCCGAGGTGGGGGCCATGGAGGACGCCAACCTGGCCCGCATCCGCGGCCTGGGACCCGACCTGGTGCTGGTCACGACCAACAGCGGACCTCTGCAGGAGAACCTCCGGCGGCTGAACCTGCGCTGCCAGGCCGTGCCCCACGAATCGCTGGACGACGTCTATCGCGGGATCGAGGTCGTCGGCCGGCTGTGCGACCGTCCGCGGACCGCCGCACGCCTGGTCGAGGCGATCCGGGGCGACCTGGCCCGTCTGCGGGAATGGGTCCTGCACTCCGGCCGTCCCGCGCGGCGGGCCCTGGTGGTCCTCGGCGAGATGCCGGTTCCGCCCCAGCCGGTGTTTGTGGCCGGGCCGGGGATCTTCCTGGACGCCCTGGTGGAGATGGCCGGGCACCGCAACGCCGCCCGGGAGCTGCTCCGCTCCAGCCACGGCGAGATCCCGCTGGAGAAGCTGCTGATCCTGGATCCCGATGTGATCCTGGAGTTCCGGTCATCCTCGACCGGCCCGGTCATGGAGGATGTGTACGGCTCCTGGGCGGCGGTCGGGCCGCTGAAGGCCGTCGGCCGGCGGCAGATCCGCTCGGTGGGGGGGGGCGAATGGCTCAGTGCCGGGCCGCGGATCGCGGTGGAGTTCCACCGTTTCCTGGCGGCCTTGTCGGAGGGGCAGTGAGCGGCTAACCTCACCCCGAACGCGCCCCGGCGGCGGCCGCGAGGGCGGCCCGGCGTCCTGACCCGGCGGCCGCGGACCTGAAACCGTGTTGATCAAGAAAGGAAGACCAGAGGTGGCCAGGATCGCGAACAAGCAGGGCGACAAGCCCGTCGGCGGCAAGTATCGTTTCTCCTTCGGTCCCTGGAACATCAGCGAGGGCGAGGATCCCTTCGGCCCGCCGGTGCGCAAGCCCGTGGCGTTCGCCCGGAAGCTGAAGGTCTACCGCAAGCTGGGCTTCAGCGGCGTGCAGTTCCATGACGACGACGCCGTGCCGGACCTGGACCGCATCTCCGCCAAAGCGGCGGTGGCCCAGGCCGCCCGCCTCGGCCGGCTTCTCAGGAACGAGGGCCTGGAGCCGGAGTTCGTGGCTCCGCGGTTGTGGGAGAGCCCCCGCACCATCGACGGGGCCTACACCTCCAACGACCCGGCGTGCCGCAGGTACGCGATCGATCGATCGCTGCTGGCCGTGGACATTGCCGCGGCGCTGGGCACGAAAAACATCGTATTGTGGCTGGCCCGCGAGGGCACCTACGTCCGCGAGGCCAAGAACGCCCGTGCCGCCCACGATCACCTGCTGACGGCCATCAACCGGATGCTGGCCCATCATCCGGATATCCGCATCATGATCGAGCCCAAGCCCAACGAGCCAATGGATCACGCCTACCTGCCGACCATCGGCCACGCCATCGCCATGGCCTACCTCTCGGACGACCCCTCGCGCGTCGGCGGGCTCATCGAGACCGCGCATGCCAAGCTCGCCGGCCTGGACCCTTCCGACGAGATGGCCTTCGCCCTGTTCCACAAGAAACTCTGGAGCGTGCACCTCAACGACCAGAACGGCCTGAAGTTCGACGAGGACCGCAACTTCGGAGCCGTCAACCTGCGCGAGGCCTTCAACCAGGTGCGCGTGCTCGACGAGGCCGGCTACGGATGGAACGGCGAGTATGTCGGGCTGGACGTCAAGACCTTCCGCACCCAGAGGCAGGAGAAGGAAGCCGCCCACCTGGCCAACAGCAAGCGGTTCTTCGAGCTGATGGTCCACAAGGTCCGCACCTTCGACCGCAAGGCCGAGAGCCAGTGCATCAAGGCCCGCGACTACGAGGCCCTGGAGCGCCTGGTGATCGAGCACCTGCTGGGTGCCGACTGACCGGCCAGCGCGGGGGCCGGCGCCGCCGGAGCACCGCATGCCGGAGACACCGCCGCAGCCGGGAACACGGATCCGGCTCGCCGGGCCGGCCGCCGCCGTCCTGGCGGTCTTCTGGACGGCCGGCATGGCCGTCCGGCTGATGG
>CAZSYS010000498.1:0-2276 GCA_964611365.1 uncultured Planctomycetales bacterium
CCCGGAAACAGGAGGCGGCCGATGGGGCGCATCAGCGACCGGATCCGCAGCTGGATTCTCGCGGCGATTGCGGCGGCCGTGCCGGTCGCCGAGCCGGTCAGCCGGCCTGCCAGGCCCGCTGGACGGCCTGGAAGACCTGCTCGACGGTGATGGCCTGCATGCACCGGTTGTCCCGGCAGACGGTGTCGCGGGCGTTGTACACGTGGATGCACGGGCTGCAGGCCAGCCCGGCGGTCAGGGATTCGTTGCCCGGGCTCAGGGGGCGGTACAGATCGGGCGTCTCGGGCCCGAAGAGCGACACGATGCGCACCGGCGTCAGGGCGGCGAAGTGCGCCGGGCCGCTGTCGTTGGTCACCAGCACGCGGGCCATGCCGTAGAGCACCACCACCTCCCGCAGGGTGGTGCGTCCGGCCATCGAAACCACCCGCGGCCGGTCGATCCGCCGGGCGAGCTGGTCGATATCCGCCCGTTCGCCCGGCGAGCCGGTGAGCACGATCCAGGCGTCGGGATAGGCCTCCAGGATTCGCCGGGCCAGTTCGACGAAACGCTCCTGGGGCCAGCGCCGCAGCGGCAGCAGATCGCTGGCATTGGCGTTCAGGATGACCATCGGCGGGTGACCGCCGGCCGGAAAGCCCTCACGCTGCAGCGTCGCCCGCACGGCCTGAATCTCATCCGGCGAGGCTTCCATCCGCGGCAGGGCCACAGGCGCCGGCACCGGCGCCTTGAGCATCGGCCGCTCGCCGGGGTCGGCCCACAAGGCCTCCAGCAGGGCACAGAAGGCCGCCGCGGTGTGCAGGCGGCCCCCGTACGCCAGCCGGTGCGTATAAAGGTCGCCGCAGTTCATCCCCTCGGCACGGAAGCGGTGGAAGCCGATGCGGATCGGGGCCCCGCTGGCGGCCATCAGGGCGGCCGAAGCCCGGGAAAAGATCTCCAGGTCCACGGCCGCGTCCAGCTTCAGGCCCGCAAGCCGCCGCAGAACCCTCAGACTGTCGCCCAGCACCGTGGCCACCGAGGCCGTGCGGATCGTGTGCACGCCCTCCCAGGCGATGCCCGGCAGCAGATCGAGCACCGCCCGGTTTTCCTCGAAGCACAGGTAGTGAAGGCGGACGTCCGGACGGCGGGCCCGCAGCCGCAGCAGCGCCGGCAGGGCCAGCACCGTGCTGCCCATCTCCGCCAGCTTGACCAGCAGCAGACGCGGCGGTCCGCCCGACCGCCCCGGCTTGCCGTCGCGGAACGGGTTGGACGACGCGGACGGGCCGCGCCGCAGGCCGGCCGCACGCCGCAGCAGCGTCAGCCCCACGCACAACGGCACGCCCGCGCGGCGGTCCAGCCAGCGCATCGTGGACAGATTCATCGAAGCCGGTTCCCGCGGCCGATCAGGCCGGACCCCCCGCCCGGCACCGCGCCGCCGTCACTTCTTACCGCGCCCGGCGCACGGCGTGCAAGCACCCCCGCCGGCGGCGCCGCGGCACGGGCGGATGTGGATTCGCGGCGAATTCGGTTAGGATGGCGTGACATTCCCGCGCAACCGGCCGTAGCGGGAGTGCGGAGGCCTCTCTTTGAACAACACGCCTGAAAGTCCGTCGCGGGCATCCCTGCGCGTCGCGGGCGCGGCCCTGGCGGTGGCGCTGACCACGGCGGCGGTTTTCGCGGTCTGCCTGGCCAACGACTACATCTACCCGTTCGACGACGACCTGCTGCTGCGGAATCCGGCGGTCAGGGGCTTCGGGCTGGAACAGTTCGCCATGATTCTGGAGAGTGCTCCCCGCGTCGGGTGGTACGCTCCCCTGCTGATGGCGACCTATCAGATCGATCACACCGTCGCGAAGCTCTCGCCGGTGTGGGTTCACCTGGTCGGGATGGTGCTGCACGCGGTGAATGCCGCGCTGCTGGTGGTCGTCGGCCGACGGCTGCTGGCCCCGGCGGCTCGCCGGGAAACGACCTGGGATCGGTGGACCCTGTTCGCCGCAGCCGCCGGCGCCCTGTTCTTCAGCCTGCATCCCCTGCGCGTGGAGGCGGTGGCCCGGGCCAGTTCACGCGGCTATCTGCTGGCCGGCACCTTCTTTCTGCTGATGCTCCAGAGCCACCTTGCGGCCGGGACGCCCGGCGGCATCAACGCAGACGGGTCCTCGAAGACCCGACTGCATCGCCTGCTGGTCTGGCTGTGGATGGGCTGCGGGCTGCTGTGCGGGCCGGCCATGGTGACCGCCCCGCTGGTGCTGCTGATCCTCGACGTCTGGCCGCTGGGCCGCCTCGGCCCGGCCGCCCGGCGCTGG
>CAZSYS010000499.1:0-2251 GCA_964611365.1 uncultured Planctomycetales bacterium
GTCGCTTTTGTGTCATGGGGCCTTAAGTAAATGCCATTCATCCTGACACCTTTTTCGAGCCGGTTGTGGACGGTGTGCTGATCATCGCCTTCGGGGGGCCGCAGGGGCCGCGGGACGTCAGGCCTTTTCTGGCCAACGTGCTGCGGGGGCGGGCGGTGCCGTCCGAGCGGATCGAGCAGGTCGCGCGGCAGTACGAGCAGTTCGGCGGGCGCTCGCCGATTCTGGAGATGACGCAGCGGCAGGCGGCGGGGCTCCGGGAGCGGCTGAACGATCGGGGGCTGCGGCTGCCGGTTTACGTCGGCATGCGCCACTGGCACCCCTATCTGGCGGACGTGCTGGCGGAGATGTCCCGGGCCGGGATCCGGCGGGTGGCGGGGTTCATCGCCGCCGCACACCATTCGCCGGCCAGCTGCGGCCAGTACCGCCAGGATGCCTGGTCTGCCCGGCGCGGGCTGGCCGAGGCCGGTCTGGCGGACGTCGAGATCGCGTGGGTGGACAGCTGGTACGACCATCCGGGCTTCGTCGCGGCGGCGGCCGCCCGGGTGCGGGCGGCGCTGGCGGCGCTGCCGGTGGAACTGGAGCCTCAAGCCCGCCTGGTGTTTACCGCGCACAGTCTGCCGGAGGCGATGGCGGCCGGATGCCGGTACCGCCTGCAGCTGCTGACCTCGGCGCGCCTGACGGCCGAGGTCCTGGGGCGGCGGGACTGGGTGCTGGTCTTTCAGAGCCGCAGCGGGCGCCCCGAGGATCCGTGGCTCGGGCCGGACGTCCGGGATTACCTTCGCGACGCGCGGGCCTCGGGGCTGGCGGCCGCGGTGATCGTGCCGATCGGGTTTCTGTGCGACCACATGGAGGTCGCCTACGACCTGGACGTGGGCGCAGCGGGCGTTTGCCGCGAGATCGGCCTGCCGATGATCCGGGCGGGCACCGTCGGCCAGGAGCCGGCCTTCATCGACATGATGGCCGACCTGGTGGAGCGGGTCGTCGTCCGCTACCGCCGGTTTCCGGTGCTGCCGATCGCGCCGTCCTCGTAAGTCATCGCGGATCTTCGACGCCGGAGGCCGGCCGGGCGCCGGCAAAGTGCCGATCGGCGAAGGCCAGATACTGCCGCCAGTCGTATTCGGTCAGGTCGTGTTTTCCGGGGCGGCAATGGTAGCCGATGGTGCCGGCCACCGGACGGCCGACCGGCGGCATGTCCCCGGCGGGCAGGCCGTCGGTGCCCAGCAGGCGGTAGACCGGGTCTGCCGCCTTGGCGGCCAGGAACTCGCCGCGCGGATCCGCCCAGCGGTCTTCCTCGGCGCTGGCCACGTAGACCGGGCGGGGGGCGATCAGGGCGATCAGCATGTGCTGATCCACCGGCAGTTCGGCCTCCCGGCCGTTGTAGCGGCGGAAGTTCGCGCAGAACCAGTGCGGAAACATGCCGTTGATGCTCTCGACGGTCTCGCCGTAGACGCGCCGGCTCAGGGCAGCCCCGCCGCAGCCGGAGTTATTGGAGATCGCGACCGCGAAACGCTCATCCTGGGCGGCGGCCCAGAGGGCGGTCTTGCCCATCCGCGAGTGACCGAGCACCACGACCCGGCGGGCGTCGACATCCGGGTCGGTCTGCAGGTAGTCCATCACCCGGCTCAAGCCCCAGGCCCAGGCGGCGATCGTGCCCCAGGCATCGGGCGGGCGGGGCCGGCCGGGCGGATCCAGGGCCCCGTGGACGCCGTTGGCGAAGCCGTCATCGAAGTCCGGATCCAGGTCGGCACAGCACACCGTGACCAGCCCGTAGCCGCGCCGCAGGATCAGCTCCACCGGGTAGCGCGAGGCGTCCGCGCCGCGGGCCTGCTGGCCGGCCCGGTTGTCGGTGATGCCGCTTTCCGGCGCGTTCAGCACCCAGCGGCGGGTGATGCGGATGCCCGGGTCGGGGTGCACCTCCTGGTTGCCGCGGAAGTTGAGCATGGCAAACACCGGCACCGGGCCACGTCGCTCGGCCGGCAGGTAGAGCAGCAGGTCCATGTCCGGCTCGTCGGCCTGCGGGGCAGGCCGCACGGTCACCTGCCTGCGCAGGGCCAGGCCTCCCAGGGCCGCGGGGTTTTCATCGAAGCGCTCGAAGCGCATGCCTTGCGGAGCGTCCGGGGCGCGCCCGTAGACGTGGGTGCGGAACAGCTCGAGGATCTCCTGGCGTCGCCGGCTCCAGCCGGCCGCAACCTCCACCGGCCGGCCGTCCAGGAACTACAGCGGATCCGGCAGGGTGTAGTACGGCACCTTC
>CAZSYS010000500.1:0-2250 GCA_964611365.1 uncultured Planctomycetales bacterium
CTCCCCTCGGGGAGAGGGTTGCTGGAGCTCAGTCGACGACCGCGACGCCTTCGAGCGGCAGACCCGCACCGACGAGTGGACCCGCATCGCCGACCCGGCGTCCTGGGCCACCGGCTATACCCAGCATGAGACCGATCCGGGCCGCGGAGAGTGCGGCGACTTCCTCTTCGAGGTGCCGCGGCCGGGGCGATGGCGCGTCGAGGTGCACCTGCCGGCGATCCCCACGGAGCTGTCCGACCGAGTGGAATATGTGATCCCCGGCCGGGGCCGGCCGGCCGAGACCGGCGGCGCGGTCGTCTCGGTCCGCGGCGGCGAGGGCACCACGGTGGTCACGGTGAATCAGCAGGCCCGCAGCGGCTGGACGACGCTGGGGGAGTTCAACCTGAAGCGCGGCCGGCTGAAGATCCACGCCCGCAACCGCACCAAGACCGACGGGTTGTATTTTCTGGCCGACGCGATGCGGCTGATTCCCGTGGGCGAGCCGGCACGCTGACCGCGCGGGCCGGCGGCGGCCTGCGGCCGCCCGGCCGGGCGGTTGAGTGAACGGGCGGACGCGGTTTTCGCCCCAGCCGGAAAAACCGCCCGTTGCCGCGATCTTGTCCGGCGTCCCGGTTCACCGGAAGGCTACGACGCATCGGCCGGCAGACGCCGGGACGCGGCCCTGGAGGTCGGCCGGACGGCCTGGGCGAACATCGACGCATCGACCCTCAGCGACGCGCGGATCTCGGCCATGACCGCCCGCATCGCCTGCCAGCGCTGCTCGGCCACGCGGCGCACGGACGGAAAGCGGAACCCCTCCTTGATCCGCGCCTGCCAGTAATGGTACTCCTCCTGGCGTTCCCAGACGGCGACGATGTCGGCCAGCAGGCGGCCCTCGGCGATCTGCTTGCGGATCATCAGGCCCAGGGCCTGCGGACCGATCGCGTCCAGGTGGCAGGCCTCGCAGACCAGCTGGGCCTCCAGCAGTTCGGTGAGCCGGTCGCCGGCGTAGAGTACCGCCCGCGCCGCCAGGTCCAGCGACTCCGGCGGCAGGAGGTCGCGCAATCGGGTCTCCAGGAAATCCGCGGCCAGTTCGCGCTGGCTGTCGCTGGTGGCCCGCAGCAGGAGCTCGCCCGGAGCGATCTCGCCGGCGTTGGCCTGGACGACCCAGCCGGCATCATGGTACAGGGCCGCCGCGGCCAGGGCCGCCCGGTCCACCGCCCGGTCGGCCAGCTCCGGAGCCCCGAGCATCGCCAGCGCCAGCTCGCAGACCCGGGCCCCGTGGTCGAACACCACCGGGTCCGCCGGTCCGGCCGGCGGCATGACGCAAAGGTCGTCCCGGGCGCGTTTCCAGAGCCGATCGATCATGGGATCTCCGGGCCTGTGGCCTTCGCGATCGTCCAGGCCTGACTTGACGGGCTTCATTATCACCCGCTGCGGCGCGGAAAGCACGATGTTTTTGCAGGATTTCGCGCCGCCGGGTCCGTAGGGCTGGACAACCGCCCCGGCCCGGAGCCTCCAGGAAAGCCACAGGCCCGATGCCCCCAGGCGGGTTGTGACGCTGTCCTGCTGCCGGATGAGCTCGGCGGTCTGGGCCCTCTGCCCCCGGGCGGGTCGTGGCGTTTCCTCGCCTTCGCTCAATCCGCTACGGGGGATACGGACGGTCCGGCGTCCGGTGACCGGCCGCGGCCATGGAGGCCCGGTCGGCCGCGCGCAACGGCATTGATGATCGGCAGATAGAAACGACCGTGGCCGCCGTGCGCCGGCGGGAACACAGGTCACGGCGGTGCCGGGGTGGACCATTGGGCGGCGGTTGGCGTGCGGCTCAGTGGCCGCCGGAGGCCCGGACCCCCTGCAGCGACTCGGCGCGGCTCAGTCTCGGCCAGGCGTAGCCGTACATCGCGATCAGCAGGAAGCACAGCATCGGCACGATGAAGCCGCGGGACATGTCGTAGTGGTCGGCCACCGCGCCTATGAGCTTGGTGTCACCAGGCGCCCCAAATGCGGCCCCCCGGAAGCGCCTCAAAAGCAGCCATTGATGTCCAGCTTTGTATACCTCATTGTGCCTTCCGGCTACAGGGACGTTCGGTGCCCTGGGGGTCCGGCTCTTCGGTCGGCGGCCAGCGCCGGCCGGTCGCACCCGGTGAGCGCCCCGGCTGCATTTGATCCCCCGGAACAGCCGATCCGGGGGCGCCCCGGCGGTATTCCGACCGGTCCATCAAAGGATGTGACGGCAAACCGTCCCGCGGTCGATCCCCAGGAGCCCGGCGA
>CAZSYS010000501.1:0-2248 GCA_964611365.1 uncultured Planctomycetales bacterium
ACATCGCCGGCGTGGACACCGCCGCCCGCCAGACCGCCCAGGGCGCCGCCCAGACGCAGTCGGCCGGCGACGAACTGACCCGGCTGGCCGGGCAGCTGCAGGACATGGTCAGCCGCTTCAAGGTGTAGGAACGCCCGGCGGACGCCCCGGACCGCACGAGTCCGGCGCGCCGGATCGCAACAGGCCGGACAGCCCGCGGAGGCTCCGGAAAGCAACTCGGTCAAGAGACGGAGGCCATCGATCATGACGATTCGCAGGAAACTCCTGGTCACCAGCGTGGGACAGGTTCTGGTGGCGGTGGCCGCGGTGGCCACCATTGCCATCTACACGCTCAGCCAGATGGGCGCCCGGACGACCGATCACGCCGGGCAGGCGGTCATCAAGGAGACGCTGGAGACGCTGAAGGTCGCCGCTTCCCGTGAGGGCGAGCGCGTGCACGCCATCGTGGACCGGGCCGCGGGCGACACGCTGCAGCTGGCGGCCTCGGCCAACCTGACCGGCTACCTCGAGGCCCTGGCCGGCGAAAACGAGCTGCTGGTCAACCTGGGCCACGAGCAGGCGAACGCCGTGGTCGAGGGCCTGGTGCGGGCCTGCGCCGCCCAGCAGGCCGGCGTCGAGAAGGCCATGCTCCACGGCCTCAACGTCGCCCGCGATCAGCTCCGGCGGACCGGGGCGGTGAGCCTGGCCGAGGAGAAGATCGCATGGAAAGCGATCAACCAGCTCAGCAAGGAGGCCACCGAGGTCTCCCTGCCGGCCATGCGGATCGGGGCGACGACGATCTCCGCCAACGCCGACCCGGCGGCGCCCTCTCCGCTGGTCGATGACGTCACCGCCCTGGTCGGCGGCACGTGCACGCTGTTCCAGAAGATGAACGAGGCCGGAGACATGCTCCGCGTGGCCACCAATGTGACCAACGCCGAGGGAAAACGGGCTATCGGAACCTACATCCCGGCGGTCAACCCCGACGGCCAGCCCAATCCGGTGGTCGGTACCGTGCTGAAGGGGGAGGTTTACAAAGGTCGGGCATTCGTGGTCGACCAGTATTACGTTACCGCATACGAGCCGATCCGGGACAAGGAAGGCAATCTCGTCGGGATGCTTTATGTCGGCGTCCGCGAGCGCGACAACGACGACCTGGCCAGGGCGATTACCACTACGAAGATCGGCAGCGAGGGCTACCCCTTCGTGATCGATTCCCGCGGCGTGACCATTGTGCATCCCAAGCAGGCCCTGGTCGGCAAGAACGTCGTCAGCGACCTGAAGCTGGACGCGTTCGCTCCCGTGCTGCAGAACCGCAACGACACCTGCCAGATCATCAATTACACCTTCGAGGGCCGCAAGAAGTTCATCGTCTACAAGCACTTCGCCCCCTGGGACTGGATCGTCTGTGCCAGCGGCTACTGGGATGACCTCTCCCGCGGGCACGCCAAAACCATGGCGGTCATGCTCGAGGCCGAGCTCAAGAGCCTCTGGGGCAGCTCCCGGGACGAGATCGGGGGTAAGGAATACCACCACTACGCCCAGATCCGCTACCTGGACTCCAAGGGTATGGAGGTCTTCAAGCTGGTTGATGGGCAGATCTCCAGTGATATGCAGAACCGGGCGGAGGCCGACTGGTTCAAAGTCGCCCTGCAGGCTCCGCAGGGAACAACCCGCATCGCCGCCCTTGAGGTATCAACCAACACCGGCCGGCCGGAGCTGCGGATCACGGCCCCCGTCCACGCCAACGGCCAGTGCAAGGGAGTCGTGGCCCTGAATGTGGACTGGTCGGTCACCCAGGCGCTGCTGGCCGGCAGCGTTTACGGCAAGAGCGGATATCCGTACATCACGAACGACAAAGGCGTGCTCGTGACCCACCCCAAGTACAAGCTGACGGATAACGTCAACCTGACCGACGAGAAGTACGGTGAACTGGCGGCCATCACCCGGGACCGAATGCTCAAGGGCGAGACCGGCACCGCCAACTACACTTTCGAGGGCGTCAACAAGTACATGGCCTTCACCCCGCTGGATATCGACGGCCGACGGTACTGCATCGGGGTCGTCGAACCGACCGCGGAGTTCCTGGAAGACGTCGAGGCCATGCGCGGCGAGGTGGGGCGCAGCATCCGGGCCTCGCTGCGGAACATGGTCGTCGCCGGGCTGGCCGTGGCTTTGATCCTGACTTTGCCAGCCATGTGGATGGCCGGCCGTATCGTCCGCCCGATCGCCCAGGCTGCCGAAATCATGAAGGACATCGCCCAGGGCG
>CAZSYS010000502.1:0-2192 GCA_964611365.1 uncultured Planctomycetales bacterium
CGGTGTACTGCGACGGCCGGACGCTGTGGGAGCACGCGACGCCGATCGAGCAGTACGTGCAGGGCGAAGCCCCGGACTCCGTGGACCTGGGCAAGCTGCAGCTGGCCCGCTTCAATGCCTTCGAGCAGAGCCGGCATCCGCTGGCGGCGCTGCTGACCGGCACGAGCACCGGTCCCGCGGCACTGCTGGGCGGAGAAATCGTGCGGCTGGAGGCCGCCGAGGCGCGGAGCGTCGATGACCGGCCCGGGCACCGGGTGACGGGCGTGCTGAAGATCAGGCCCGGCGGCGAGAAGGACGAGGAAGTGCCTTTCGAGGCCTGGTTCGACGGGGCGACCGGCCTGATGCACCGGCTGGCCTACGACCACACCGCATGGATGCGCGGGCGCATCTCCGGCGTGCTGTCCAACGCGAAGCTGAACCGCTACGCCGAGGAGTTCCGCCTCAAGCCGGTCGATCCGGGCAAGCCGATTCCACCGGAGCGTTTCGGGTTCACGCCCGCCCCGCACGACGAGCGCGTGACCGCGCTGCGTCCGCCGTCGCCCCAGGAGATGCAGCAGAAGCTCGTCGGCCGGCCGGCGCCGGAGTTTTCGGGCAGGGACTTCGAAGGCAAAACCGTGGGCCGGGACGACCTCAAGGACAAGGTCGTGGTGCTGGACTTCTGGGCGGTCTGGTGCGGTCCCTGCCTGATGGCCCTGCCCGGCCTGCAGCAGCTGGCCGACAAGTACGCCGGGAAGCCGGTCGTCGTCCTGGGGGTCAACACCGACCCGGCTGCATCGCGCGCCGAGGTCACCGGCGCGCTCAAGAGCCGCAAGATCACGCTGCGACAGATCGCCGACGAAAACAACGCCATCACCCGGGCATTCCGGGTGGTCAGTTTTCCCACCATGGCGGTGATCGGCCGGGACGGAATCGTCCAGGCCATCCACGTGGGCTACTCGCCCGACGAGATGCAGGCCCTCTCCCGGGACATCGACCGCCTGCTCAAGGGCGAGAGCCTCAGCCGGCGCTGACCTCCGCGCAAGGCCCCGCACCGCGCGAGTCTGCGCTATCGGACCTCAGCTCCCGCCGGTCCGCCTCCCGGTTCTTATCGGACGGGTGCCGCAATTCTGTCTCCAAAGCCCCGACGGAGGCGAATCCCCATTGACCCGGCCGGCGGCCGCGCCTATGAACGGGTGAGGCATCCGCCTTCGGGGCGGAGCCCGGCACGACGTCCGCCGCCGGCCCCGGGCCGCCGGACACGGGACGGTGCCGCCATCGACGACACGCGGCGGCCTTGAGAAAGCCGCCGCCGGAGGAGAGAGAAGCCCATGTCCATCCGTTGCACCCCCCCGGTCTGCATTCTGGCTGCTGTTCTGGTCCCGGCCGCGGTCCACGCCGGCCTCATCGCCGACGGCCACCTCGGCGACTGGGGCGTCACCGTGGCCGACAACAACCTGAGCACATACGTTTTCGACTCCGGGCTCGACCTGCTGGGCTCGCACATCGAAGACCAGAACGATACCGCCGGACACGGCTTCGTGCTCGGGCCCAACCAGGGCGGGCAGGACTACGACGCCGAGATGATGGCCGTCGCCCTGCAGGGCGGGCGGATCTTCATCGCCATCGTCACCGGACAGCGCCCGGACAACGGGCTGCCCAGCTTCGGCCCCGGCGACATCCGGATCGAAACCGCCTCCGGCACCCTGGGCATCGAAGTGGGCGGAGGCGCCGGGGGCGCAGACGGTTCGCTGATCACCGCCGGCGCGCCCGGCTCGACGTACACCCTCGACGGCAACGGTGTGACCAGGTCCCACGCGGCGGCGGCGCCGGCCCAGGTCGCCGGGTCGATCTGGTCCGCGGCGACCTGGCTGCTGGATCCCATCAGCCCCAAGGGGCCCGTGCAGCTCCAGATCGACGCCGGCAGCACGCTGGCGGGGATGGCCGATTATGTCTACACCCGCGACAGCCTGACCACCCAGCACGCGGTGATCGAGCTGGCCTTCGATCTGGCCCTGGTCGGGGGGCCCGGGCATTCGTTCTCCGTGCATTGGCGGCCGTCGTGCGGCAACGACGAACTGGACGTCGAGGCTGTGATTCCCGTGCCCGAGCCGACCGGCCTGATGGTCTCCGCCCTGACCGCCGCGTTCCTGTTCTCCCGCCGGACCCGCTGAGCCGCGAAGACCTCCGGCCGGCCGCGGCCTGCGGTCCGAGGC
>CAZSYS010000503.1:0-2158 GCA_964611365.1 uncultured Planctomycetales bacterium
GGATGGGCGTGGCCCTGAAGGGCGGGCACAACGCCGAGCACCACAACCACAACGACGTGGGCTCTTTTGTCGTGGTCGTGGACGGTCGGCCGGTGCTGCTGGACGCCGGCGGGGAGGTTTATACGGCGCGGACCTTCAGCCAGCGGCGTTACGAGAGCCGCCTGCTGAATTCCTGGGGTCACCCGGTTCCGGTGGTGGACGGCCGGCTGCAGCGGACCGGCGCCGAGGCCCGCGCGGAGGTAATGAGCACGGAGTTCACCGACGCGCGCGACACGCTGGTGCTGGACCTGTCGGCGGTTTACGACGCACCGCGTCTGCGGAGCCTGCGGCGGACGTTCGTGTACGCGCGGGACGGCGCCGGCAGCCTGACGGTCATCGACGAGGCGGCCTTCGAAGGACCTTCGCTCTTCGAGACGGCGCTGGTCACCGGCGGCGTCTTCCGGCAGGTCGATGAGCGGACGATGGAGTTCCGTGACGGCCCCGCGGGGCTGAGCGTCATCCTCGAGACGGACGATCAAAGGGCGGTCGTACGGGCCGAGCCCATCGAGGAGGAGGCCATGAGCCGGATCCGGCCGGTGCGGGTGGGAATCTCCGCGGCCGGGCCGGCAGAGGCGTTCCGGGTGACCCTCCGCATCCTGCCGCTGGATCCGGCCGGCCGGTGAAGTCGTTGCGGGCAGGGAGTGGCGGCGCCATGGAGCAGATGAACCACGTCGAGCGTTTCCGGGCGGTGATGAACTTCCAGCCGGTGGACCGTCTGCCGCGTTGGGAGTGGGCCATGTGGTGGGATCTGACGCTGGAGCGATGGTACCGGGAGGGTCTGCCGGGGAATCTGACCGACGTGTTCGACATCGCCGTGCACCTGGGCCTGGACCCGTACCGCCAGTTCTGGTTCAGCACGACGGACGCGACTATCGAAGCCGCCCAGCACCACGTGATCGGCAGGGTGGCGAACGCGGACGACTACCTGGCGGTGCGGTCCAGGCTGTTTCCTGCCCATGACGCGGCGATCGCGGGGCTGGAACCCTGGGCCGCCAGGCAGCGGCGCGGGGAGGCGGTGGTCTGGATCACGTTGGAGGGTTTTTTCTGGCTGCCGCGGACGCTGATGGGGCCCGAGCGGCACCTGCTGGCCTTCTACGACCATCCGGAGCTGATCCATCAGATCTGCGAAGACCTGGCCGGGTACAACCTCCGCCTGCTGGAGGCCGTGTCGCAGGTCTGCGTGCCGACGTTCATGACCTTCGCGGAGGACATGTCCTACAACCACGGCCCGATGATCAGCCGGGCGATGTTCGAGTCGTTCATCGCCCCCTACTATCGCCGGATCCTGCCGCGGGTGCGGGAGCTGGGCATCCTTGCGATCGTGGATACCGACGGGGACGTCACCGCGATGGTCCCGTGGCTCCTGGACCTGGGGCTGGAGGGCGTTCTGCCGCTGGAGCGTCAGGCGGGCGTGGACGGCACGGTCCTGCGGCAGCGGTTTCCCCGGCTGGGGATGATCGGCCACTACGACAAGATGGTCATGGACCGGGGCGAGCCGGCCATGCGGGCGGAGTTCGAACGCCTGCGCCCGCTGATCCGTTCGGGGGGATTCATTCCCAGTGTGGACCATCAGACGCCTCCGTCGGTTTCGCTGAGCGCCTACCGCACCTACCTGGCTTTGCTGGCCGAATACACTGCCTTCTGAGGCAGCCTGCGCCGCCGGGGGGTCATCGGCCCGGGGAATCCGGGCGGCGGCCTGCCGGGCGCCGGCGGCACGGCGGAGGCTTACAGCTCCAGCAGCTCGTAGCGCTTGGCCAGGTAGGTGCAGCCGACGCTGGTGCAGACCAGGCCCCGGCGGCGGACGATGCCAAAGGCGTGGGCGTGGCCGCAGAAGACATGGCGGACCTTCGTGTGGCGCAGCAGGGTCTGGCCCAGGGCCGCGCTGCCCAGAAAGGCGCTGGCGAAGGCCCAGTTGGGCCGTTGCTGAGCGGGCACCAGTTCGACGAAAGGCACGTGGTGCAGGCCGACAACGATGGTGTCGCACTGCGGGGCGAGCTCCGCCAGGTGGCGGTCGAGCCGCGCGCACAGCCGGCCGCAGAACTCCTCGTCGCTCATCGGCAGGCGTACGTGGGCCCCGTCCATCCAGCGGGTGCCGATCTGGAGGGCCTGCGGGGGCACG
>CAZSYS010000504.1:0-2130 GCA_964611365.1 uncultured Planctomycetales bacterium
GCTGCAGGGCGTGCCGGCCGAGCGTCAGCGGCTGCTCGACGTCCACGAACAGCGCGTAACCGGCGGTGACGGCCTCCAGCACCCGCCCGACGGCCTCGCCTCCGGCGGGCCGGTCGTGGTGGATCACCGCCGCCCGGCCGGCGACCTGCTGCCCGGGCGCGGCCACGACCACGAAGCCCTCGACCAGCGGAGAGGCCTTCAGCTGCTCCAGGAGCCCCGCGACGGGTTCGGCCCGGCCCTGCATCACCACCGTAAGACGGCTCATGCTCATCCCTCTTCTTGATGCCATCCGCCGGCCGGCGCGGCAGGCCCCGGCGCCATGTTTCACGATGCCCCTTCCGCTCCGGCGCGCAGTTCGAGCAGCAGCTCGGGGCGGGTGTTGGAGTGCTTGAACACGTTCTGAAACTGCAGGTTCACCCGCGAACGTCCGGGCGGCACGTCCGGCGGAAGGATGAACCAGACCCGGTCGGGCTGCTCCTCGTACACATGCGGCAGCAGTCGGTCCCCCAGGCGGACGCGGATGCTGTCGCGCAGGATCTGGCGTCGCTCCCAGCCCCAGCTGCGGCGTTGCGAAAGCCCGTCCTGGAGCTCGACCTGCACCGACCGGCTGCCCCCGGCGGCCACGGCGCCGTCGGCCGGGACGACAAGCCGGGCCCGCGGCAGGCCGCCATAGGCATACCGCGCCAGGCCGGCGAACAGGGCCCGGGCCTCGAGCCGATTATAACCGGGATCGGCCAGTTTCCGCTCCTGGTCGGGGTTCGAGTGGAACGAGGCCTCGGTCAGCACCGCCGGTACGCGGGCGTGCCGCAGCACCGCAAAGCCGCTGCGGGAGACCAGCTCGTCGCTGAGTACCGGGCAGCCGAGCGTCTGGGGGAGATCCAGGGCGTCGATGAGTGCCACGGCCAGATATCGCGCGACATCGAGGCTCGCGGGGCTGCAGTCCACGTCGCCGTGATACCACACGCTGGTGAAGTTGGCCTGCGGGTTGGTGTCGCTGGCGTTGTGGTGAATGGACAGCAGCAGATCGCAGTCGTTGCGGTTGGCGACCTCGGCCCGCAGGCGCAGGTCCTCGGATCCGGCGTCCGCCAGCGCGGTGTCGGTTTCGCGGGTCATGAACACCGCCGCCCCGGCTCCGGCCAGCATCTCGCGCAGCATCAGGGCCACCCGGAGGTTGACCTCGGCCTCGCGCAGGCCGGTCGGTCCGCGCTTGTAGCCCGGGCGGTCGGCGTCGCCGCCGTGCCCGGGATCCAGGCAGATCCGCATGCCGGCCAGATACCGGGCATAAGCCGCCGCGGGTTCGGACTCCGACAGGTCGGCCGGCCGGGTGGCCGGGGGCGGAGGCGGCGGTGGTGCGGACCGGCGGCAGCCCGAGACCGCCCACAGCGCCGGCGCGAGGATCAACAGCCTTCGCCGCGTGATGCGTTCCACCGCCTTCATGCCCCCTCGCGCGCGGTGGCGACCGCATCGCTCGGACGCACGGCCGGCCGGGCCAGTGCGCAGCCGAAGACGAACGCCACCGTCGAGCCGATCGGCACGAACCACGGCCAGGCGACGGTGACGTAGTGCTGCGTTTCCCGGAGGGGGTCCTGGCGGACGTCCAGGTAGCCCCGGAAGCTCAGCCACACCATCCCCGCCAGGCCGGCGACCAGCAGAAGGGTCTGCAGCAGGTCGCGGCCGCCTGGACCGGCGTCCGGCCCGCCGGCAGCGCGTTGGCGGGCCAGCATCCACAGCCAGCCGGCCAGGATCAGGGCCGCGCCGGTGCCGCAGACCACGTGAGCCCAGGGCTCGTGCCAGACCAGGGCGAAGACGGTCAGCACCGACAGCGGCGCGGACCACAGGAAGCCGCGGTCGTCGATGTTGAGCCTCAGAAAGGCCAGCAGAAAGCCCGCCAGCAGGGCCCCTCCGGTGTAGCCGGCCATCGCCAGGGCCAGGTTGAGAATCTCGGGAAACTTCGCGCTGGCGGCCTCGGCCACCTGGGCCATCGCACAGAGGATGGCGCCCCACAGGACCACCAGGGACCGCGACAGCAGGACCAGGCGGCGCTGCTCGGCGGGGTCGTCCAGCGGGTCGGCCGCGCCGGCCGGCCGGCGGCGCCGGCGCCAGGGCAGGTAGAACGCCGAGATGCTCGTC
>CAZSYS010000505.1:0-2124 GCA_964611365.1 uncultured Planctomycetales bacterium
GCGAGGCGAGAGGTTGTCCGCCCTCGACGGCCGGCACGGGGGCCGGCCGCTACGGCGCTTCGTGTTGCCGTGTTGCTTGCTGTCGTCGGCGGCCATCCGAGGCGTCGGGCGTGGCGGGGCGCGTGCAAGGGACTTGTCGGGAACACCTGGGCTTTCCAGGATTCAGTCGGAGGGGCGCTCCGCGGGGTGGCCCGAAGGCGGAACCGGGCTGCGCTGAAGGCCCGCACGCGTTCCAGGGAGACGCCTCTTGCGCACGGCGACGTACACTCCGGGCGGCCCGGCGCGGGCGGTCGTGGGTCTGGCGGCCGCGGCCGCGGTGGCGGTGACGCTGGCGGACCCGGCGGCGCGCGAGCTGTGCCTACTGGACCTGCGGGGTATCGCGACGCCGTTCTCCGCGTGCCTTCCGGGCACGCTTCTGCCGGATGACGATCGCACGATGTGGCGCCGCGGGGAGCTGGTCCTCGACCCGGCGTGGGAGGCCCGCGCGCAGCGCCAGGCCGACTGCAGCGCCGACGGCTTCATTCTCGATCCGCGGCCCTATCGCCGCCGGGGGAGGTTTCCTCCGGCGGAGGTCTGGCAGGACCATCCGCCGAAGGTGTGGGCCGCGTTGCGCGGGGCGTCGCGGACCCGCCACAGGCTGGTCGATGCCCGATCCGCCAGAGCCGGCACCGAGGCCGGCGACATCGAAGCGCCGGCAAGGGACCGGATGCTCGCCGCCGCGCGGCTGTCCCGCCGCGCCGAACCGGACAACGGTGCTGCCTGCCTGGCCGAGGCCCTGGCCGAGTTGAGCAGCGGCCGGCTGGACGAAGGCCTGGCCGCGCTGGCTGAGTCCTGCGAGAAACCCGTCTGGCAGGTGCCCCAACGCGGGGTTTTCGACGAAGCCCGGCGCCTGTACGCGTCTCTCGGCCTGCCCCGGCTTGCCGCGGCCCAGCAGGCCGCACGGCTCCACGGATACCCCCAGCTGGTGGCCTGCGTCCTGGAAATCAGGGACGAGCTGGCGGTGCAGGCGGCGGATCTGGTCCGTCGCGGCGACGATCAGGCCCTGGACTGCCTGCTGGAAAGGCTCGAGGATTTCCGGCGCCGCGCGCACCGGCATACCGGCCTTGGTCTGCCGGTCCCCGGGGCGGGGTCGTGCGACGCCGTGCTGGCGGAGGCGGCCGCCGAGCGTCTGGGCGAGCTCTCGCCGGAGGAACTGCCCAGGGAGCTTGTGGGCGACGCGCGGCAGGCGGTCATCGATCGTTTTCTGTGGCACTTCTTTCCGCATCGGGCGGTGGAGGCTGCAGGCCTCCCGATCGACGAGCATCTTCTGCAGCGGTTCTTTGCTCCCGGGGCCGGCGGCAACCGGCTCATCCTCCTGGAAATGGCCCGTGGGCTGATCCAGGCGACGGGGACGCTGTTGCTGGCGCTGCTGCTCCCAGCGGCGGCGGCGGACCTGGCCTGGAGCTTCTGTACGCGATGGTCGATCGCCGGCGCGGTCCGGATCGCGGTGCTCGCGTGTGCAGCGCTGCCGGCGGCGGCGGCGACCGCAACGGCTTTGGGCCTTCACCCGCTGTTCGAGGAACTGACCGGCGCCATGCGCCTGCAGGACCTGGGCGCCGTGCCGGCGGCGATCTGCGCCGTGGCGGCCGGCGGGCTGCTAGCGGCGGCACGGGTTCAGGCGCACGTGTGGCGGTGTGCCGGCGTGTACCGCGCGGCGATGGCCGGCGGGTTGTGCGCCTACGCGCTGCTGCTGCAGGCGACCGGACGCCTGGAGGCGTGGATGATCGAGCTGATGGCTCCGCGGTGAGCAACGGCCGGCAGAGACGCCGGGCGCTACCGCGCTTCGCGGGGCCAATGTGCGGCCATTCAAGACGCCGGGCGAGCCGGACGCGAGGCGTGAGGCTGTCCGCGTTCGACGGCCGGCACGGGGGCCGGCCGCTACGGCGCTTTGCGTTGCCAATGTGAGGCCATGCTCGGAGGCCGGCAGAGGCGACCGGCGAATCGGCCGCGAGGCGAGAGGTTGTCCGCCCTCGACGGCCGGCACGGGGGCCGGCCGCTACGGCGATTCGCGCTGCCGCATGTGGATGTGAAAACGGGGATTGCGCCAAGCAACCTGCGAAAGGAGGATGTGGATGAGCTGAAGCA
>CAZSYS010000506.1:0-2117 GCA_964611365.1 uncultured Planctomycetales bacterium
GGCCGCTTCTATGAAGACCCGTTGCGTGTCAAGCCATCGTTCAAAGCCCTCGGACCAGAACCTCTCATTCCTCGCGTCTAAGGCGAATCACCCCACGGCCGCGGATCAGGGCCGGTCCAGGGGAAGTCCGGCCCACGGAGGGGCCGGCTGTCCGGAGCCCACGGACGGGCGGAGCCCTGGACGGGTTCTGATCCGCGGCCGTACAATGGCCGTCCCGAGGGATGAGAGGGCCCGCCAGCCACCCGTCGCCGTCTTCCCATTCTTCTATCCGAGCGTCTCCCGCCACGACGGGATAGCCCATGTGGGTGCTTCGAAAAGGCGACGACTGCCCCATCTACAGCCGAGCGTTTCGCCCAAGCGGCCGTCGAGCGCGTCGTCACCGCACGGGAGATCGACGGCACGGGCCCGGCTTCGGCCCGGACTCATCCCCTGCGTCCGGCTTTCACGCCGCCGGCTGACCGACCATCTGGTGATACAGCCAACGCATCCAGCGGTTGGCGATCGCCGCCGCCACCACCGACGCGGGCTTGCCCCGTGCCTCCAGGGCGTCCCCCAGCGCCTTCCACCGCGGCTGGTGACGCCTCAGCCGGTGCGCCGCCTCGATCAGCGTCGCCCGCAGGTACCGGTTGCCCGCCCGGATCAGGCCGGCGTCGCTCTGCCGCAGCCCGCTTCTATGAAGACCCGTTGCGTGTCAAGCCATCGTTCAAAGCCCTCGGACCAGAACCTCTCATTCCTCGCGTCTAAGGCGAATCACCCCACGGCCGCGGATCAGGGCCGGTCCAGGGGAAGTCCGGCCCACGGAGGGGCCGGCTGTCCGGAGCCCACGGACGGGCGGAGCCCTGGACGGGTTCTGATCCGCGGCCGTACAATGGCCGTCCCGAGGGATGAGAGGGCCCGCCAGCCACCCGTCGCCGTCTTCCCATTCTTCTATCCGAGCGTCTCCCGCCACGACGGGATAGCCCATGTGGGTGCTTCGAAAAGGCGACGACTGCCCCATCTACAGCCGAGCGTTTCGCCCAAGCGGCCGTCGAGCGCGTCGTCACCGCACGGGAGATCGACGGCACGGGCCCGGCTTCGGCCCGGACTCATCCCCTGCGTCCGGCTTTCACGCCGCCGGCTGACCGACCATCTGGTGATACAGCCAACGCATCCAGCGGTTGGCGATCGCCGCCGCCACCACCGACGCGGGCTTGCCCCGTGCCTCCAGGGCGTCCCCCAGCGCCTTCCACCGCGGCTGGTGACGCCTCAGCCGGTGCGCCGCCTCGATCAGCGTCGCCCGCAGGTACCGGTTGCCCGCCCGGATCAGGCCGGCGTCGCTCTGCCGCAGCCCGCTGGAAGCGTTGCACGGACTCAGTCCGCAGAACCGCGACAGCTGCTTGCCCGACCGGAAGCGGTCGAAACGCCCGATCTCCGCCCGCATCACCCAGGCGGTCACCGGGCCGATCCCCGGCTGGTCCAGAAGCTGCTGGACAATCGGGTCCTTGGCCGTCAGCCGGGTCAGCCGACGTTCCACCAACAGGATCTCCCGGGTCAGATGACCGATCCATTTCAGGTGACGTTCGATCACCCAGCGGCCATGCCTGGTCAAGGACGCCTCCCGCAGCAGCCAGTGCAGCCACCGAAGGGTCCAGCGGCGACCCGGACCGGCCCCGGCCCGTTGATCCCGCAGCAGGGCCGTGATCCGCAGTCGGCGGTTGCGACGCTCGTTGACCAGCTGCTGGCGGTAGCGGACCAGGCGTCGAAGTTCCCGGACCTCCGGCGGGGCCAGCCAGACTTCCGGCAGATAGCCCACCCGATGGAGGTCCGCCAGCAGCCGGGCGTCGCCCCAGTCGGTCTTGTCCCGGTTGTGCTTCATCCGGGACACGAAGCCCGGATGGGCCAGCTGGACCGGCATGCCGGCACGCCCCACCAGCTCGTCGGCCAGGCTCGCCGCCCCGGTGCAGGCCTCCAGGGCGGCTCCCGCCACCTGCCCGTGGCGGGCGCCCAGCTGGGCGATCGCCTCCCACTGGTTGGGGCAATCCCGGTTGGCCAGAATCTGACCGGCGGCATCCATCACACACACCTGGACCACCGAATGGTGGTAGTCCAATCCCAGATGAATCGGTATACTGCTCATG
>CAZSYS010000507.1:0-2116 GCA_964611365.1 uncultured Planctomycetales bacterium
CTCCGCCGCCTCGACCAGCTCGGGATACAGGGCCAGCGCGACCGAGGTCTCCATCTCGCCGGCATGGTCGTCGGGCCGCTGGAAGATCTCCGCGTAACGGTCCGCCCCGACCGTCCACCAGTTGCACAGAAAGACGTGCACGTCGGTGTCGCACTGCACCTGCCGGATCAGGGCGCGGAACTCGTTGCCCCCGTGGCCGTTGAGAATCACGAACTTGCGGATCCCGTGGCGCCGCATCGACAGGATCACCTCCCGGACCATGGCGTCCAGCGTGGCCTGCGAGACGTGAACGGTCAGCGGAAAAGCCAGCAGGTTGCAGTCCACGCCGTAGGGAATGCCCGGCAGGCAGATCACCGACCGGCACCGCTCCCAGGCCGCGGCACAGCACCGCCGGGCGACCCAGGTGGCGTGCCGGAAGTCCTGCCCCTCGGGGAGGTGCAGGTTGTGGGCCTCGATGGCCGCGGTGGGCAGCACCGCCACTTCGTAGCGGTGGCCGCGGATCCGGTTCAGGTTGGTGGCCGTCAGGTCCCAGTCGTCGATCATGGCTGCCCCGGCAGACCGGCCGCGCGATCACAGCAGCGACCGGAACACGCTCACCGCCCGGTCGACCTCGGCCTCGGTCAGACGCCCGTGGAACGGCAGGGCGATCGTCCGGTCGGTCAACGCCTCGCAGACCGGCAGGTCGCCCCGGCGGCAGCCGAACTTCTCGACGTAGAACGGCTGCAGGTGGATCGGGGGGAAGTAGTTGCTGCAGCCGATCCCGGCGGCGCGCAGGCCGTCGATGATCCGGTCGCGGTCCTCGCGCGTGTAGCGGTCGTCCAGGCGCACCACCATGACGAACCAGCTGATCCTGCAGGTCTCCAGGATCCTCTGCATGCGCACCCGGGGCTCCCCGGCCAGCCGCTGCTGATACAGCCCGGCGACCCGCTGCCGGGCCCCCAGGATCTCCTCCAGCCGGCGCATCTGGGCGGCGCCCAGGGCGCAGCTGATGTCGCTGAGCCGGTAGTTGAAGCCCAGGCGGGCATGCGCCAGCCAGCCCATGCCGTCCCGGCCCTGGTTGCGCATCGACGCCACCAGCCGGGCGATGTCGTCGTCGTCGGTGACCACCATGCCGCCCTCGCCGGTGGTGATCTGCTTGTTGGGATAGAAGCCGAACACCCCGGCGTCGCCCAGCGTCCCGGCCTTGCGGCCCTTGTAGGTGGCCCCCAGGGCCTCGCAGGAATCCTCCAGCACCCGCAGGCCGCGGCGGTCGGCCAGTTCGCGGATCGGATCCATGTCCGCCGGCTGGCCGAACACGTCCACCGGCAGAATCGCCCGCGTGCGGGGCGTGACCGCCGCCTCGATCCGGCTGGGGTCGATGTTCCAGGTGTCCGCGTCGATGTCCACGAACACCGGCCGGGCGCCGTTGAACAGGATGCAGTTGGAGCTGGCGATGAAGGAGAACGGCGTGGTGATGACCTCGTCGCCCGGCCCGATGCCCATCGCGCGCAGGCAGAGGTCCAGCCCGCAGGTGCCGTTGCTGACCGCCAGGGCGTGCCGCACGCCCAGATAGTCGCGAAACAGCTGCTCGAACTCCGGCACTTTGGGGCCCAGCGAAAGATGCGGGGTTTCCAGAACCGCCAGCACCGCCGCCCGCTCGGCCTCGGTGATGTCCGGCCTGCTGAGGGGAATTTCCATAAACTGCCGACTCCGCTTGAACAGCGGCGGGTCTGTGCCCGCCTGAAAAGCCGGCATTATACGCGCCCCGGCCGCGCGTCCAAACGGCCGGTGCTGCTGGGCACCGACGTGTTCCCGACGCCGCGAAACCCCCTGACGCCCGGCGCCCCTGCCGGCCGCCGATGCAACCACCACCGGCCGCGCATGGGTCACGTGAATGGCCTCGCATGCGTCACACGAAGCGCCGCAGCGGCCGGCCTCCGTGCCGGCCGGGCGCATGAGTTCGCGGCCTGGCCACCGGCCGTACCGCCCCGCGCCCCTGCCGGCCGCCGAACGCGGACAACCTCACGCCTCGCGCCGTGGTCGAAAGAGGTGCAATTGGCGTCGCGCAGCGCCGTAGCGGCCGGCCTCCGTGCCGGCCGGGCGCATGAGTCCGCGGCCTGGCCACCGGCCGTACCGC
>CAZSYS010000508.1:0-2115 GCA_964611365.1 uncultured Planctomycetales bacterium
GGAGCGGTGGCCGGGCCGACGGGGCGCTCCCATGCCTCCTGGAGCGGCGCCGCTCCGGATGGACCGGGTGACGCGCAGGCCGGAAGCACCGCCGGCAGCGCCGCCGTGATCGCGCACCACGCCAGGAAAAAGCCGCACTGCCGCATGATTCGGATGCCCCGGCAAGGCCGCGGACGAAGCCGCGGCCCGGGCAGGATCGGGATCACCCGGCCGCGCCCTCCGCGCCGGGGGCGTCATCGGCCGAAAGCTCATCGACCGGGCGGCCTTCCTCGCCGAACAGGAAAATGCGGTCGCGCCCGGCACGCTTGGCCTCCAGCAGGGCCTGGTCGGCGTGCTCGAGCAGTTCCTGAAACGTCGCCCCGTCCCAGGGAAAGCTGGCCAGGCCGCCGCTGATCGTGATCCGCCCCACCGCCTCGGGCCCCAGACGCCCGAAGGAGTGCCTGCTCAGTGCCTGCTTGAACCGCCGGAGCACCACCAGCACGTCCGTCGGATGCTTCGAACCGGTGACCCGCGGCTGCCCGGCGTCCCAGAAGACCACCACGAACTCGTCGCCGGCGTAACGGGCCACGATGTCATGCCTGCGGCAGCAGCGCCGGAAGAGCTGGCCGGTCTCGCGGATCACCTGGTCGCCGGCGGCGTGTCCGTAGACGTCGTTGAAGTGCTTGAAGCCGTCCAGGTCGAAGATCAGCACCGTCACGCTGAAGCGCTCGCGGGCCGCCCGCTTGAGCAGCTTGTCCAGAGCCTGAAGCAGGCAGCGCCGGTTGGGCAGGCCGCTGGCCTCGTCCATCAGGGCCAGCTCCTGCCAGTGCTCCTGCCGGTCGGCGGCGTCCAGCAGGTGAACCAGCAGCCGGCCGAAGTGCCGGACGCGTTCGACCTCGGCCACCGAGAAGGGCCGGCGCTGCCGCGGGCCGACCAGGATCTGGCCGTGGCGGCCGTCGGACAGGACGATCGGCTCGACGATCGCCGGCTCGGCGGCCGGATTGCCCGTGCAGCCGGCCGAATCCCCGGCCACGATGCGGACATCGGCGGTCCGCAGCGACTCGGCGATCATCGCGCCGACCTGGTTCAACACCGCCTGGCGGCCCGAGCCCAGCCCGGCCAGCACCCCGGCCAGGGCGGTGATCTCCTCCCAGGTCGGGGTCGGGACGAGGGCCTCCTGCGGAACCCGGGCGGTCACCGCCGGCGGCATAGCCAGGGCCTGGTCCAGTTCGCTGCCGGCCGGCGGGCAGATCAGGTAGTCATCCGCGCCGGCCGACAGGGCCCGCCGGGCCGCGGGTTCGCCGCTGGGCAGGCAGCACAGCACCAGTCTGGAGGACTCCCCGGCGGCCTTGCGCAGACCGGCCACCGCCTGGTCGAGCCGGTGTGTCAAGGGATCCACGCCGACCAGCAGCCCGCGGGCCGGTCCGTCGCTAAGGGCGCCGATGCCGGCGAGGTACGTCGGCGTCACGGTCACGTCGTAATGCGGATACCGCCGGCGCAGGGTCTCGGCGAGGTTGCCCGGATCCCGGACCACCAGCAGTCGCTCGCGCCGTTCGCCCAGCAGGTCGAGCATCAGGCCTGTCCCTCGCGCAAGCCCTCCTGGCCCGGGCGAGGCCCGCGCAGCAGGGCGGCGATCTCCTCGCGGGTCAGCTCGACGTTGATCGGTGCCCGCCCGGCGGGGTCCGGCGCGGGCCGCGGAGCGTCGCCTGGCTCGCTCCGGGCACGCTCGGCCTGCGGGGCCTCATGGCTGCGCGCCGGCGGCGCGC
Source organism: uncultured Planctomycetales bacterium (assembly GCA_964611365.1). Classification (GTDB taxonomy): domain Bacteria; phylum Planctomycetota; class Phycisphaerae; order UBA1845; family PWPN01; genus CALLOB01. Next base: position 1,746 of record CAZSYS010000508.1, read on the forward strand.
CCGGCGGGGTGCGTTTGGGCCGTGTCGGACTCGGAGCCCACGGGAAGGGAATGGCCGGGGGGGCATCCGGCTCCTCGGCCTGCACCAGCCGCACGTTCGGCACCGGCGAGACGGCGGCCGCCGGAGGGGCCGATGAGGCCGAAGCCGGCGGTTCCACGGGAGTCAAGACCGGCTGGACCGAGCCGGCGACCAGCTCGCGGGCGGTCTTCAGAGAAGGCCTGGAGCCCAGCAGGGCCGTAAAGGGGATGGTGTCCTCCTCGCAGCCGGCCTGCGCGGACGAATCCGGCGGCGGCACCGGAGCCCCGGAAACCGCCGCTGCGGTCGCCGAGCCGGCCGCCGGGCGCTCGACCGGCGGCGTTTGCACGCGGGG
>CAZSYS010000509.1:0-2111 GCA_964611365.1 uncultured Planctomycetales bacterium
GTCGGTAGGAAGCCACGACCGGCGGCCCGCGCCGCCCAAGGAGCACCTGGAGACACTCATGGCCGGCTACACCATCGCAGACATCCGCAACATCGCTCTCGTCGGACACCAATCCTCGGGCAAGACCTCGCTGGCCGAGGCCATGCTGCACCTGACCGGCACGACCAACCGCCTGGGCGACGTGAACGCCGGGACAAGCCATCTGGATTTCACCGAGGAGGAGAAGCAGCGCCGCTGCTCGATCGATTCGGCCCTGGCGCATGTCCGGCACGACGGACGGCTGATCAACATCGTGGACACGCCCGGGGCCCCGGACTTCCTGGGGCCGGCGATCGCCGCCCTGGCGGGGGTGGAGACGGCGGTCTGCGTGATCTCGGCCTCGGCGGGCATCGAAGTGAACACCCGCCGGATGATGGAGCGTGCCCGGGACTGCGGGCTGGGGCGGGTGATCGTGATCAACAAGATCGACTCCAACCCCGACGCCGCGGGGCTGGTCCGGGCGGTCCAGGATCTGTTCGGGCCGGAATGCCAGGTGCTGAATCTTCCGGCGGACAAGGGCGGCAAGGTCGTCGACTGCTTCACCGGCGGCTCCGGCAACACCGATTTCGGCAGCGTCGAGGAAGCCCGGACCGCCCTGATCGAGCGGGTGGTCGAGGCCGACGAGGCCTTGATGGAGGAGTACCTCGAGAAGGGCGAGATCGACCCGGCCCGGCTGGCCGGGGTCATGGCCCGGGCCATCGCCGCCGGATCGTTCGTGCCGATCCTGTTCACCGACGCCCGCAAGGAGACGGGCGTGCGCGAGCTGCTGGACCTGATCGCCCGGCACACCGCCGGCCCCGCCGAGGGCCGGCAGCGCGTGATCGTCGACGGCGACCGGGAGACTCCGGTGAATCCCGACCCCGCCGGCAGGCTGGTCGGACAGGTGTTCAAGGTCTTCAGCGACCCGCGCAGCAACATCAAGTACTCCGTGATCCGCCTGTATTCCGGCAGCATGAAGAGCGATACGGGCATCCACTTCAACGAGGACCGCAAGGCCCAGCGCCCCGGCCAGCTGCACAAGCTGCAGGGCGCCGAGCATCCCGAGATCGCCGAGGGCATCGCCGGGGACATCATCGCCGTGGCCAAGCTGGACACCCAGATCGGCGACATGGTCTATCCCGAGGCCCAGTCCGGGCGGATTCCCCTGCCGAAATTCCCGGCCCCGATGTTCGCTCTGGCCATCGAGCCCAAGAGCCGCGGCGACGGCGACAAGGTCAGCGGGGCCATGGCCCGGTTCACCGAGGAGGACCCCTGCTTCCAGGCCGAGCGCGATCCGGTGACCCACGAGCTGGTGATCCGCGGCATCGGCGATCTGCACCTGCGGTCGATCCTGTCGCGCATGTCCCAGCACTTCAAGCTTGAGGTCAACACCAAGCCGCCGCGGATCCCCTACCGCGAAACCATCACCGGCAGCGTCAAGGACGTCGAATACACCCATAAGAAGCAGAGCGGCGGCGCCGGCCAGTTCGCCCGGGTCATCATCGCCCTGGAACCCAACGAACGCGGGGCGGGCTACGAGTTCATCGACGACATTTTCGGCGGTTCGATCGACCTGGCCTTCCGACCGAGCGTGGACAAGGGCATCCAGGCCCAGTGCCGGGAGGGGGTCCTCGCCGGCTACCCGGTCGTGGACGTCAAGGTGCACCTGACCGACGGCAAGACCCACCCGGTGGACAGCAAGGACATCGCCTTCCAGATCGCCGGACGCGAGGCCTTCAAGATCGCATTCACCAGGTGCAAGCCCGTGCTGCTGGAGCCGATCGTGCATGTCGAAGTGACGGTCCCCAACGAGAACGTCGGCGACATCCAAGGCGATCTGGCTTCGCGCCGCGGCCGGCCTGAGGGCCAGGACATGCTGCCCGGCGGCCTGAGCGTGATCAAGGCCCGCGTGCCGCTGGCGGAGATGTCCGACTACAACTCCCGGCTGTCGAGCATCACCGGCGGGCAGGGCAGCTTCTCCATGGAGCTCTCCCATTACGAGCCGGTGCCCGGAAACGTCCAGCAGCAGATTATCGATCAGGCCCGCAAGGAGCGCGAGCAGGCCCGGGCCGGCTGACCGGCCGGCCGTCGAC
>CAZSYS010000510.1:0-2099 GCA_964611365.1 uncultured Planctomycetales bacterium
GGCGAACCTCAATGGCCTCCCCGGGCATCAGCCGCGGCTTGCGGTTGAGCGACAGGCGGATGATCGGCCCGGAACGGCGGACCTGATCGCCCCGGGTCTCGATGGAGATCAGGAAATCCGGGCTGACCATCAGCCCGTCGCCGACGGTCAGGGGAAACGGGCCGCGGTTCTCGATCCGCACCGAGCAGATCCAGGGCTGCCCCGGCGCAACCCGCTCACCGCCGACGCCCCAGCGGATCGCCAGGTAGCGTTCCGGATGCAGGGGATAGTCCAGCACGCGGCGGTCGAAGGATGCCAGCAGCTTGCGGATGGCGCCCGGATCCCCGGCCGCAGGACGCGAGCCCGTCGCGGGCAGCCCCCAAGCGCCGGCCAGCGAAAGCAGAGCCTCGCGGGCCGCCGGCTCGGCCGGGCGGTCGAGAGCCGATCGGAGAACCTCGGCGGCCTCGGCGGTGCGGCCGGACTCGTGCATCGCCCGGGCCAGCTCCGCCACCGCCCAGGCATCCTGCCCGGCCGGCCCGGTCAGCACCTCCACGGCCTGGTTGAAGTCCTTCTGCTGCCGCAGGGCCGCGCCCAGTGCCCGCCGGGCGACGATCGATCCGGGATCTTGGGCCAGAGCCAGCCGGGCCAGCCGCGCGGCCTCGACCGGCTGGGGGTCGTGATGGGCAAAAAACCAGGCCATCTCGGCCAGCCGATCGGCCTCCAGGGGCCCGGCGGCCTGGGCGAGCATCGCCTTGTAGATGCCGCCGGCCTTGTTGATCTCCGAGAGCGCCTCCTGAGGTTTGCCCGCCGCCTCCAGGGCCTGGGCCCACAGAAGCCGGGCCTGGGGATCCTCCGGCACGGCCTGAACCAGCTCCGCGGCGGCGGTTTGAGCCTCCTCGGCCCGTCCGGCAGCCAGCAGCCGGTCGACCCGGGCGGCCCGGAGCCCCGGCGACGCCTGGCCGAGATCCGCCACTTCCAGGGACTCGGCGTGTGCGAACCACTCGTCGGCCTCGCCGGTCAGCCCGGCGTTCGAGAGCTCCCCGGCGAGCTCGATCGCCGCACCGGCGTCGGCCGGATGGACCGACAGTCTCCGCAGCAGGATCTCGATCCGCTCCAGGGGTCCGGGATGCCGGTCGTCGAGGCGGTTCAGCAGTTCGCCGGCGGCGAAGTTGAGGTCCAGCCGGGCCACTGCCGCCCGAGCCTCCCGTCGGGCCTGTTCGGTTTCGCCGCGGGCGGCATGCAGTTCGGCCAGGCGGCGGTGCAGGTCGCTGCGGACGGCCTCGGGCAGATCCGCCCGCTGGAGTCCCTGGCGGCAGAAGCTCTCGCGCTGTTCGACGGTCTGCAGGGCGTCGAACTGCCGGGCCTGGAGGTTCAGCCGGGCGGCCAGATCCTCCGGCCGACAGCGGACGTACTCGGCCAGGGCCGCATCGGCCTGCGCGGTGCGATCCAGGGCCTCGAGCATGTCGAACTGCCAGAGATGAGCCTCCGCGTGGTCGGGTTCCAGCCGGGCGGCGGCCTCCATGAACAGCAGGGTGATCTCGGCGTCGGCATCGGAAAGGCCGGCCTGTGAACTCATCGGATAATCGCGCCCCAGATCGACCAGCCAGTCGCCCATCGACTGGATCTGGGCGGCCGCCGGAACGATCGGCGCCGCGGCCGCCAGCAGGCACGCGAGCCGCACCGGGATCGGCATGGGCATCGGCTCATCCTCCCTCTCAAGGCTTACCACCGCCTCGCGGCAGCCCGTGGCCGCCGACCAGGCCGATCTTATCATCCGGCCCGGCGGCGTGCCTCATCGGGCCCGGCGGCACGCTCGATTCTGCCGATGCGACCACCGCAGCGCCGGACCGGCCTTCCGGCATACGCGTGCGTCCGGCCTGCCGACGGTCGGAGGTGAGGCGGCCTTGCCCTTCTCCCTCCCGGCGCCGCCGTCCGGCCGGCGACGGGAGCAGCCCATCCGGCCGTCACCGACGGCCCCGGCGGTGTCCGACGTCCGAGTGCATGGTTCGTGCCCGGCAGCGGCGATTCCAGCCCGTCGGCAGCGTCGCCGCCCCCCCACCCGGGTCGTCCGGGAGCGGCCTTGTACCCGGCGGCCTTTCCTCTAGAATGAGGGGTCTTGC
>CAZSYS010000511.1:0-2086 GCA_964611365.1 uncultured Planctomycetales bacterium
CCGGGGTCACTGCACCGGGGTCACTGCACCGGGGTCACTGCACCGGGGTCACTGCACTTCCTTGGCGTCGATCCACTTCATCATCCGGCGCAGCTCGCGCCCGACGGTCTCGACCGGGTGGTTGAGGTCGCGCCTGTAGAGGGCGTTGAACACCGGCCGGCCGGCCTGGTTCTCGAGCATCCACTCGCGGGCGAACTCGCCGTTGACGATCTCGGCGAGGATCCGCTTCATCTCCGCCTTGGTCTGTTCGTTGATGATCCGCGGACCGCGCGTCAGGTCGCCGTACTCGGCGGTGTTGCTCACGCTGTAGCGCATGTAGTTGATGCCGCCCTGGTAGAACAGGTCGACGATCAGCTTGAGCTCGTGCATGCACTCGAAGAAGCAGATCTCGGGCGGATAGCCGGCCTCGACCAGCGTCTCGAAGCCGGCCTTGATCAGGGCGGTCACGCCGCCGCAGAGCACGGCCTGCTCGCCGAAGAGGTCGGTCTCGGTCTCGATCTTGAAGGTCGTCTCGAGGATGCCCGCCCGGCCGCCGCCGATGCCGGCGCCCCAGGCCAGGGCGGTCTTGAGGGCCTGGCCGCTGCAGTCCTTCTCCACCGCCACGAGGCAGGGCACGCCGCCGCCCCTGACGAACTCGCTGCGCAGCAGATGCCCCGGGCCCTTGGGGGCGATCATCACCACGTCCACCCCCTCCGGCGGCACGATCTGCCCGAAGTGGATGTTGAAGCCATGGGTGAAGCCCAGCGTCTTGCCCGGCTTGAGGTGGGGCCGGATCTCGTTGCGGAACACGACCGGCTGGACCTCGTCCGGCAGGGTCATGACCAGCAGGTCGCAGGCCTGCGTGGCCTCGGCGGCGGTGACCGGCTTGAACTTGTGTTCGCAGGCCAGCTGGTAGTTGGCCGTGCCCTCCAGCTCGGCGACCATCACGGTGACGCCCGAATCGCGCAGGTTCTGGGCATGGGCGTGGCCCTGGCTTCCGTAGCCCAGGATGCCCACCTTGCGGTTCTTGAGCACGGCGAGATCGGCGTCCTTGTCGTAGTAGATCGTAACCGGCATGCTGTCAGACTCCTTCCGGCGCCCGGCCCGGCGCCCGGCGGCGGCCGGCGACCTCGGGCCGCCCCGCCCCGGCGCGGGCGTGGCTGGGCAGTGTATCAGATGGGCCCGTGAACACAAGGCCGGCGCCCGGGGCAGGTCAGCCGGGGCCGCAGGCCGGATGGGTGGTGCGGGCACCGCCGCAACGGCTCCGGGCGCCCTGCCATGCGGCCACATCCGCCGGGCTACCGGCCGGAGAGGCCATCGACTGCAGCGGCCGGCGTCTCTGCCGGCCGTCGAGGGCGGTGTGGCGTCATCTCCGGTCATGCCCGCCGGGTAGGTCAGCCGGACAGGCTGTCGCCCCATCGGGGCGATCGATCGGAACGCCTGACGGAAGGGCGATCAGGCGACAAAGACCAGCTGTACGCAGTCAGGGCCGTCGCTGAGATTCTCTGAAGATCTCTGGGACAAGTGAAGCCTCCTTCGGTTTTCGCGTCCCAGCAAAGACACCCGCGTCTTGTCCGCGTCGCCCCGCGGGGGAGGGGTGAGGGTTGGAGGGGGTGGGATCGCAGGTATCTGGCGGGCTGACGCCTCGGCGGCGGCAGTGGGGCCGGGCGTCGGGGGCAGCGCGGTCAGGAGGATCGGCGGTAGCGCGGGGAAACGGCGGTGCAGGGGCGGCCGAGGAGGCGCTTGACGAGAATGATCTCGCCCATGTCGTTGCCTTCGATGAGGTGGCCGATCCACTGCAGAAGGTAGCCGCCGGCCAGGAGCAGGGCGGGGCGCCACCAGAGGTCCCAGCGCCAGGCGGCCAGCTGGACCCCGGCCAGGGGCAGGGCCGCGAGGGTCATGGGGATCCCGACGGCGTGGAGAAGCAGCGAGGCGGGGTGCTGGTGGCGCTCGAGCCAGCGGCGCAGCCAGGCGGGCATGCCTGCCTCCGTGGAGACCGGTCGGCCTGCCGGGCCCGGGCGACCCGGCAGGCGCGGACCGGAAACGCGCTTCAGACTCCGCCGGTCAGGCGGCCACCGGCCGGGCGCCGAGCCCCTGAGGCCGGATG
>CAZSYS010000512.1:0-2082 GCA_964611365.1 uncultured Planctomycetales bacterium
GTTCCAGGCGGTGGAGGGGTGGCCGGCGTAGATGTACTCGTCGTTCTGGCAGAAGATCATCACCCGCCGGAAGTGCGGATCGAGGGTGGCCAGCAGGGTGTCGTAGTCATACTCGAACACGTGGTGCTGCTGGCGCGACAGCGATCTGTCCTCGCGGGCCCGAGGCGTGCTGACGATGAACAGTCCGCCGGGCTTGAGCGAGGCGGCGCAGTGGGTGATGACCGCCCGGCCTTCCTCGCGGGTGGTGTGTTCGATCATCTCCAGGGCCACGACCACGTCGTACTCCGGCTGCGGCGGCAGGGCCGGGGCGATGATGTCGCCCACCTGGTAGCGAAGGTTTTCGCGCTGGTAGCGCTGGGCGCAGCGGCGGATGAGGTCCTCGTCCACGTCCAGGCCGACGACCTCGGCGACGTGCCGGCTGAAGAAATGGCAGCCGTAGCCCTCGCCGCAGCCGACCTCCAGCACGCGGTCGGTCTCCCGCATCCACTTGCAGGCGAACTTGTAGCGGGCGATGGTGAAGCCGATCATCTCGAGCGGCTCGCGGGGGTCGTCGAGGGTGACGCGGACTCGAATCGGGGCGTAAATGTGGTCGGTGCGCATCAGATGAACTCCACGTGCTGTTTGTGCTCCAGCTCCAGGTAATTGAGGATCTCGTTATAGACGTTGTACCGGCTGGCGGTCATGCCGCCGATGCAGACATGGCCGCATTCTCCGCGGTAGATCCGCTGCATGACCTCGCGGCGCCGCGGGCCGTTCCAGATCTCCTCGAATGACGCTTCGGCCAGGTTTCCGAAACTGAATTCGCGCCGGCCGCGGAGGAAGCAGCAGGCGTAGACCTCGCCGTCGGCCCCGACGACGCCCACGAGGTTAGGCCCCAGGCATCGGCGGTAGGGAAACGGGTCGCTGCAGTCGGCGTCGAGGTAGCGGTCGGTGAAGTTGCCCAGCAGAACCCGGAAGCGGTCGGTCTCGAGTTCCCGGGCGGCGGCTGCCTGGCGGCGCATCTCCTGGCGGACCTCCGTCGGAATCCGCGTCGAGGGGTCGAACACGCAGCGGATGCTGACGTAGGCCGCGCCGAGCTCGCGGGCCAGCCGGGTGAAGGATTCGATCTCGCGGTAATTGCGCGGCTCGGCGGTGAAGTTCAGCCCCACCAGGGTGCGTTCGGCCCGGGACGCGAGGAACGCGACGTGGTCGAGGATCCTCCGGAAGTCGGCGGTGCCGTGGATCTGCCGATGGGTGGCGGCGCAGCTGGCGTCCAGGCTGACCCGCACCCACTCGGCGCAGGCCAGCACCGCCTCGCGCGTTCCGGCGTGCGGCATGGAGCCGTTGGTGATCAGCCCCACGGGCAGACCCTCTTCGACGCAGGCCGCGAGCATCTCGCCGATGCCGCGGTGAATGGTCGGCTCGCCGCCGCCCTTGAGCACCACCGAGCGCACGTCGAGCCGGCGGAGCTCGGCCACCAGCGCCCGGAAGCGGCCGGTCTCGACTTCCTCGCCGGTGTGCGCGGCGGCGCTGACACACCAGGCGCAGCGGTGGTTGCAGCGGTTGGTCGGGTCGATCTCCACCGTGATCGGATAGACCCGTTCCCCGGCGACCAGGGCCTTCAGACGGTCAAAGTGGTTGAGGATCTTGTGCGGGCTGAACGGGTCGCCCCACCCGAGGTGCGGGTCGGCGGCGCCGCCCGGGCGGCACGGGGCCGGCATGGGGGGGGCACACTCAGCCTGCGGCAGCGACAGCAAGACGGGCATGTTCTGCTCCCTCGGCCGGGACCGGCCGGCCGCCGGCATCCGCACCGCAGGTCCGGAGGATCGAGACCAGATCGGCCATTCGCGAGGCCATGTCGTGGTCCCGGGCCGCCCGGGCCGCCGCGGCGGCGGCGACTCGGGCGCGCTCTTCGGGCCGGTCCAGCCAGAAGCGGATCTTGCGCCTGAGTTCGGGGATCGACGCGAAGGTGTCCAGCTCGCGTCCGGGCTGGAACACCTGTTCCAGCGGCAGGGCCTCGTCCACGCGTCCGACCAGCAGAAAACCGCCGGCGGCCGCGGTGTCGTAGAGGCGCGGGTGGTGCACCGTCCAGGTGTGCAGGTG
>CAZSYS010000513.1:0-2068 GCA_964611365.1 uncultured Planctomycetales bacterium
GGGTGTTGCCGCGCGAGGCGTGAGGTTGTCCGCGATCGACGGCCGGCAGGGGCGCTGGCCGCTACGGCGCTTCGCGTGGCCGGTCGTTGCCGTGTTTCGTGGCGGCCAGTCCGAGGCATGACGCCCTCGGCGGCCGGCGGAGACGCCGGGTGTTGCCGCGCGAGGCGTGAGGTTGTCCGCGATCGACGGCCGGCAGGGGCGCCGGCCGCTACGGACCAAGGCTGACGTGCCGGGAGATCGATCATCCGCCGGTCGCGCCCTGATGTCCGCGCGTCGTCATCCCGTCGGTCGGCCGCTGCATCGATTCGGCCGCCGGCCACATCTGCTCAGTCGGCCGCAAGGCGGCGTTTTCCGGTCCATCCTGCCTGTCTCGGGCTGACAGCCCTCCTGTGTGCGATCGCCGGAATGCTGGCCGGCACGGTGGTCGGTCAGGTCCGGGCGATCGTGCCGCGCTGGAACGAGCAGGTCGAACGCCGGGTGATCGAGGACGTCTACCGCCAGCTTCGGACCCGGCCGCACATTCCGGCGGTCCGGCAGGCGCTGCTGGCCGTACACCAGGGCCGGCTGGTGCCGCCGGAGCAGCGGGCCCTGGATGCCGGCAACGGGCTGTATGCCTGGCTGGACCTGCTGGCCGGGCTGCGGGCCGCGGCGATGCGGCCGGAGGCGGACGCGGACGCAGCTTTACTGCCGGACCGGCTTGGCGGAGCCGCGCCGGCCAGACTGCACCTGCAGGAAGAGCGGCGCTGGCTGGCAGAGCTGTATATCGCCCGCGGGGTGCCGGCCCGGCGGGCGTGGCTGCTGGCCGACTGGGCGCCGGAGATGTTTGCGCCGCTGCGGCGGGCCCACCGCCCGGTGGTGCGTGAGCTGTGCGACCGGTTGTCGGCGTGCGCGGATCGGCGGGCGGCGGCCGGTGATCCGGAGGCGGCACAGCAGGCCTCACGGGCGGCGGTCCGGCTGCTGACGGAGCTGGTTCAGGACTCGCCGACGCCGGACGTGGTGCTGCTGGCCTGCGAGCGGCTGCCGGTTTTGCTGGAGCAACTCGCGGCGGCGGAGGCTCAGGCCCAGGTGGCGGCCTTTCACGCGGCCTGGCATGCGGCGGCGGAACGTGACCGGCTGAACCTGCTGCCCTGGTCGGGGGAATACGCCCTGGCCGAGCGGGCGCAGGAGCGCGTGTTGCGAAGCCTGGCCTGTTCGCTGGTCTCCGGCATGTCGCTGGCGGTCTGGCTGGCGGCGGTGCCGGTGGTCTGGGCGGCGCGGGTCTGGGCGGCACGGGCAGGGGCCTTGCCGGCGGAAACGGCGCGGGGGGGGGCGGGCGTCGCGGACGGAGGCGTGGACGGTTCCTGCCGGCGGTCCTTATGGATGGCCGCTGGGGTGGCGTGTCTTCCCGTGATGGCGGCGATGCTCTGGCTGTGCCTGGGGGACGTGCCGTTTTCGTGGCTGGTGTCGCTGCCGACGCTGCGGTCGGCGGTGCTGCTGCCGGTGGCAGCGGTGGCCTTGTTGCCGGCGTGTGTGTTCCTGGTACGGTGGGGGGACCAGCCGCAGGCCGTTCCGGCGAGACGGCTGGCACGGGCGTGCGTCGCGGGTCTGTCTGTGGGACTTCCGGCCGGCCTGCTGGCGGCGGTTCTGTCAGCCGGGGGCATGCCCGGCGGGGAGGGGGTCCCGGCCGGCGTCCGGGCGATGCGGTGGGGATTCCTGCTAGGTGGCTGGGTTTCAGTGGTTCTGCTGGTCGGGGGAGTTGTGTTGACGGTCGGGCGCCTCGGGGCGGTCCGGGCCTGGGCGGGAATGCTCTCGATAGCCTGTCGGGTGACCGTGCTGCTGGCCGCGGCGACGACCGCTTCGCTGGCGGCCAACGCGGCGCTGGACGCCGCCCACGTCAGGGCATTTGCCGCCGCGGCGGCGGATCCCGTGAGCGACCGGGCGGGCCCGGAGTGGTTTGGCTGTTTCTTCGAGGCCGCCCGCCGGGCGGGAGCCGGCTGATTGCGCCGGCCGTCGGCACCGCAGGGCGGATACCCAAGGTCGTCTCCGGCGGCTATAATGCTGTCTGCCGCCGGGGCGCGGTGCCTTCGGC
>CAZSYS010000514.1:0-2053 GCA_964611365.1 uncultured Planctomycetales bacterium
GGCGATCGCCAAAGCTGTGGAGCCGGCGATTGTGAATATTTCGACGACGCAGATTGTGGAGCGGCCGCGCAGCCGGCGCGGCGTGCCTAACCGGCGCGCGCCGAATGAGTTTGAGTTTCCGCTGGACCGCTTCTTCGGGCCGTTTGAAGACGGGCCGACGGCGGAGCGCAGCCTGGGCTCCGGCGTGATTGTAGATAAGTCGGGATACATCCTGACGAACAATCACGTGGTGGAGCAGGCCACCAAGATAGAAGTGCGGCTGGACGACGGTGAACGTTACCCAGCCAAAGTGATTGGCGCGGACGTGGAAACCGACCTTGCGGTGATCAAGATCGAAGCGGGCAAGAACCTGCCGGTGGCCAAGCTGGGGAACTCCGACGGCGTGCAGGTGGGCGACTGGGTGCTGGCGTTCGGCAGCCCGTTCGGCCTGCAAGCGACCGTGACGGCGGGCATCGTGAGCGCGAAGGATCGCGCGAACCTGCCGGGCAGCGAACAGTTCCAGCGCTTTATCCAGACCGACGCGGCGATCAACCCTGGCAATTCCGGCGGGCCGCTGGTGAACATCGCCGGAGAAGTGATCGGCATTAACACGGCGATCGTAACCTCGAACCGCGGGTACGACGGCGTGGGCTTTGCGCTGCCGTCCACCGAAGCGATTAAGGTGTACAACGACCTGGTGCGCACCGGGCGCGTTACGCGCGGCTCGATCGGCGTGTCGTTCAACGAAGGTCGCAGCAGCAATCCCATCGTGCTGAAGAGCCTGGGGGCGGAGCACGGCATCATCCTCGAGTCGGTGGAACCGGGCAGCCCGGCGGCACAGGCCGGTTTGCGTGCCGGCGACGTAATCACGTCGGTGAATGGGCAGCCGGTGAAGACGGGATTGGACCTGGTCAATCCGATTGCCAATACGCCGATCGGCAACAAGGTGAAGGTCGGCTACGTGCGCGATAAGGTCAAAAAGGAAGTGGAAGTGGGCGTAGCGGACCGCTCGAAGATCTTCCCGCGCGACGAGGCCCGAGCCAACGAAGAGCCGGAGGAGTCGGGTGCTGCGGAGCTGGGCCTGCGCGTGGAAGAGCTAACGCCCACGACAGCCCGGCAGCTCAACATGGAAGGGCGCAGCGGCGTGGTGGTGACGCAGGTGGAGCAAGGCAGCTTCGCCGAGGATGCCGGGTTTGCGCGCGGTGACCTGATCGCGGAGGTCAATGGTGCGGCCGTGGGCAGCGTGGCGCAGTTCACGCAGGCCGTCTCCAACCTGAAACAGGGACAGAACGTGGTGTTCAAGGTGCACCGCAATGGCGGGCCGCGCGGAGCGCTGACGCTGTTTCTGGCGGGGGTCTACCAGAAGTAATGCGAACGTCCGGCCATCCGCAAAGGAGAGAGGCTCTGCTGCTCGGCGGAGCCTTTTTGTTCTTCTGCTCCATGGTGGCGCCCGCTGTGTGCTTGCCTACGGCGGGGCAGGGCAGCAAGACGAGCGGTTCGACAAGCTCCGCCGCCAAGAAGAACACGTCCAAGCCAACGCGCAAGAGGATTCCTGTCAGGCAGCGACGAGTGCGCGGGCAAATGGCGCCGCAAGCGGACCGAATCAAGCACATCCAGGCCGCGCTTGCTAAGTCGGGACATTATTCGGGCGAGCCGTCTGGGAAGTGGGGTGCGACTTCGGTCGCGGCCCTGAAGAGCTTCCAGGAAGCGAACGGGCTGAAAGCCAGCGGCAAGCTGAATGCCCGCACGTTGCAGGCGCTTGGGCTTGGCTCGCCAACGGCAGGGATGGCGGCACCACGGAAAGTCGTTGCCGCCACTGACGAGGGCAGCAGCCAATAAGCCTGGCCGCTTTGTTCAAGCGGTCAGGTTGCGGCCAACTGAATCCTTCTGGTAGAGTTTCTTCCAGCCGCGTTTCTTGGTTTGTCCTCGCCCGTTCCGCGAAGGCGGCAGGGCGAAGTGAGACCGCAAGAATCCTCAGCGCATTGATTGGAGATAACCATGGCAACCGCAGTCATGCCCAAAGTGCACAAGAACTTCATCAACGGGGAGTGGGTAGAAGCGCGCAGCGGCAAGG
>CAZSYS010000515.1:0-2043 GCA_964611365.1 uncultured Planctomycetales bacterium
GGGTGCCGACCATCATACCCCCGACCCGCCGCCGGCGCAAGCGGCGGGCATCGACGCGCGCGCGCCGGTCGGATAGGATCCGGCCGGGTCCGGAAGGTCGGGAGCGACGAAGATGAAGCCGCGGTCGGCGCCCGCGCGCGTGCAGTGGTGGATCGTGCTCTGGCTGACCGCCGCCGGCGGGCAGATGCTCTACGCCGTCCTGCGGGTGTGGATCGGCGACTCCGACCTGGTGGGATTCCACGAAACCGCCCTGCATCTCCGGCAGACCGGCGAGGTGGTCGGCACCTTCGGCTGGAAGTACTACCTGCCCGGCTTTGCCGTCCTGGCCCTGCCGGTGCTGGCCGCCCCGCTGTGGCTCCTGGCCCCGGCCTGGGCGGCCCTCAACGTCGCCCTGCTGGCCTGGACGGTCCGGGAGTGCGCACGGCTGGCCGCAGGGCCGGACGATCCGGCCGGGTTTCACCTGCGCTGGACGCTCCCGCTGACCGGCGTCCTGCTCTATGCCGCCGACTCGATCACGCTCGGACAGTTCAACCTCCTCGTGCTGGCCCTGTGCGTCCTGGCCTTCAGCCGCTTCGGGCGCCACGGGCGCCAGCTGCCGGCCGGCGTGGTCACCGGACTGGCCGCGGTGGTCAAGCTGTTTCCGCTGTTCCTGGCCGGTTACTGGCTGGCCACGGGACGCTGGCGGGCCGCCCTGGCGACCGTGGTGACGCTGCTGGCGGTGGCCGGCACGGCGTCGGTGGCGGCCCTGGGACCGCGCGGCGCGCTGGAGGCCCATCGGACATGGCTGGCCGAGGTGCGCGGGGAAGCCTACGCCTCGCCCGCCACACAGGCCGCCGGCCGCGAACCGCCCAGCGTGATCTTCCGCCGCCGGGCCAACCAGTGGCTGCGACACAACAACCAGAGCCTGGCGGCGGTCACCCGGCGACTTTTGACCGATCCCGGGCCGGAACACCCCGAGCCGGCCGTGAACCTCGCCTCCATGGACGTGACCACCGCCTGGCGGGTCTACCTCGCCGCCGCCGGGGCGGTGTTCGTCCTGCTGGCCGCCGCCGCGCGGCGCCGCCGCGGCGAGGCGGACGGGCGGGCCTACGCGGCCTGGATGGCGGGCATGATCGCCTTCGTCCCGGTCTACTGGACGCACTACTTCGTGCTGGCCCTGCCGGCGGTCACGCTGCTGGGCCGCGAGGCCTGGACCGCCGGAAGCCCCCCGATGCGTCGGACCGCGGCCCGGGGGCTGTGGTGGGCGTGGCTGGCCGGACAGCCGCTGCTGGCCGTGCGCCCCCTGCGCCTGGCGGGGCTGCAATGTGTACTATTATTGGCCCTCATGGTCTGGCTCCTGGCCGGGCCCCGGACCGGCCCGCGGACCGACGCCGCCCGATAACCCGCGGCCCGCCGGAGCTTGAGTTTTTCGCCGGATTCCGTTGACTTCCGGCCCCGGCGGGGGAATGATCTGACACCTGCATGAAACTCTCCGAGCATCCGAGGCGGGCCGGGGCCAGGGAGGCCCCCCGCCCGGGGGGGGTTGCGGGCCGCCCCGGCGGCCGGGGTCGCCGTCCAGGCGGCCGGACGGCCGACCACGCGGCGTGCCGCCCGGACGGACGCCCCCTCGCGCGTGGTTGAAACGCCCCGGCGCGGGTCCTATAGTCTCCCGGCTTCAGGACCGATTCCCGAAACTCCGTAAGGACGCTGCGGCGATGTCACAGGAAGGCCCGCTGAACAAGGAACTGGTGCTGGCGGCGCTGAGAACCGTGGAAGCTCCCCGGCGACGCGGCAACCTCGTGGCCCTGGACATGGTGCGGCACGTGGCGGTCTGCGACGGCCACGTGCGCGTACGGATCGATCCATCCGTGCCCGCCGGAGCCGAGCGGGAGCAACTTCGGCAGGCGGCCGAAGCCGCGGTGGGCGCCCGGGCGGGCGTCAAGCCCGTTGAAATCGCTTGCGAGCCGCCGGCGACTCGTCCGTCCGCGGCGGCCGGCCCGGCCGGCGCGCATGCAGGCGTCGCTCCCGGGGGGGCGCCCGCCGCAAACACCGGCGCCGGGCGGG
>CAZSYS010000516.1:0-2033 GCA_964611365.1 uncultured Planctomycetales bacterium
CGAGCCCGACTACAGCACCGCCAGAAGGCCAACCACCACCGCGAACAGCGTCGCACCCTCGAGCATCGCCGCCGTGATCAGCGCGATGGTGTTGATCTGGCCCGCCGCCTCGGGCTGCCGGGCCATCGACTCGGCGGCACTGCCGCCGATCCGGCCGATCCCCGCCGCCGCACCGATGATCACCAGCCCCGCCCCGATGGTTCCGCCCAGCCAGGCCGCGCCGCTGTCACGCAGCAGCAGGAAACCGCCCTCCTCCCCGCCGGCCGGAGCCGCACCGTGCTCCTGGGCCATCACCGGCGCCGCCAGCAGGACGACCCCCAGTACCGCCGTCCACAAGCATGCCTTCTTCATCGCAGCTGTCCTTTCTCGATTCGGGACCGGCGTGAACGGTCCGGGCTCTTTTCAACCTTGACTGCCATCGCCTTCCGGCCTCGCGACCCGCGGTCCACGCTCCACGGGCATGGCAGGCTGAAAACCGATTCACCGCGCATCCGACCCTTTTCCGCGGCTCCCCGCTGTCGTTTCCGGGCCCTCAAGCCTCATGGTGCGCGCCTTCGGCATGCTCCTCGTGATGCGCGTTGACCGCCTCGCCGATGAACACGCAGCTCAGGAACGTGAAAATGAAGGCCTGCAGAAAAGCCACGAAAACCTCCAGCAGCGTGATCCCCACGCTGCCCAGCACCACCGGCACCGCGACACCCAGCCCCAGCATCGCGCTGACCGTGCCGGCCGACAGGATGAAGCCGCCCAGCACCGCCAGCAGAATGTGCCCGGCCATCATGTTCGCGAAAAGACGAACCGCCAGGGCGAAGGTCTTGGCCACCAGCCCCACGACCTCCAGAAACGCGATCAGCACGCTGATCGGAAAAGGCCCCATGAAGAAGTGCTTCACGTAACCCATGCCCCGCAGCCGCAGCCCGTTCACCACGATCATCGCCAGCGTGCACAACGCCAGCGTGGCCGTGGTCCAGATGTTGCCCGTGGCCGTGCCGTAGATGCCGTGATCCAGGCCCATGCGGCGGGCCACCGGCGCGGTCAGCGGCTCCAGAGGCAGCAGCCCCAGCAGGTTCACCGTCAGAATGAAGAAGAACACCGTCCAGACGTAGGGCAGAAAGCGATCGGTCTGCTCGCCCATCGCCGGCCGGGCGACGTTCTCCCTCAGGAAGACGCAGATCGTCTCCAGCAGGTTCTGCGCGCCCCGCGGGGCCATGCCCTCCGGACCGTCCCCCCGCGACCGGGCCCAGCGCGGCAGAAAGGCCACCAGCAGCAGGGCCGCGGTCAGCATCATGAACACGTGATTGGACATCAGGGTGAACGTCGAGAACGGCCCCCCCTCGCCGGCGACCTTCCAGGCGTGGTCGATCACATGCGTCAGCGGATTGGAGCTTGCCAGGCAGTCGGTCAGCATGCGCGTTTCTCGAGGACCCTCAACCACCCGACCACGGCGACGGTTTCAAACTTGCTCACCACCATGTACGCGATCGCCACCCAGACCAGAAAAGGCCTGGTGTCAACCGCCGCGGTCCAGGCCGTCGCCGCCGCCGCCGCCAGCGTCAGCAGGAAACGCTGCACGCCCATCCGCAGCCCGACGGCCATCCGGCCGGTCGGCTCGGCATCGGCAAGGCGACTTACCGCCAGGGCGCCGGTCAACCCGGCAATCGCCGCCACCACCGCGACCGCGACGGTCATGGCGATCAGCGCATCCCCCCCACCCCAGAGGTACGTCGGCCATGCGCCCGCGACCACCAGGACCCCCGCGGCCGCCCAGGGGGCGATGATCATCCATCGCGCCGAACATCCCGACGCCCAAAAACACTTTCCGGGCCCGGCATCCATGAAGGCCTCCACCGAGGGCGATCCGACCTACGGAGCCTCCCGACGGCCGCCTCCGCCCGATCCGCCGGACCCGACATCGGCTGAACCCGCGCCCGCTCCGCCGCCCCCGCCCCCGGGACCGGCCCCGCGGCGACCGCCGGCCAGCGGCGGCCCCGACAACGCCTTGCGTATCATGTTGTAGAGTCCACCCACAATGC
>CAZSYS010000517.1:0-2008 GCA_964611365.1 uncultured Planctomycetales bacterium
ATTCAACGCCGCCTCGATCCACACCGTCATGCCTTCCGCCCAGCCGGTCGCCTCCGCTCCGGTCGCCTCCACCCCGGCGGCGGTCACCTCGGCAGCCTCCGCCCCGACGGCCATCGCCGGCGATTCGCCGGCCGCGACCGCTGTGGCCGGCGGTCGGCAGCAGACTCTTGCCCTTGCGGTGGCAACGATGCAGGATGTGCTCTCATCCTCGCAACCCGGCGCCGGCCGCCGGGCCGAGGTCAACGGCTTCCTGATCCACGGCCTGAATGTCATGGAGCGCGGCTACATCTTCACCTGCATGATCGTCGCGGCGGTCTCGGCCTTCCTGATCGACCGCCGATACCGGCAGGCCGCCGTCTGGTGTGCGGCCGCGGCCGTGCTGACCTTCCTGGGCCTGATGCACGCCTACCAGCTCCGGGGAAACACGCTGGACTACTGGCTGCTGGGCACCCGGCCGGCCGGAGACGCCTGGACCTTCGGGGCCGGCACGATCGCGCTGGGCTACCTGCTTATGGCGGTGATCTTTTTGATCGTCGGCGCGGCCCCGGGAATGACCACCGAACCCCCCGCCAACACCCTTCAGGACGCCCGGGTGGTACCGGTGGAGGACGACCGCGATCCCGGCGAACTGCTTCCGCCCGGCGCGTGACCGGAGGGACGCGGGCCCGGGCCGCGCGGCGAAGGGCGCAGGCGCGCCCCTGAGGGAGCGACAGATCCATGCAAGCAGCGAGTTGGAAGGGAAGCTTCGCCTACCTCGTGCTTCTGACGCTGGTGGCGGCGCTGGGCGGGTTGCTCTTCGGCTACGACACCGCGGTGATTTCCGGGGCGATCGGCTTCCTGGAAAAGCGTTTCGATCTGGACGCGGTCAGCAAGGGCTGGGCGGCCTCATGCGTGCTCGTGGGCTGCATCGTCGGGGCGGCGGCGGCAGGCGCCCTGAGCGACCGCTTCGGGCGCAAGAAGATCCTGCTGCTGGCGGCACTGCTGTTCGCCGTTTCAGCCCTGACCGCGGCGATTCCGCGGACGCTGGCCGGATTCGTCTTGGCCCGGTTTCTCGGCGGGGTCGGGGTGGGCATGGCCTCGATGCTCTCGCCGATGTACATCTCGGAAGTGGCCCCGGCGCGGGCCCGTGGAGCCCTGGTGTCGGTCAACCAGCTGGCGATCATCTTCGGCATGCTCGTGGTCTACTTCGTGAATGCCTGGATCGCCGGCCTGGGGGACACCGACTGGAACGTGCGCATCGGCTGGCGGTGGATGTTCGCCTCGGGCCTGCTGCCGGCGGTGCTTTTCCTGGTTCTGCTGTGTTTCGTACCCGAGTCGCCGCGCTGGCTGGTCGAGCACGGCCGCGAAGACCTGGGCCGGAGCATTCTCGGCCGCATCGGCGGGGCGGAGCACGCCGAGCGCGAGATCGCCGACATCCGCGACGTGATGCGCTCCGAGCCGGCCGACTGGGCCATGCTGCTGTCGCCGGGCATCCTCCGCGCGCTGGTCATCGGCGTGGTCCTGGCCGTGCTGCAGCAGGTCACCGGCATCAACACCGTGCTGTACTACGCCCCGGAGATCTTCAAACAGGCCGGTGCGACCACGACCCGGGCGCTGAACGACACCGTCATCGTCGGCCTGGTGAACCTGGCGTTCACGGTGGTGGCCATCGGGGTGGTGGATTCGCTGGGCCGCAAGCCGCTGCTGCTGATCGCCTCGGCCGGGATGGGCGTCTCGCTGACCGTGCTGGGGGCGGCCTTCGCCCGGGGCTGGAGCGGGGCCTGGGTGCTGGTGCCGGTGCTGACCTACGTGGCCTCGTTCGCCCTGGCCATGGGGCCGGTCGTCTGGGTCGTGCTGGCGGAGATCTTCCCGACGCGGATCCGCGGTCGGGCGATGTCGCTGGCCACGCTCTGCCTGTGGGTCGCCTGTTTCACCGTGTCGCAGACCTTCCCCTGGATGCTCGAGAACCTCGCGGGCAACGCCTTCTTCCTCTATGCGGAACTGTGCGCCGTGGCCTTCGTGTTCGTGC
>CAZSYS010000518.1:0-2001 GCA_964611365.1 uncultured Planctomycetales bacterium
CGTCAAGGGCTTCGACCGGGCGGTCGCGGCCCTGCCGGCGGTGCGGGCGACGATGGGCGACGTGCGGCTGGTTCTGGCCGGCAGCACCCGCGGCGAGCCGGCGTTCAAGCGGCGCCTGCGGCGGCAGATGAGCGCGTGCGGCGGTCCGCCGGCGGTGTCTTTCGCCGGTCCGGTGCCGGCCGAGCGTCTGCGGCTGATGTACGCCGCGGCCGACGTCCTGGTCTGCCCGTCGCGCAGTGAGGGCTGGTGCAACGCCGTGGCCGAGGCCCTGGCGTGCGGAACGCCGGTGGTGGCCACGCCGGTGGGCGGCAATCCCGAGCAGATCGGCGACCCGGCTCTGGGGATTCTGTCGGACGGTCAGGCCCCGGAGGCTCTGGCCGCAGCGATGGTCGAGGCGTTGCGGCGTTCCTGGGACCGCGGGGCCATCGCCGCGCGCGGCGGCGTCCGTGACTGGGGGCGTGTCGCGGATGAAGTGTACGCGGTGTTCCGGCGGGTGCTGGCTGACCGGGGCATACGGCGTCTGGCGGCGATTTCGAGCGTGGGTCCCGAAACGGCGGGTCGTGTACGGGCCGGCGTGACCGGCATGGAGGCAGGCGCGTGATCCGCCGGCTGGCCGGACAAATCGCCTGGACGCTGACCGAGCGGCTGCGCGGGCGCGACACCATGGCCCGGCTGCAGGTTCTGGCCGCATCGCAGCTGGCGGGGCCGGCCGCCCTGGGGGCGATCCAGGCGGTGAAGCTGCGCCGCCTGCTGACGCTGGCGGCCCGGCACTGCCCGTTCCACCGTGAGCGCCTGGCGCAGGCGGGCATCGATCCGGCGGATCCGGCGCTGGACCCCGGCGTGCTGCGGCATCTTCCGCCGATGACCCGCGGCGACGTGCGCGCCCACCTGGCCGAGATGACCTGGGCCGGGGTGCCCGGCGGCCTGCGGCCCTACAGCACGGGCGGCTCCACCGGGGAACCGTTGGTCTTCCACATCGACGCTGCGCGGCAGTCGGCCGACTGGGCGGCCCGATGGCGGGCCCGCGCCTGGTGGGGGTTGAGACCCGGATGTCGCGAGATTCTGCTGTGGGGGGCGCCCGCGCGTCCGGGCGTGACGGACCGGCTGCGTGTTCTGCGCGACCGGCTGCTGAATCAGCGGGTGCTGAACGCCTTTGACCTGTCCGACCGGGCGATGGACACCTACATCCGCCGGCTGCGGCGCTGCCGGCCGGAATGCGTCTACGGCTACGCCAGCAGCCTGGCGCTGATCGGCCGGCATGCCCGGCGTCGCGGGTTCGGGCCCGGCGCTCTGGGGTCATCGAGCCTCAGGGCCGTCTTCGTCACCGGGGAGGTGCTGACCGAATCGGACCGGCTGGACATCGCCGAGGCCTTCGGCGCGCCGGTGGTTGTCGAGTACGGCAGCCGCGACGCGGGCTTCATCGCCAGCGGCTGCCCGCGCGGGGGGCTGCACATCGCCCAGGAGAACGTGATCGTCGAGCTGCTGGATCCTGACGGCCGGCCGGTGCCGGCCGGCGACAGCGGCGAAGTCACGGTCACCTGCCTGGAGTCCTTTGCCACGCCGCTGATCCGTTACCGTCTGGGCGACATTGCCCGGATCAGTGTGCCGGCGGGCGAGAGCCGCTCCTGCCCGTGCGGGCTGGCCCTGGAGCGTCTGGAGGAGATCCAGGGGCGCGTGACCGACCTGATCGTCTGCCGCCGAGGCGGCGAGATCCGCCGCATGCATGCTCTGGCGCTGATTTACGTGCTTCGCGAGGCCGCGGGCGTGCGCCGTTTCCGGATTCTGCAGCAGGCGCCGGACGAGCTGACCGTCGAGGTCGAGGCGGATGCCGCGTTCACGCCGCAGGTGCGCGATCAGGTGATCCGGCGGCTCCGGGAACGTCTGGGGCCGCAGACGCGGGTGACGGTCCGGTGCTGCGAGCGGATTCCGCCTTCGGCCTCGGGCAAGCACGCCCAGGTCGTTTCCCGGCTTGCGCCGGAGGAGGCGCTGCGGTGACCGCGG
>CAZSYS010000519.1:0-1984 GCA_964611365.1 uncultured Planctomycetales bacterium
GTCCGGGGTCAGGGCGAGGATGCGCGGGGGGGCGGGGAATGCCGGTCGGGCGTTCGCGTGGAAGGCCGGCGGCACAAGGTTATAATGCCGCGGCCGGCGCAGCGGGCATTCCGGAGTCGATTTGAGGAATCGGGCGGATGGGCATCGGCGTGGCGACGGGCGGGGCTGGTCGGCCGGGAGGCGTGATCGGCCGGGCCGCGGCGGGCCTGGCGGTACTGCTGCTGGCGATCCCGGCGGTTTCGGGCGGATGTCGTCCGCCGCGCGTGCCGTACCCGCAGTCTTTTCACTCCGAGGCGCCCGAAGACCGCATTGCGGCGATCCGCCGGGCGGCGGACACCCGCGACGCGGCGGTGCTGGGGCTGATGGTGGACCGCCTGGAGGACGAGGACGAGGCGGTCCGTTTCTATGCCATTCTGGGTCTGGAGCGGATGACGGGCACGCGGCTGGGCTACGACTATGCCGACGACGTGGCGCAGCGTCGCCGGGCGGTGATGCGGTGGCGGGAGCACGTGGCCGGGCTTTGGGCGGTCGGTGGTCCGGCCACGGCGCCGGAGGGGCTGAAGCGGTGACGCCGGCATTCCTGGACGGGCCTGCGGTGCTGCGGCTTTCGATCACCAGCGACACCGCGCGGATCGCGGAGGTTCACGCGGCGGTGGCGGCCGCGGTGGAGCGGATCGGCTTCCGCGAGCCGGAGGTTTCGGGCATTGCCCTGGCGATCGACGAGGCGGTCGGCAACGTCATCAAGCACGGCTACGGGGGCTGCGCCGGCCGGCCGATCGAGGTCGCCGTGGTGCCGCTGGCGGAAGGCGGCCGGCGTGGGGTGGAGATCGAGATCTGCGACTGCGGGCGGCAGGTGGAGCCGGAGAGCATCATCGGCCGTTCGCTGGAGGACGTTCGCCCCGGCGGGCTGGGCACGCACATCATCCGGACGGTCATGGACGAGGTGGAGTACTCGCGGCGGGAGCCGGCGGGCATGCGGCTGAGGGTGCGCAAGATGCTTGCGGCCGGACCGGCGGGCGGGGCCGGCGCCGCCGGCCAGGAGAGAACCATCGATGGCTGATCAGGGCGGCTGCGTGAAGGAGGTTCGCCGGCAGGGGCCCGCGGTGGTGGTCGCGTTGCGGGGCGGCGTGGACCTGCACCACACGCCGGCGGTGCACAAGGCTCTGGTCGAGGCCTGCGAGCGCAGGCCGGCCAGGCTGGTGGTGAACCTGGAGGAGGTGGACTACATGGACTCCTCGGGCCTGGGCACGCTGGTGGAGGTGTTCCGGCGGGTGCACCACTACAACGGGGCGTTCGCCCTGTGCGGCGCGAACCAACGGGTCCGCAGCGTGCTGGAGATCACCAAGCTGGACAAGTTCTTCAAGGTGTTCGCCACGGAGCAGTAGGCGCTTTCGGGATGAGCGGATCTCCGGCGGCGGCGCAGGGGTACGGGCGGGCGGGCCGGGCGCTGGCGGCGCTGGGCCGGGGCGGGTTCGCCGCCGGCCGGGCGGTGGCCAGGGGGCTGGAGTACCTGGGCGGCACGGGCTACCTGCTGTATGACGCGGGCGTGTGGCTGTACCGGGTGCTGACCCGGCAGGCCCGGCTGAGCGCGTCGGTGTTTGCCGCCCAGATGGTGCGGGTGGGGGTGCGGAGCATTCCGATCATCGTGCTGGTGCAGACTTTCATCGGCATCATCCTGGCCCTGCAGATGGCTCCGACGCTGCGGGACTACGGTTCGCTGGACAAGACGGCCAACATCGTGGCCATCGCGATGTTCCGGGAGCTGGGTCCGCTGCTGTCGGCGGTGGTGCTGAGCGGCTTTGCGGGGGCGTCGATCGCGGCGGAGATCGGGGCGATGGTGGAGGCCGAGGAGATCAAGGCCATGCGGGCCCACGCGCTGAATCCGATCCGTTTCCTGGTGGTGCCGCGGATCACGGCGACGGTGGTGATGCTGGTCGGGCTGACGGTGGTGGCGGACGTCGTGGGGTTGCTGGGCGGGCTGGGC
>CAZSYS010000520.1:0-1981 GCA_964611365.1 uncultured Planctomycetales bacterium
AGTGGTCCAGTTTAACCCGCCCACAAGTGGTCTACTTTAACCCGCCCGGCGACACGGAAACCCCATCGGCCGACCCTTGCGGACCGGCCGTGGAGCGAAGCTCCCGGAGTAGGACTCCGCGATACGGGACGTTTCCGCCCGCATCAGCCGCCCGAGGCTGTCGTAGCTGAACCGGGCCGCCAGCCGGCCCAGGGCCGACGGGTCCGCCAGCCGCCCGTCGGGCCGGAAGACGGCCGTCCCCGGCTCGCGGACCTCGTGCAGCCGGCAGAAGGCGTCGTAGCGGTAGACGTAGCGGCCGTCGTAAACCAGGTTGCCGGCCACGTCGTGGACGACCGCCGTCGGGTTGCCGCCGTCCTGCGGACAATCGATGGGTGTCCTTTATCATTTCGAGCCCGAGCCGCCGAACAGGTCCAGCGGCCCTTGGCCTCCCACTCGGAAATGAGGCGATGGCAGGCCTCACGGCTCTCGGGCGTGCCGTATTCACCGAGCCAGGAGTCGCGACGCTATTGGGTGACCGAATCGGTGAGGGTGACGAGCGCCTGAGAATGACCCTCCCGGCGACGGCACGACGGAGCTTTCGGATGGACACGTTTCCCCGGCATGTGCGGACCTGCTTGACGCGATCGCGGTCAGTGACCGCGCGTTTTCGCGCTTCAGGCCGCACTGCCGACCGTCGGCAGGGCCTCGTAACCTACGAGGGCGGCGGGGTTCAGGTCGAGTGGAGACGATGGGATTCGAACCCACGACCTACGCATTGCGAACGCGTCGCTCTCCCAGCTGAGCTACGTCCCCAGCGTACCTGAACAGTGTATCGGCAGTCTGGCTGCCTGGCAAGAGAGTCCCGCCCGGCAGAGGCGGCGGGTTGGCCGGGCCGGCCGATCCCCGGTACCATCCCCACCGACGCCCGGTGGGTCCGGGGACCGCTCGGGCCTTGCCGGCCGGTCGGTTCGGTCCGGGGCGGACCCGGACGACGGCCACTTCCTTCACCGCACAGACGGAGGCAGGCGATGCGTACGGCGGCTTTGGGGATCGGAGCGGGCGCGGCATGGCTTCTGGCGACGGCTCTGTCGGGCTGCTCCTCGCCGGGGGTCGGCGGGTCACCGGTCACCACCATGATGGTGCCGGACCTGCCCCTGCTGGCCGACGGCGTCGGGCGGGCGATCACCTGGGAGAACCGCACCGGCGAGCCCGGGGCCGGCGGCCGGGAGGCTGAGGGCCGCAAGGGCTCGCCCTGCATCCGGGACGTTCCACCCGGGGCCGTCCAGACGCTGATGGACGTCAAGGGCCCCGGCGTCATCCGCCATATCTGGATCACCATTCCCGACCGCGGGCCGGAGATGCTGCGCAACATCATCCTGCGGATGTACTGGGACCACGAGCCTCAGCCTTCGGTCGAGGTGCCGCTGGGCGACTTCTTCGGCGTGGCCCACGGACGGGCGGTGCCGCTGGTGTCGGCCTGGACCACGCTGACGCTCGGCCGGGGCTTCAACTGCTTCTTTCCCATGCCGTTCGAGACCCATGCCCGCATCACCTTCGAGAACGACACCGGCCGGCCGATCCAGATGTTCTTCTTCCAGATCGACTATGAGCTGCTGCCCGCGCTGCCGCCGAACACCGGCCGGCTCCACGCCCAGTTCCGCCGGCAGAATCCCACGGCGCTCAAGCAGGACTACGTGATTGTGGACAACGTGCGCGGTCCGGGCATGTACGTCGGCACCGTCATCGGCGTGCGCTCGCTGGAGGCCGGCTGGTGGGGCGAGGGCGAGGTCAAGATGTACATGGACGGAGACACCACCCATCCGACGATCTGCGGCACCGGCACGGAGGATTACTTCTGTGCCGCCTGGGGGATGGACCTCTACCAGACGCCCTACCACGGCTGCACCCAGAACGGGCTGGACGATTTCTGCCAGAACGAGCTGGTGTCGCTGTATCGCTGGCACGTGCCGGACCCGATCCGCTTCCGCAGGAGCCTGAAGGT
>CAZSYS010000521.1:0-1976 GCA_964611365.1 uncultured Planctomycetales bacterium
GTAGTTAAACACGAGGGCGTGAATCCAGCGCAGCAGGCCGCTCATCAGCGTCGGCAGCGGCTCGAACGTGCAGAAGCAGCAGCCGTGGTCGGCTTCCGCGACGATCGCGTAACCCACCTGGGCCCGGTCGACGAACGCCGCGCTGGTCGCTTTCAGAACGTCGGCGTCGCGCGGGCCTGCGTAGATTTCGTAGCGGAGCGTCTGCCCCTGCTGCGGCGGCAGCGCGAGCTTGCCGGTGAAAAGCCGGGCGCGCAAGTCGCCGGGGTTGTCGTCGGTGGCGAGGTCCACCAGCGCGGTTGCGGATTGTACGGGCGGCGGCGCGCCGTCCGGGATGGGCGGCGCGGGTTGGCCTCCCAGCAGGCGGTCCAGTGGTGACTGGCCGTCCGGGGTCCACGTCCGCAGATCCAGTTCCCCGCCGGCGCGCAGATCCGCCGGTCCGGCCGGTTCGGCCCTCAGGTCCTCGGGTTGGCGCAGGCCCGTCGTCAGGCCGCGGTCGCGCCGTGCCTGGTCGGCCACCTCGGTCAGCGGGACCGCGCGAAAGGCGCCGAACAGCGGGCTGGACAGCAGCCGCGGGTTCACCGGGCCCTGGATTTCCCGACCGGTGTCGGCGCGGACCAGCCGGCTGGACAGCTGCAGCGGGGACTGCAGCAGGTTCGTGTCCTGCTGGGCCAGCGGGTTGGTCAGGCGGGAGCGGGATTCGGCCCGCGGGGCGATGAATTCCGAGCGGACCTGCGAGCTGCCGGGCTGATTCAGCCCCTGCCGCATCGCTCCGAGGCTGGTCACCGTGGACTCGCGGGGAAAGTAGAGCTCCGACCCGCGGGGCCCGATGGAGCCGCCCATGAACCCGCCCAGCGGCGCGGCCCGGGTCCGGCTTCGGCGCGCGTCGCCCATGCTGACGGAGTCGCGGATGAAGGTGGACATGCCCGAGGAGGGCACCGCCCCCGCGCCGGCCGATCCGCCCTGCCCCGGGGTGCCCAGGAACAGCGAGCTGGCGTCCCGAACCGGGGAGAAGCCCCGGAAGGCGGTGCCTCCGCGGCTGGTGCCGCTGACGATGTTGTTGCCGAGGTTGTACTGCGCCCGGATGCGGGCGTCGTTGATGCCGCCGGAGCCGACGAGGTTGCTGGCGTCCAGCGCGTTGCCCTGCTGGACGTAGTACTGCCCGGCGGCCGGCGCGGCCGTGGCCGCGGCCAGCAGGCAGGCAAGCAGGTTCCGATAACGTGCGTTCATGGTCTGGCACCCCGTTTCAGATCGGACGGGTTCACGCCCCACTGCCATTATAACCCTGTGCGGCTCTGAGGCCCCGGCATCGCGGCCTGTGTCCGCGCCGGACCGTGGCCGCAGCGTCGGCCCGGTCAGGGCGGCTGGCCGTGGACCAGGGCGTACAGGGCCAGCAGTGTCAGCCCGTCCCAGGGGGCCTCCGGGGCCTCTCCCCGCCGGCAGGTACGGTTTAATACGTCCAGCACCCAGTGCCGTTCGGCCTGTTCCGGCGAGAGGGCCGAGAGGAACTCCAGGGCGTGCTCGCGGTCGCCCTGGAAGCGGTACCGCAGCCGGACGATGCGAAAGGCCGCCAGATCGAGCGTTTCCAGGGCCGTCCGCCAGTCCTCGGCCTGGGCGGCCTCCAGAAAGGCGTCGATTTCCGCGTCCAGCCCGGCCAGCAGGCTTTTGCGGTCGCCGCGGCTGTGGGCCGCATAGCCGGAGGCCGAGGAGGCCAGCACGCGGGCCTGGCGCCGCAGCTTGTGCGTCAGTCGCGCGAAGCTCCGGCCGCGCCAGTTCCGGTCGCAGCGCCACAGCTGGGCGAAGTTGCCCGTTCCGCCCAGCAGGTCGGCCAGGGCCACGAGCATCTGCGAGCGCACGGTGGGGTTCTCCGACCGCAGGGCCAGATCGAGCATTTCCCGGACGGCGCCGAACTCACCCAGCCGGGACAGGGCCGCGGCCGCCGAGGAGAGCACCTCGCCGTCGTGCTCGCCGGTCAGCAT
>CAZSYS010000522.1:0-1974 GCA_964611365.1 uncultured Planctomycetales bacterium
AGCAGGCCTCTCCACGGGCCGGAAGTCGTGATCAGCGAGGTGTCCAGCATGGCCGCCAGGCTCATGCCGCCCTGCCCGGAGGCCTCGGCGGGGGGATCCATCCGCACGGCCAGGGCGGGATGGCTGCCGGTCACCGCCCGGACACGGATGCCCTCCTGTGGCCGGACGACGAAGGTCCGCGTCTCGAGCTCTCCACGCACAACCGAACCGAAGTCGATTCCGCCGGGGGCCTGGATGCGGGGGACCGCTACGTTTCTGCCGGCTTGAACGACCCCGCCCGGCTGCGTCAACGCCACCGCAACCGGGGCGGCGACCCCGGCAGGCGAAGTCCCGGGCGGCGGAACCTGAGGCCTCGCCGCCACGGCCTCAGAGCCGGGCACGACCTTCATCCTGGTGCGCGACAGAACCAGCATGCGACCGGTCCACATCCGCGCCATTCGGGACATCGGCATCCACTCGACGGGGGATCGGAATGCCGCGAACGGGTCCACGACCAGCACATGCCCATCCCGCACACCTGCGATGACGACGTAATGGCTGGAACGCGACCGGCTGAGCGTGTGGGCGATGCCGACACCCCGGAAAAGCGCCAGGTCCTCCACGGACATCTCCAGTCCGCAGGCGAAAAGGCCCAGCCGCTCGGCACAGGTCTTCAACCCGAGCATCGAGCAGCTGCCATCATCCCGGAGGTCGAGGTGTTGCTGCACATGGCGGGGGTCAACCTGCACATCCAGCAGGCCGCAGGCGACCTGGAGTGCCGCGGCACCGCAGGAAAGCCGGGCCGATGCCGCGGAAGTCGCGTCGCTCTCGTCCTTCACGCCTGGGGCCAGGCCCACCAGCAGGCATCCGATGCGCATTGAAATGCCCGGAGACATCGCCGACCTCGCACGACCGGCCGGGCCGCCCTCCGGACCGGAGCGGCCCTGCGGATCATGGCTTCTTCGTGCGCGGCACAGATGCCGACCGCCCACGCGAACGGACAAGGGTGAAGACCAGTCCGACGATCCCCAATGCGGTCACGAGACCGCCGAGCACCCACCGCACGGCGCGCCCGTCGCTGGGACGTCCCGTGCCTCCCGGACCGGCCCGGTCAACGGCTTTGGCCTGCTGGACAAGATCCTGCATGCCGCGATCGATACTCCCGTCGGGGGCGATCCGGTATTCCTCAAACTCGTTGCTGCCGGGCTGCGGAAAGTCCAGGACATGAGTGCCCGGCGGAAACTCGACCTTCAGATCTTCGTCCCGCAAGCCGGTGTTCACCGCCACCCGGGTCACCTTCCAGTGGTTGATTGCGAGGCTCTGCCATTGGCCGTCCTTGAGTTCCAGGCCCTCCTCCCGCATCGCCACAGGCAGCCATATCCCCGGACGGACCTCGGAAAGCTGGTAGCCGTCGGCGATGATCCGGCCGACCAGCGTCCCGGCCTCGTCGTATCGGTAGTCCTCCATACGGCGCGGCATGAATCCGCACTTCGGATCGAGCCAGTACCTGCAGTACACCCGATCCGGCAAGCCCTCCATGCCGCCTTCCACCACCCAGCACTCGTGCCCGTCGACCTGTTCCGGCTCGGGCCGGACACGGGCGATTCCGCGCTCCAGGGCATCCAGGAAGGTCCCCTCGATCGATCTGCGGCCCATGACATAAAGAACGCTGGCCGCGTTCGTCAGGAGCGTCGGCTCCTCGCGACGGATGATCCCCTCAGGCCAGGGGAGGTGTCCCTTCGTGAGCGTGCGGGCTTCCCGGCCGTCATAGCTGTTCTCCCAGGTCGAGGCGCTGGAGTCGTCGCCCGGGGCGTCGCGGAAATACCCGAGATCGCCTTTGTGCTTCCAGGTGCGGGCGCGGATGCGCGGGCGATCGCTCAGCGGGCCCTCGGTCCGAAGCTCGTAGTCCAGATCGAGATCCTTCAGCCGCGAGTCGTGGTCCAGGATTCCCGTGATCAGGCGATCGCTGCTGATCTCCGTCTGCCCCCACAGCGG
>CAZSYS010000523.1:0-1967 GCA_964611365.1 uncultured Planctomycetales bacterium
GCACAGAGGCCGGCCGCTACGGTGCTGCGCGACGCCATTGTGCGACCATGTTCGACGGCCGGCGGGGGCGGGAGCCTAGCCGGCCGGGGTGGTCGATCCGGGGGCGGAGGCGGACTGGTCGATTGCGTTCTGCATGCGGGCGAGCCGCTGCGGCCAGTCGGAGACATAATCGGCCGGCAGAGTTCGCTGGAGTCGCGAGAAGAAGTCGGCCGCCTGGGCCGGTGAGGAGCGCGTCAGCTGGATCAGATGCTCCTGGAGCTGGTCGGCCAGTGCTTCCCGGATGCCCGGCAGCACCACGGCGGCGGCCGCGGCAATGGCCTTCTCCGGGGTCGTGGTGGCCAGATGGGCCTGGACCAGCTTGCGGGCCAATCGCAGGCGTTCCTGGGACTGCTCCGGCGGGATCAGCTCCTGGGCCCGGGCCAGTACCGTGGCGGCCAGCGCGTGCCGGCCCGCGGCGGCATAGGCATCCCCGAGCATCTCGCGAATCGCCAGCGTCCGCCCCGGATCGGTGTTGGCGGCGCTGAGCGACTTTTCGGCATCCACGAGCAGATCCACGCGGCGCGACGCGCTGGCCGGATCCCCCGGGTTCCAGGTTTCGATGATCTGCAGCTGCTGATCCGAGGAAAGTCGTGCGAACACCGCCCGGTAGGCCTCCCAGGCCCGGGTCTGCACCGCCAGTGCCGGTTCGGCCTTGGTGTCCAGGCGGCTTCGCAGCGCGGCCAGCACCTCCTGGCCGGAGCCGGCCCGGCCCAGGGCTTCAGCGGCGGCTTCGCGCACGCCCGGGTCGGGGTCGCCGGAGAGCACCCGCAGCAGCAGGGGGATCTGGCTCGGGTCGCCGATCCGCCCCAGGGCCCGGACGGCCGTCTGGCGGATGGCCGGCGGCTGGGCAGCATCGACGTTCTCGACCAGGTGGGGCAGGAAGGCCGGATCGGCGATTTCGCCCATCGAATCGACGATCTCCTGCCGCAGGACAGGGGCCAGTCCGCCGGCAGCGAGTCGATCCATCAGCGCCCTGACGACCTCGGCGGTTCCCGGCGGGCGGTCGCCGTTGCCGGTGCGCAGGCACAGGCGTCCGAGGGCGTCGGCCGCGGAGGCCGCCACGTTGGCATCCGGATGGGCCAGTCCCTCCAGGCAGGCGGAAACGGATGCCGGCTCTCCCAGCCGACCCAGGGCACGGTAGATCTCGGCCAGCACGACCGGCGAGTTCTCGCCGGCCCGCATGCTCAGCAGGCGGGGGTTGTCCTCCTTCTGCTGCTGCAGGTCGCGGAGCACCACGACCACCTGGCGGCGGACCGCCTCGTCGGCGTCCCCGACCAGCTGGCGGACCTGCTGCAGCACCTCGCCGACCGGCGGCGTCGGGGTGGAGGCGACCATGGCCCCGTGGATGATCTCCAGGGCGATGAGCCGGTCCACCGACAGCGGTGAGCGCAGCCAGGCCAGCAGCCGGGCGGTGCGATCGCCCTCCGTGCCCAGCAGGGCGTAGAGTTCCTTGCTGCGGGCCACGAGCGTCTCGGTGAGCATCTCCTCCTGCCGCCTTCGAACCCGCCAGGCCACGGGCCCCTGACCGGCCAGCCCCGGGTCGGCGGAGCAGGCCAGCGCGTCCATCGCGGCCTTGACCAGGGCCGAGTTGCTGTCGTCCAGCAGAGCCAGGAGCCGCTCGGCGAACACCGGGTTGATCGACCTGGTTTCGCTGAGCGCCTCGCAGATGGCCAGTTTGGCGGCGGTATTGTTGCGCAGCTCGAGAATATCCAGAAGGGCCTGGATGCCGGCCTCCGAACCGGTGGCCAGGATCTGCAGGGCGGCCTGTTTGCGCGTGGCGGGGTCGGCATCGCCGGTCAACGCGGGGATCAGGGTGATGATCTGTGCGGCCAGGGAGGGCGACGTGCCGGGCCGGGTGGCCGGCGGATCCTGGCCGGGGGCTCCGACGGCCACGGCGGCCAGCATCAGCACCGCCGCCAGAGCCGGGG
>CAZSYS010000524.1:0-1862 GCA_964611365.1 uncultured Planctomycetales bacterium
AGCAAACCTCATTTGGCGCAGCGGTCAAATTTGATACCCAATATTGGCTGGGCATTCAAGTTGGCAGTGATCCTGAGCTTTCCCCGCGCATTGCGCTGACAAGTGTGGGATACAGCTTCAGCTCGCTGCGCGCGGATACGGCGAGCGTTTCGGTGGCGTCGCTGGCGGATACGACGTGGCGGCATAGCGGGGCGAATATTTATCGGATGAATGGGAATGTTGGGATTGGAACGGCCACACCAAGAGCGACTTTTCACGTAGTGAATCCAGCGCAACAATCTGAATCGCTACTTAGAATTGGAAGCGATGCGCCAGGAAACACTCACTTGACGATCTCGACCTCAGAATTTAGTTCAGGATACGCACGGCTGCAAGCAGTTAAGAATGAGGGAGCCGCTGTCGGTGATATCATACTCAATCCAATTGGCGGTAATGTGGGAATTGGAACGACAACGCCAACCGCCACGCTTCAAGTAGTTTGTTTACCTCAGCAGAACGAATCACTTCTTAGAGTCGGTAGCGATGCGCCGGGAAACACTCATTTGACGATATCGACTTCAGAATTCCGTTCAGGATACGCACGATTGCAAGCAGTTAAGAATGAGGGGAGCGCTGTTGGTGATATTGTCCTTAATCCAATTGGCGGCAATGTTGGTGTTGGAACGACAGCACCAACTGCAACGCTTCAAGTCGTAAGTTTGCCTCAGCAAAATGAATCTGTGCTTAGAATTGGAAGCAATGATCCGGGAAATACCCATTTATCGATATCGACCTCAGCTTATCGTTCTGGGTATGCGAGGTTACAGGCGGTTAAGAACGAAGGAGCTGCTGTTGGTGATATAGTACTTAATCCAATTGGCGGCAATGTTGGAATTGGAACGGTGTCTCCCAGCGCGGAATTAGAAGTTGTCGGCACCACTACAACCAAAGTTCTCAAAATCACCGGCGGCGGCGACCTTGCCGAGCCATTCGAGATTTCCGAGAGCCAGCCCATTCCCAAAGGCGCGTTGGTGATTATTGATGAGGAGAATCCTGGCCGATTGAAATTGAGCCATCAAGCCTATGACAAGCGCGTGGCGGGCGTGGTCAGCGGCGCGGGCGGTATCAATCCGGGCATAACGCTCACGCAAGAGGGTATGCTGGAAGGCGGGCAGAACGTTGCGCTCAGCGGTCGCGTGTATGCTTTGGCCACCGCCGCCAACGGCCCCATCAAGCCGGGGGATTTGCTGACGACGGCGGAGGTTCCGGGCCATGCGATGAAGGCGACGGATTTTGTTCGTTGGCAAGGCGCAGTGATTGGCAAGGCGATGTCGGTGCTTGAAAATGGCGAAGGGTTGGTGCTGGTGTTGGTGAATTTGCAGTGATGCCGATGAAACAGATCAAGCGGCAACGGCAAATGCGCGAGCACTGAGCACTTCATCGGCGCGCAAGGGCTGTATTTCAGACTCGTTGACCACGATGACAGCAATGGTTTCGCCAATAGCATTAAAAACCTCCAGCGAATAGCCGGGCTCTTCACCGGGCAAGGCGGGATGGCAATCCACAATAGTAGCAACGTCGCCGCGGCGCAGATGTTTTGTAGGAAAATCGCGGGCTAAGGCCACACGTTGAAAAAGCTCGAAGGGGTTCATGGTTTTGTTTCTTTCGCAGGATATAATGTTATGAATTTGGTTTTGCCGGTAACGCGCTCTGTCATCCAAATCGTAGTTACGGATAAACCTTTGCCATTTGGGCCGCGCAGATTGCCGCGAATCTCATAGACCTTACCGTGTTTGGTCTGCTCGACTTCCGTCGCTTCGAGAACCAGGATTTGCTCGCGGAGATCTTGCTCCAAGGCCTGCCAGTTATTCAGAGTGTAGCCG
>CAZSYS010000525.1:0-1861 GCA_964611365.1 uncultured Planctomycetales bacterium
GGCCGCCGGACGGTTTCACACCTTGCCGCTGGCCGTGCTGGCTGCGCGGCCGGCGACTCAGCTGTTCGGGCGAAGGGGGTTGATTGCAGTCCCCCGCCGCCCCACGTTCTCACGGCGGTTGTCGCACACTGTTGACTTGTCAAAGAACCGCTCGTTCGCCCCCGGGCCCCGTCCGGACCAAGCCGAACCGTCCCAGGAGGCGAGCAGCACATTGTAACACGAGATCTTCGGCTGTCAACCCGCTTTTCGTCACGGAAAACGGGCTTCTTCCGAAAAAAAGCCCAGGGGCCCGCCCGCCATCCGGCAGCCCGAGACTGCCGCCCGAACGCACACCCCACAGGCCACCGGGGGCCGTCAGGATCGAAACCCTCCCGGTCGCGGGGGGGCGACCCACCGAACCTTCGACCCGGTTTGCGCCGGGCAGGCTCGGCTCAACGGGCCGGCGAAATGGCCGCCATTCAGCCGGACCGGGGCTACCTTAAGCCCGGATCCGCCGAACGGCTCGCCTCCGCCAGTCTATATATCACCACTTCACTTGCCGGTCAAGGACGGCTTGCCCAAAGCTGGATTTAATGTAAGCCATTGTCGATTCGGATCCTACGGCTGATAAAGTCCAGGATCCGACCCGAATCCACACGCTGGGCCGACGGATCGGAGGGGTCCCAGCGGGGCTCGACAGGCGATGGGCGGACACCATAGGCCTGCCTGTCAGCCCCCGTCGGAGGGTCCACCAGGCAGCGCTGAACCCCATACCAGACCCCACAGGACCCCATACCAGACCCCACTGAACCCGATGCCAGACCCCGCAGGACCCATCAGGATCTTGAAGTCCATCAGGGGTTCGTCGGCTCACGGAGGGATCAACTGCGGGCAATGCCGGGACGCTGGCCGGACGGACGGAGGTCGGTCAGCACACGGAGGGATTAACTGCGGAGACCTTCAGCGAGCCATGCGGCCGAGCGGTTCGTCACCGCAAGGAGGGATCAACCGCTGATGGTGAAGGCCGGCGCGCCTCCGCCGGCGGCCTGGCGGGCGGCCACCTGCTCGACCAGGGCCCGGACGACGGCCATGACCTCCCGGCCCAGGCCGGAGGGCTCCTGGTCGAACACCGCTTCGGGGGTGCCGGCGTCTCCGCTGATCCGGATGCCGATGTTGATGGGCAGGGCTCCAAGGAACGGCACGCCGAGTTCCGCGGCTGCGGCCGCGGCTCCGCCCTTGCCGAACAGGTCGTACTCCCGTCCGGTGTCGGGGGCCACGAAGTAGCTCATGTTCTCAACGATTCCCAGGATATCGACGTTCAGCTGCTGGTACATCCTTGCGGCCCGAACGGCGTCGGCCAGGGCGACCGCCTGGGGCGTGCAGACCACCACGGCGCCGGTCATGGGGATTGACTGGGCGAGGGTCAGAGGCACATCCCCGGTGCCCGGCGGCAGATCCACGATCAGGTAGTCCAGCCGGCCCCACTGGACCTGTCCGAGGAACTGTTTGACCGTGCCGTGGACCATGGGCCCCCGCCAGATCACGGGCCGGTCGGGTTCGAGGAAGAAGCCGATGCTGATGACCTTGAGCCCGCCGGCGACGATGGGCTGGATGGTCTGGTCGCCGGCCATGGAGGGCACGGCCCCTTCCAGGCCGAGCATCTTGGGGATCGAAGGGCCGTACACGTCGGCGTCCAGGAGGCCGACCCGCAAGCCGGTTCTGGCCAGGCCGGTCGCCAGGAGTACGCTCAGCGTGCTTTTGCCCACGCCGCCCTTGCCGGCCCCTACGGCCACAATGTTCTGCACGCCCGGCAGATCGACCGGGTCCATCGGACCGGGCGCCGCCCGCCCCGCCCCGCCTGCGGCCCCCCGCCCGGCGCCGG
>CAZSYS010000526.1:0-1857 GCA_964611365.1 uncultured Planctomycetales bacterium
GATGTCGATCTCGACCATGTACGCGCCCAGTTCGGCGGCCCTGTGGAAGGCCGCCAACGAATTCTCCTGCGCATAGGCCGACGCGCCGCGATGGGCGATCCGCAGGCTGCGCTGCTGGTGCGGGGGGATGGTCGCGCGCAGCCGTTTCACCCACCAGCCGACCTGACCGGGAATCCAGTCGAACAGGTTCTTCCAGGGGACGAAGACGCACGAGTCCAGATCAACGACGCGCGAGAAGTCGTAAGATGGCGTGAAGGCCAAGCGTTCCAGGTACGTGTGGACGAGGCGGTTGGCGAGCGGCTTGCGCTCGTGGATGATCCCGTCGAACAGCGGGGTTACGTGGACACCCATGCGTCCGGCGTGGGTCCCGCAGCTACGCCGGGTGATGTCCGCTCTGTCGAGCAGCCGGCGGGGGGATGGCGCGAAAGCGTGTTTGCCGGGTTCGGAGTAAACGGTCAGGCGGCCATCTTCAATGGGCAGCGCGCCTTGCTCATCCACCATGGGGTAGTATTCACCGTGCCAGCTCGCTTCACCCATGACCACGCTCTCGTCCACATCCAGGTAAACCCAGATGTGTTCCAGTTCGTAGAGGTGTTGGATATCCCAGTCCCACCAGACGGCGTACTCGATGGCGTGGGCGACGCCGGATGGCATGGTGATCTGGCGCGGGAACGACGGCGACGGCGCTTGCCTGCGAAAGACTGTGTAGCCCACCACCGATGGCAAGAACGGCTCGCGGGCGTCGAAGCGAATGCGCGGCGCGTGGCGCAGAGCCAGCACGTGATCTTCCGCCGAGTGCGTCGTCCGGTCAAGGGTGGTGAGGTTGTCGGTCGTGGTCAATGGGGCCTAGCTCCACAACAGGGAACGCCCGGTCTGTGGATAGAAGAACTGGATACGCGCGGTATTGACGTGCAGCTTGACCTTATCGCCCGCGCGGATGCGCAGGTGCGGGTCGGCCAGCACGAACAGGATGCTGTCGCCCACGCGGACATCGAGCAGGTCGTCGCGTCCCAGCGGCTCAACCACCACCACCTCGCTGTCCAGTTCGCCGTCGGATGCCACGCTGATGTCCTCCGGGCGGATGCCCAGCATGACTTTGCCCGCGTGCCCGGCGGCCTTCTCCCCGCGCTCCGTCGGAACGTTCAGGCAGAAGGTGTGATTGCGCGCCGTGAAGACGCCTCCGTCTTGCCTCACTTCGACGTTAAGGAAGTTCATGGGCGGGTTGCCCACAAACCCGGCGATGAACAGCGTCTTGGGGCGGTCATAGAGGTCTTCGGGCGTGTCGAAGGCTTGCAGCTTGCCGAGATTGATGACGGCGATGCGGTCGGCCATGGTCATCGCCTCGACCTGGTCGTGCGTGACGTAGATAGCGGTGATGCCCAGGCGCTTCTGGAGCTGTTTGATCTCGCCGCGCGTGGACAGACGCAGCCGGGCGTCCAGGTTCGACAGCGGCTCGTCGAAGAGCAGCACGTCCGGCTCTTTGACCAGTGCGCGCCCCAAAGCCACGCGCTGCTGCTGGCCGCCGGAGAGCTGTCCGGGCCGCCGGTCAAGCAAGTGGCCGATGCCCATCGCGTCCGCCGTGCGTTGCACGCGCTCCCTCTGTTCGCGCTTGGGCACTTTCTTCAACTTGAGAGGGTACGCGATGTTGTCGAACACGGTCATGTGCGGGTACAGCGCGTAGCTTTGGAAGACCATCGCGATGTCGCGGTCCTTGGGGGCGATGTTGTTCACCACCCGGTCGCCAATCCAGATCTCGCCGTCGGAGATCTCTTCCAGGCCGGCCAGCATCCGCAGGCTGGTCGATTTGCCGCAGCCAGAGGGACCGACGAGGACAAGGAATTCCTTGTCGGCGACTTC
>CAZSYS010000527.1:0-1841 GCA_964611365.1 uncultured Planctomycetales bacterium
TCCAGCGGGCGCGCGGGAAGTCCGACAATTCACCATTGCCAAGATCTTGTGGATGACCAGAGTATGCCGCACCCACCACTCCGCCGGGACTGCTGACGGTCGGCAGCCAAGTGTAGAGATCAAGGTCGGTACCGCTTATGCGCCAGTTAGCCACGGGTGTGATGCGGCCCATCGGCGGAATGCTAAGCGTAAACAAATTACATCCCCCCCACCCTGGCCAACAGTTCCAGATTATGCCCGGGTAAACATCCACCGCCCCAGAGGTATAACCAGCCTTGTTGACTTTGATGGTATAGGTCAGCGATGCCGGCAGGTTGATCAGCGCCACCCAGCGGTTGTCGCGGCTGACGATGGCCTGGTCTTTGAGAGTCGTGCCGCTATAGGCCATCACTGTAGCGCCCTCCAGCGGTAGGCCGGTGATGGCTTCGGAAACCGGCTGCCAGATGGCAGTGCGGCCCATCACGCCAGCCACGTCCAGGTAGGGTACATTGGTCATATCGTAGAGGCCGCCAAAAGTGTTATCCGGCCAGCAGAAGGGCGCTTCGCCCTGATAACCGCTGTCGTTGTAGCCCTGCCAGGCGTTGCTCATGTTTGGATCCACAGCAATTTGGTGCCAGGGCATGCTGATGCCGCCATGCGCCAGGCGGGTTTCGATCTGGAAGTTGGTTTCGGTGGGGAAGACGCTCCAAACGCGGGCAGCTCCGCCGTCCACGTGCGGCGTGGCCATCGAGGTGCCGCTCCACCAGTCATAGCCGTCGCCATCCGGGTCAGCGTCCCAGAAGTATTTGTCGTAATAGTTGTAACTGACCGGCACGGTGGAGTAGATGTCCTTGCCTGGCGCGATGATCTCCACCCAGGCGCCGTAGTTGGAGAACTCGGTGGCGCAATCCCATGGCTGGAAATGCTCGTCCCAGTAGGTAGGATCAGTGTCGTCGGGAGGCTCGGCGCCATTGCCGTTTGTATCCACCCAAACCAGACCGTCAGAATTAACATCATTCC
Organism: uncultured Planctomycetales bacterium; assembly: GCA_964611365.1. Classification (GTDB taxonomy): domain Bacteria; phylum Planctomycetota; class Phycisphaerae; order UBA1845; family PWPN01; genus CALLOB01. The sequence goes on from CAZSYS010000527.1 coordinate 1,000, forward strand.
AGAAAGACCAGTTTCCAGCGCCCACCGAGATCAGGCCATTGGCCAGGGCATTAGCGTTGCCGCTCGCACAATCGGCGATGCTGGGTGCGCTCGGCGCCAGCGTACCATCTTTACACACCCAATTCACAGCCCAGCCGGCCGGGAAAGAGGCAGGCTGGTCAACGATACCATCTGGGGGATTCGACACATCCATGTATGCCAGACTGCTGTTTCCAGCCGCGGCTACCACCAGTTTGCCTTTCGTGTTGATGGCGTAATCCAGGGCGTTATACTCGGTGAGGCTGGCTGCGCCACCGCCCAGGCTCAAGTTGATGATTTTGATATCTGTGCGATTGGCGCAATAGACGATGCCTTGGGCGATATCAAAGGCCGTGCCCCAGCCCTGTGCCGAGAGCACCTTGGCCGGCACAATCTTGGCGGTCGAGATGCCGGCAAAACCTTTTTTGTTGTTCATCAGGGCCGAAATGGTGCCGGCAAGATGTGTGCCGTGGCCGTTGTCATCGGCGGGGTTGGTGTCTTCGTTGACAAAATCGTATCCTGACACCACCCGCCCGGTCAAATCGGGATGTTTGCCATCCACTCCCGTATCCACCACGCACACGCCCGGGTTGGTAGCCTTGTCTGTCCAAATAATTGAAGCATCGCTATAATCCCAACCCCACTGTGTCCAGACATCTGGATCTGACGGCCATGCGGGGTTGGCCTGCCCTCTGCGAATGTTCTTCTTCATAGAGCGCAGTTCTTCCAGACTCAATGTGATTTCGTGAGTCTGATTGCTATCGGCTGCATCGCGCAGACGGAAGGTGACCTCGGTGCGCGGCTGAGGGTGGCCAACCACTTTG
>CAZSYS010000528.1:0-1827 GCA_964611365.1 uncultured Planctomycetales bacterium
GCCCGGCGCCGGGAGCACCCGCGCCGGCCCCGCGGCCGGGGGCCGAACCGGCGGCCGGGGCTTCCGGAGCGGTTCCGGCCTCGCCCAGCCCCTCCAGCAGCCGGCGGACCGGCGCGTAAGTGACATCCCCGCACAGCCGGACCAGCGCCGCCTCGGTTACCGCCCGTCCCAGCGAGCTGGACCGCACCGTCCGGCGCAGCTCCTCCAGCACCGCGATCATGTACACGTACGCCTCGGCGTCGAACCGCCCGGCCAGCTCCGCCTGCCCCGCGGCCGCTCCGGCCGGCAGATCGACCAGCCCGCTGTCGGGCCCGCAGACCCTCAGGACCATCAGCGTGCGGATCTGCTCGGCCAGCAGCTCCGCCAGCCGATCGAGGCTGTAGCCGGCATTCAGGCACTCATCCAGCACCGCCAGCGCCCCGGCCGGGTCGCGGTCGGCCATGCACCCGATCATCCGGGTCAGCATCTCGTCGTGCGGCGAGGGCAGGATGTCCTCGATCAGCTCCGGGGTGATCCGTTCGCCCCCGATCGACATCAGCTGGTCCAGCAGCGACAGCGCGTCGCGCATCGAGCCGTTGGCCAGCCTCGCCACCCGCCGCAGGGCCTGCTCGTCCGCCTGAACGCCCTCCTGCCCCGCGATCCACGCCAGGTGGGCCGCGATCCGCTCGGCCCCGATGCTGCGGAAGTCGAAACGCAGGCAGCGGCTCTGGATCGTCGCCGGCACCTTCTGCGGCTCGGTGGTCGCCATGATGAACTTCACGTGCGCCGGCGGCTCCTCCAGCGTCTTCAGCAGGGCGTTGAACGCGCCCGTGCTGAGCATGTGCACCTCGTCGATGATGTAGATCTTGAACCGGGCCCGCGCCGGCCGGTAGACGGCGTTGCTCCGCAGCTCCCGGATGTTGTCCACACCGGTGTTGCTGGCCGCGTCGATCTCCAGGACATCCACGTCCTGCCCCTCGGCAATCGCCGTGCAGGACTCGCAGCGCCGGCAGGGATCGATCGTCGGGGCCTGGACCGACAGGCAGTTCAGCGAGCGGGCCAGCACCCGGGCCGCGGAGGTCTTGCCCACCCCGCGCGTGCCGCAGAACAGGTAGCCGTGGTGCAGCCGGCCGCTGAGGATGGCGTTCTTGAGCGTCCGGGCCACCGCCTCCTGCCCGACCAGCTCGTCGAACGTCCAGCTGCGGTACTTCCTCGCCAGAACCGTGTAGGCCATCGCGATACCCGCCGACTCCGCCAGCCCCGCGCCCGGCCCGCCGCCGGCCGGGCAGGAAGACCGCCGATCGGATTGAGGGCCAGGTTGACCACGGCACCTGGCGACAGCGGCTGGGCTGCTACCTCTCGGTCCTGACCCGTTGGCCGCGGCCTCCACTGCATGGGACCCGGCCCTCAAAACGATCGGCGGCGGTCCGGATTGTCCCGCAAAGGACGGCCGAGTTCAACCGCCCGACCCGCCAACGCGCCGAACCGGGCTGCTGCCCGACTGCCGACGGACCAACCTGCAGCCAGACTGCGCATGGACCGGCCCGCTTCCCGGCCGCTGCCAGACCAGCCCACTGCCAGACTGCGCATGGACCGGCCCGCTGCGCGGCCGCGGATGGCCCGGGTTGCCGCGGTCCGCCGCCCGACGCAGACTCGTCCCTCGCCTCGATGTGTATCCGCCCACCGCCCCGACGCAGGGCCTCGCGCCGCTCCGACGTGTCCCCCCGACCTCAGTCGGCCTGCCGCCCCGACGCCCGTTTCCCCCCACGCACAACCGCTCAACCGCTCCGCCACCCGGCGACGCCACCTGGCCTGCCCGCGCCGCCTGGCCTGCCCACGCCCCCTAGC
>CAZSYS010000529.1:0-1820 GCA_964611365.1 uncultured Planctomycetales bacterium
CGCGTTCCAGGACAATTTCGCCGCGCTCGTCGCTGCCGGAAACGTGATCCGGGCCGTCACCGGATCGACGTCCGCGTTCCACAGCCGCAGCACGAACCCCCGGCCGTCATCGGCGGGCTTGAGGGTCTCCAGCTGGACGCAGGAAGGCTCGATGGCCAGCAGCGACGCCGACGGCGCCCGCGCCTCGCCGGGCAAGGCGATGGCCACCAGCGGGCGGTGGAACTCGGCCCCGGACACCGCCAGCCGGCCGTCCCAGGCGTCGTTGCCGGTCGGCTGGAGCACGAACCGGGCGGCCGACGGACGGGCCGGTCGGTGGGGCAGGGCGACGTAGAGCCGGCCGGCGTGGGCGTCCTTATGTGGCGTCCGGCGGACCCCGGGGCGGGATGGCGCACCGGCTACTCCCGGGTCGGGCACGGCCGGCCGACCGAAACCGATCCAGGGGGCGTCCAGCGAGAAGACATTCATCCCGGCATGGGAACCTTCGACCCGCAGTCCGCGCCACACGGCCATGGCCGGCGGCTGATTTGTACCGAAAAGATCCTGCCCGGGCTCGATCACGTGCGTCACGCGGTCGATCAGCAGGAACGGTGATTCGCCGAGCAGGCCGAAGAACGCGTGGGGCCGCCCACGGCCCGCCGGGCCTGCCGCCGGACGTTCGATGCGGACGTGCAGCTCCGGTCTGTCGCGATAGAGGGTGAAGGTGGTGCGGTAGCGGCCGGCCGGGCCTGCGGCGTCCACGAGCACGCGGGAGCACAGCGGGGTCAGCAGCGGAACGGGGCGGGCCGCGGTCCGTCGCGCCCGCACCGGGGGATCGGGCACCACCGCGCCCATCGGAAAGGGCGCCTCGGTCGAGCACCACTGGCAGGACATGGACCGGTCGTGCCAGCGGCACAGCCCGCCGGCGGTGTGAAACTGCAGCGAATAGACCTCGTTGTGCAGCGTCAGGCGGGCGGCGTTCCAGTCCACGGCATGACCGGGCTCGATCCGCCGCTCCACCGGACGTGCCTCCAGCGCCAGGTAGCCGCAGGCGGGCACTCCGGGGGCGATGAATTCGATCGTGCCGTCGCGGCGTTCGTAGAGAACGCTTCCGCCGGTGGTCGGATCGATCAGCTCGAACGGACCGTCCGGCAGGTTGTGATCCCACATCCGCACCAGCCCGCCGCGGGCCCACGGCAGCGTGTTGAGCACCAGCACGGTGGCGGTTCCGCGCCTGGTCAGGACCCGGCGTGCCAGATTCAGCGCCGCCTGGACCTCGACGCCGTCGGCCAGGCCACCGGCGGCATCGGCGGCGCCGCGCGGCGTCTGCCGGGCCTCCGGCAGCTCCCGCCCCGCGGCGGCCGAGAGCAACAGGGCGTGCGCGATCGAGGCCCGGTCGGTCGCCTCGGCCGGAACCGGGTGCTGTTGCGCCCAGGCGGCCAGGGATGCCAGCGTCTCGGCCGCGGCCAGGCGTTCGGTCGCCCATCGCGCCGTCCCTGCGGCCTCCAGATCGGGCATGCCGGGCGACGGTGGGGCGAGTTCCTTGTCCACCACCGGCAGACGCGGCCCGTGATCGCGGATCACCGCATCGGCGAACTCCTCCAGGCGCGTCCAGCGCAGCGACAGCGGCTCGAAATGGCGCGCCAGCGACCGAAGCTGCTTTAGGGCAGACGGAGAGCCGATCACCAGCCGGTGGCGCCACGAGCTTTCATCGACGGACAGGAGGTTGCCGCTCTTCGGCCAGGCGCACAGCAGTTGCCGGTCGTTGGGCAGTTTCCACCAGAACAGATCGGGCACGTCGGGTCGCGGTCCGCCGGGCTCCGGCCGGACGCAGAGGATGCGGC
>CAZSYS010000530.1:0-1789 GCA_964611365.1 uncultured Planctomycetales bacterium
GCGGCCAATCCGGGTTCCGGCGGCGGCGGCCGACGTGGTGACATTAAGGTGACTCCAACGGCCATCCCCGTGGTCATTGACAGCGGCGGCCTCTGACGAACCGCCTTCCGGAAGCCGGTGATATCCGGCGGCCGATGTCGAACTGCCCGCCGGGGGCCGGGCGGCTTTGCCCCTCCCGCGCGTCCCGCATGGAATCCACAGCCGGCCAGGACGGGATCAACCGCAACCACGCCGCCGGTCCCGGCACGGAGCGTGCGTCGGGGCGTGCCTGCGCAGGTCCGGCCTGGACGGCGGATCTGCGCCACCTCCTGAGTCTGGCCGCCGCCGGAGTGGCCGGCACGCTCTCGCAGACGGTCATGAGTTTCGTGGACTACTGGATCGTCTCGCGGCTGCCGGACGCCTCCGCGGCCCAGGCGGCGGTGTCGTCGGCGGGCCTGATGTACTTCGCCATCTTCGGCTTCCTGCTGGGGGCCATGCTCTGCACGACGACGGTGGTCAGCCAGTCGCTGGGTGCCGGCCGCCTGCGCGACTGCTCGGTCTACGGCTGGCAGGGCTTCTGGATCAGCATGCTCTACGGGCTGCTGGCGGTGCTGCTGTGGCCGCTGATGCCGGCGATCTACGGGCTCTTCGGGCACGACCCGGCGGTGCAGCAGATGGAGGTCGTCTACACCCGCGTGCGGCTGCTGAGCCTCGGCGCGGCCGGCGCGGGAACCGCCCTGGGGCACTATTTCATCGGCATCCACCGCCCCTGGCCCAACGCCAACTCGTCGATCGGCTCGAACCTCCTGAACGCGGTGCTGACCTACGGGCTGGTGCTGGGCTGCTGGGGACTGCCGGCCATGGGCGTGGAGGGGGCGGCCTGGGGAACCACGATCGCCACCTTCTTCCGGCTGGCCTGGCTGATGTGGGCGATGTGCCTGGGCCCGGAGGCCGAAAGGTACCAGGCCCGGCGCACCTGGGGCTGGGACGCCGACAAGGCTCGACGCCTGCTGCGGGTCGGCTGGGCGGCGGGGGTTTCGCTGGTCGCCGACATCGGGGCCTGGGCGGTGTTCCTGGTGGCCATCATCGGGATGTTCGGCACGGTGCATCTGGCGGCCACCGGCACGGTCTGGCGGTTCACGGAGCTGTCGTTCATGCCGGCGATCGGCATCGGGCACGCGGTCTCGACGATGGTCGGGCGATCGATCGGCGAGGGCCGGCCGGACCTGGCCCGCCGCCGGGCCGGGCTGGGGGCGGTCCTGAACGTGCTTTACATGGGCCTGATGGGCGTGGTGTTCGTGGCCTTCGGCGAGCCGCTGATGCGGCTGTTCTGCCAGGACCCCGAAGTGATCGACCTGGGCGTGCGGCTGCTGGTCTTTGCGGCCGTGTTTCAGGTTTTCGACGCCGTGGCCATCACCTACAACCACGCCCTGCGCGGGGCCGGCGACACCACCTGGCCGGCGGTCGTCGGGGCGCTGCAGGCCTGGACGATCATGATCGCCTGCGGCCTGCTGATCGGCCGGCTGCGCCCGGACCTGGGGTCGCTGGGGCCCTGGGCGTTCGCGACGCTGTTCGTGATCGTGGTGGGTCTGACCTTCTGGATCCGCTGGCGGCGGGGCGCGTGGCGAAGCATCGACGTCATCGGCCTGCAGCCGGAATCGATCGAGGTTGCCGCCGAGGCCCGCCTGCCGGGCCCGGCCGCCGGCGCCTGAGGCGGGCGTCGAGCACCGACGACAACGGGATCACTTTCACCGCCGCGGCCGGCGCCGTGGCGCCCTGCCGTTGACCGCCGCCGGGCTGACCCTGCTGC
>CAZSYS010000531.1:0-1788 GCA_964611365.1 uncultured Planctomycetales bacterium
CCTTTGCAGGCTCTCCGGCTTTCGGCCCGCGCCGCTTGGGGATCGGACCGCGTTTCAGTAGAATCGCCGGCTCGTTGGACCCGGACATGCCGGCGGCGCCGGCCTGCTTGCGAGAGAAGCACCCCATGGCCGACAGGACCCAGCACGCAATCTCCCCCACCCGGGCGGAGGACTACCCCGAGTGGTACCAGCAGGTGATCAGGGCCGCCGACCTGGCCGAGACCTCCCCGGTCCGCGGCTGCATGGTCATCAAGCCCTGGGGATACGCGCTCTGGGAGAACATCCAGCGGGTGCTCGACGGGATGTTCAAGGCCACCGGCCACCGCAACGCCTACTTCCCGCTGTTCATTCCGGTCAGCTTCCTGGAACGCGAGGCCCGGCACGTCGAGGGCTTCGCCAAGGAGTGCGCCGTCGTCACCCACCACCGGCTGGAGGCCACCGCCGACGGCAGGCTGCGCCCCACCGGCGAACTGGAGGAGCCGCTGATCGTCCGGCCGACCTCCGAGACCATCATCGGCGAGATGTTCGCCCGGTGGGTCCAGTCCTACCGCGACCTGCCGCTGCTGATCAACCAGTGGGCCAACGTGGTCCGCTGGGAAATGCGCACCCGCCTGTTCCTGCGGACCGCCGAGTTCCTCTGGCAGGAGGGCCACACCGCCCACGCCACCGCCGAGGAGGCCATGGCCGAGACCCTCAGGATGCTCGATGTCTACGCCGGATTCGCCGAGGACTACATGGCCATGCCGGTCATCCGGGGCGAGAAGACCGAGGGCGAGCGCTTCCCCGGCGCGGTCAGCACCTTCTGCATCGAGGCCATGATGCAGGACCGCAAGGCCCTGCAGGCCGGCACGTCGCACTTCCTGGGCCAGAACTTCGCCCGGGGCTGCAACATCCGGTTCCTCGACGAGAACGGGCAGCTGGTGCATGCCTGGACGACCTCCTGGGGCGTCTCCACGCGTCTGATCGGGGCAATGATCATGACCCACGCCGACGACGACGGCCTGGTCCTGCCGCCCCGGCTGGCCCCGGCGCATGTGGTCATTCTCCCGGTGATCCATAAGGAGGAGACCCGCGCCCAGGTCCTGGATTACTGCCAGAAGCTGGCCGCCGAACTGCGCACCGTGCACTACGACGGCCGGCCGGTCGAGGTCGAGCTCGACGCCCGGGAAGGACGCGGCGGCGAAAAGACCTGGTCGTGGATCAAGAAAGGCATCCCGCTGCGGCTGGAAGTCGGGCCGCGGGACATCGCCTCCGATTCGGTCTTCGTCGGCCGGCGCGACCGCGAACCGAAGGACCGGGTCGGCATGCCGCGGGCCGCGTTCGTCGCCGGCCTGCCGGCCCTGCTCGACGAGATCCAGGCCGGACTGCTGGCCAGGGCGAAGGCCTTCCGCGAGGCAAACACCGTTCCGATCGACTCGAAGGAGGATCTCTACCGTTTCTTCACCCCGGCCGACCCCGAGAAGCCCGAGATCCACGGCGGCTTCGCGATGTGCCACTTCGGCGGCGACCCGGCGGTCGAGGAACAGCTCCGCAACGACCTGAACGTCACCGTCCGCTGCATCCCGCTGCAGGCCCCGGAGGAAGACGGACGCTGTATCATCAGCGGACAGCCCAGCCGCCGCCGCGTGGTCTTCGCCAAGGCGTACTGACCGCCGCGACCCGCCGCCATCGGGGCCTCCCGAAGCCCGCTCGCCGGCCGCGAGACCGGCCCCCAGGCCGCATCCGCCGGGCCGCCGTTCCCGCCGCACCGACGGCTTGTGTCCGCCGGGCCGGGACTCTATCATGTCC
>CAZSYS010000532.1:0-1760 GCA_964611365.1 uncultured Planctomycetales bacterium
CGGCAGAACCGCGCGGCCGGTGCGACCTCGCCGCGGCGAGCCGCAAGCGGGCGGCGGTCGCAGCAGCGGGCGGGTCCCCGGCGCCCGGGCGGGACGCACTCCTCCCGGAAACGGGACTTGCCGGGGTGGCCGGCCGGCCGGCGGTGCGCTAGAATCCCGGGCAAGGAATCCCTGAAACCCGAGGTGCCGGCGCGGCACCTCCGCACATGTTTAAGGAGGCTTGTTCATGCACGAAGTGGGTGGCAGCTGTTGTCAGCCGGTGCTGCAGGTCGGACAGCCGGCCCCGGCGTTCAAGGGCCCGGCGGTGGTCGGCGGCCAGTTTGTGGAGCTGAGCTACCAGAACGGCGTTCTGACCGTCGGGGATCAGAAGTTCACGGGCAAGTACGTGGTGCTGTTCTTCTACCCTCTGGACTTCACCTTCGTCTGTCCGACCGAGATCATCGCCTTCAGCGACCGGATCGACGAGTTCGAGAAGATCGGGGCCAAGGTGGTGGGCGCGTCGATCGACAGCAAGTTCACGCATCTGGCCTGGAAGAACACGCCGCGGAACGCCGGCGGGCTGGGCGAGATCAAGTACCCGCTGCTGAGCGATCTGAACAAGGATGCGGCGGATGCGTACCGGGTTCTGCTGCCGGACGGCGTGGCCGCCCGCGGCCTGTTCATCATCGACGACAAGGGCATCCTGCAGAGCTACACGGTCAACAATCTGGGCGTCGGCCGCAACGTGGATGAGGCTCTGCGGCTTATCCAGGCCTACCAGTATGTGGCCAAACACGGGGAGGTCTGCCCGGCCAACTGGAAGCCCGGCGAAAAGACCATGAAACCCGACGTGGAGGGCTCGAAGGCCTACTTCAAGGACGTCAGGTAAACGCGCCGCCCCGAGAGGGCCGCGCATCACCGCCCGCCCGCGAGCCGCGCCCCGCGCGGCTAGCGTTTTTCCGGGTCGGCCACTAGCATGCGGGGTCATGCCCCGGCCGAGTCTGTGGGATCGTCTGCTTCTGTGCCCGGCGAAGTGGCACGCCCGCGACGTCTACCGCCGCTTCACCGCCGCGGCGCGGCGGGCCGCAGCGGTGCAGGAGCAGGTGCTGCGGGCCAGAATCCGGGCGAACGCCGACAGCGATTTCGGTCGCCGGCACGGCTTCGACCGGATCAGCTCGGCGGCCGATTTCGTCCGCCGGGTTCCGATCCGCGATTATGAAGGCCACCGGCCGTGGATCGAAAGGGTCAAGGCCGGCGACCTGGGGGCCCTGTTCGGTCCCCGCGAGCGGGTGCTGATGTTCGCCCTGACCAGCGGCACCACGCAGGAGCCCAAGTACATCCCGGTGACCGGCCGCTTCCTGGCCGACTACCGGCGGGGCTGGAATGCCTTCGGCATCAAGGCCCTCCTGGACCACCCGGAGGCGTTTCTGCGGGGCATCGTGCAGGTGACCTCGCGGATGGATGAAAGCCGGACGGCCGCGGGCATTCCCTGCGGGGCGATCACCGGCCTGATGGCCGCCACCCAGAAGCGGCTGGTGCGCAAGTACTACGTGACCCCGGAATGCCTGTCGCGGATCGAGGATCCGGCCTCGAAGTACTACACGATCATGCGCCTGGCCCTGCCGGCGGACGTGGCCTTCCTGATCACCGCCAGCCCGGCCACTCAGCTCAAGCTGGCCCGGGCCGGGGCCGAGCACACCGCCGGGATCATCCGCGACGTGCGCGACGGCACGCTGCGGGCGGACCTGGCGGTGCCCGCGGCCGTGCGCGAGGCCCTGCGC
>CAZSYS010000533.1:0-1759 GCA_964611365.1 uncultured Planctomycetales bacterium
GTAAGTATTGATCTCCTGTCGTGCCTTTTCAAACTGCCTGAGTAAGAACCTATCGCTGGCATGAATGGACCGGATGGTGCGCTGAGAACAGGCGCTGCAGCCCAGCGAGGCCTTGTAGCTGGCTAAATCGCAGTTCAAGCAGTCACACAACTTGATCATCATGTACGAAAAGGCAAGCGCATCTGGATGCGTCTCCGGTAGGGCCGCGATCCGCTCGACCAGGGTCTGCCATTCTTCGTCATGCAAACGCTTAAGGCCGCTGACGCGGGAATGGGGAAACAGAATCTCAACACGGGGTTGCATACACACTATACCTCAAAACAGATTGATGGATATGGCACAAAAAAAATGGGCCGTGTGCGACTCGAACGCACGACACCCTGCTTAAAAGGCAGGTGCTCTACCGTCTGAGCTAACGGCCCATCCATGCTGGCATCCCTCAACCGGCTGCCAAGCAATATCTATTCTAACATCTGGATTTTTCTTTGTCAAACAACTGATACCCTAAAGGGATTACGAATCCCTTGGAGTCTTGCCTGGGATATTATAATTTGCTACCGACCTGCGGCTGTGATATAATTTTGACATCAGGCGGGTTGTTAGACGCGATGGACACTGCGGGTATAGTTCAGTGGTAGAACGTCAGCTTCCCAAGCTGAATGTCAGGGGTTCGAATCCCCTTACCCGCTCTTTCAAAAACATGGACGCGACCGCGTCTCGTTTCCAGACTCAGTACGTCTCCTGAACAGAATTCTCTCCTCGAAGCCGCCGGGAAATAGGAGTAAAATATTCCTATTGATATTGACAACAAACGACTTTTGTGAGATAATATTCGCGACAAGAGAACACCTCTCTCGTCCTGATACAGCTATCCTAGGACAAGGAGGTGATGCTAATGGACCATTGTAGTAGCAGTCCGAGCGCCGTAGCGTCACCTCCGGTTAACCGGTAACGCTACGGCGCAACAGGGGGCCTCTTCCACCTGGGAGAGGTCCTTTGTTTGTGTAATACCCGCACACGGGTGTGTATAGCCCGGTCACCTAATCCACCCAGAGGTGTCCTATGCATGACGTTATCCCCATTGGTAAACTGCCGGCTGAACACCTGGCCCGCCTGTTGGCAAAACATGCCCGCTACGACCCCAGGCTTGTCGTCGGAGCCCGGGTGGGTGAGGACGCAGCGGTCATTGACATGGGGGATCGCTATCTGGTGGCCAAAACAGACCCGATTACGTTTGCCACCGAAGAAATCGGCTGGTATGTGGTGAACATCAACGCCAACGACGTGGCATGTGCCGGCGCCCAACCCCGCTGGTTTCTGGCAACCTTGCTGTTACCTGAAGGCAAGACCGACGTAAAGTTGGTGGATGCCATCTTTGACCAGATGGCCGGGGCATGCCACCAACTGGATGTAACCCTGGTGGGTGGCCATACCGAGATCACCTATGGCCTGGATCGGCCCGTGGTTGTGGGTCAGATGTTGGGTGAGGTAGCTCCAGATCGGTGCGTAACCACCGCAGGGGTGCGAGTGGGAGATGATATCATCTTAACCAAAGGGGTGGCTGTAGAAGGTACGGCAATCATCGCCCGAGAAAAGGCAGACGACCTCAAAGACGACTTCCCCCCCGAGTACGTGGTGCGCTGCCAGGGCTTTCTGCACGATCCAGGCATCAGCGTGGTGCACGACGCCCAGGTTGCTCAGCGAGCCGGAATAGTGAATTCCATGCACGATCCGACCGAGGGGGGACTGGCTACCGGAC
>CAZSYS010000534.1:0-1749 GCA_964611365.1 uncultured Planctomycetales bacterium
GTACATCGCTTTCGTCGATGCCGATGACGTCGTTCATCCGGCCAAGCACCAACGCCAGCTGGCCGTGCTCCTGGGCGCGCGGACCGAGACCGTCGTGCACACCGGCGCCACCCTCCGCTGGCTCGACGGCCGCAGGCCCCCGCGTCTCCGGGCCGACGCCGGACGGGCCACCGGCCGGTGCACCCGGGTGATCTTCGAGTCCAACCCCGTCTGCGGCGCCTCCGTGATGATGCGACGCGAGCTGATCCTGGCGCTGGGCAACTTCCGCGAAGATCTGCCGATCTCCGAGGACTACGCCATGTGGCTGGCGGCCTCCACCTGCGCGGACTTCGTCCATCTGCCCGAGCCGCTCTATCACATCACCCGCCACGCCGGGAACATCACCGCCCGGCCGGGCCTGAGGGCCCTGTGCCACTTCAACGCCCAGGAGGGATTCCGCCGCGCGTTTCCCGAGGCGTTCAACGCCCTTCCGGCCGAGTCGATCCGCCGCTGCATGGTCGAACCGGTGCTGACCGCCGCCCGCCAGGCCTGGTGGCGGCGGGATGAACGCGACGGGCCGGCACTGCTGGACCTGGCGGCCCGCCTGGCGCCGCAGGACCGCGAGATCCGCAGGCTGCGCCGTCTGGCGCGGCTGCCGGTGAGCGTGGTGCGGCTGTGGGACCGGCTGGCCGGCCAGGCCATCCCGGCTGCGGAGGCCCGCTGAATGACCCGCCAGACCGATGCAGCTCCCCTGCACGTCGCCCTGGTGGCCGGGCATCCCGGCGGCATCGGCGGTCTGGAGCGCACCTGCCGCTTTGTCGTCCAGGCCATGCTCTCGGCCGGCTGGCGCGTCACCGTGGCCCTTTCCGGCGAGAACATCTACCGCTCCGTCGAAGCCCCGGCCCCGGGCCGGCTGCGCGTCGAACCGGTCGGCTGGCTCGATCCGACCGGAGCCGGCGACCGCGAATACCGCCCGGCGCGCATCCGCAGAAGCTGCCGCTGGTTTCGGCGCGTGCGGCCGGACGTCGCCCTGTTCGTGCAGTCGTCCAACACGCCGTTTCGGGCCGCCGTCGTCGGCGCGCGACTGGCCGGCGTGCCCGTCGTCGTGACCCACAGGACCATGCCCTGGCCGCCGGAGGATCACGGCTCGCGACGGCACCTGTTCGGCCTGGTGCCGGGCCTGGGTCTGTACCGCACCCGGACGATCCTGCGGACGCGACTGGTCGCTCTTCTGGCCCGGGCCGTGGTGTACAACAGCCAGGCCGTCCGCGACGGCTACGAACGCATCTACGGGTATCCGCACGCCGCCGGGCGGGTGATCCCCAACGCGGTCGCACCGCCGCTGGCTCCGGAACTCCGCCGGCCGGCCGGACCACCGGTGATCGGCTTTGTGGGCCGCATCGGCCGCGAAAAGCGCCTGGACGTGCTCCTGCATGCGATGACCCGGCTCGGTCCGGACCTTCCGGCCCGGCTGGTGCTGGTCGGCGAAGGCCCCGAACGCCCCGCCCTCCAACGGCTGGCGCGGGAACTCGGCCTGGCCGACCGCCTGACCTGGACCGGCCCGACCGAAGACGTCTGGCCGGCCTACGCCGGCATGGATGTGGTCGTCCTGTGTTCGCCGCGGGAGTCCTCCAGCAACATGATTCTCGAGGCCATGGCCGCCGGACGCGCCGTCGTCGTCACCACCGCCGGCGGCCTGCCCGAGCTGGTCGATCACGGCCGCTGCGGGCTGCTGGTGCCGCCGCTGCAGGTCGAAGCGCTGGCCGGGGC
>CAZSYS010000535.1:0-1744 GCA_964611365.1 uncultured Planctomycetales bacterium
CGGATCCGGGACCGGGCAGGCTCGCGCGCGGGAGTGGGCGACAGGTTACCGAAAATCGCGGCGCAATCCAGCCTCAGGGCCCGCGCGGGTCGCGGCCGGGGAGGCGGACCCGGGCTGCGCGGATTTCGTTCCGGCCTGCCGGCCACGGCGGCGGTGTCGGCACCGGTCCGGCGGGCCGGTAAGCTCAGCCGCGCGGGGTTGCGTCAGATGACGGGCCGGCCGGTTCCGGGCGGCGGGGCGGGGCGGGGGCAACCTTCAGCGAGGTGATCGATCGTGCAAAGCGCGCGCCGGATCGTGGGGGTGACGGGTTTGTTCGGGCTGATGGCGGCCTGCGTCCCGCTGCAGGCCGGGGAGCCTGCCGCGCCGCGGCCGCGCGAGGCCGCTTTCTTCGGCCTGCACTTTGACCTGCACCCCAACGCGAAGGACACGGTGCTGGGCGCCGACGTCCGCAAGGAGAACGTCGGCCGGCTCCTGGACCGCGTCAGGCCGGACTACGTGCAGTATGACTGCAAGGGCCATGCCGGCTACGCGGGTTACCCGACGAAGGTGGGCTTCCCCTCGCCGGGCATCGTCAGGGACGCCCTGGCGGTGTGGCGCGAGGAAACGCGTGCCCGGGGCATCGGGCTGTATGTGCATTTCAGCGGGGTCTGGGACACGGCGGCCATCGCCCATCATCCCGAGTGGGCGGTGGTCCACGCAGAAGGCACGCCCGACCCGAACGCCAACAGCGTCTTTGGCCCTTATGTGGACGAGTCGCTCATTCCGCAGCTGGTCGAGGTGATCCGGGCCTACGGGCTGGACGGCGTGTGGGCGGACGGGGAGTGCTGGGCGGCGAGGCTCGACTACTCGCCGGCGGCGCTGGCCGCGTGGCGGCGGAAGACCGGCCGGGAGCAGGCCCCCAAGAGCCGCGACGAGCCGGACTGGCCGGCCTGGAAGCAGTTTCACCGCCAGGCCTTCGAAGACTACCTCTGCCGCTGGGTGGACGCGGTGCATGCGGCCTGCCCGGGGGTGCGTCTGACCAGCAACTGGATGTACACCGTCATGGCTCCGGTGCCGGTGCGGGCCCGGCTTGATTTCCTCTCCGGCGACTACTCGTCGGTGCTGTCGGTGGACCGGGCCCGGCTTGACGCCAGGTATATGTCATCGACGGGCATGCCGTGGGACCTGATGGCCTGGGGCTTCGTGCACGCGGCGGGGGATCCCGGCCACAACCTCAAGACGCCCGCGCACCTGTATCAGGAGGCGGCCGTGGTGCTGATGCAGGGCGGCGGCTTCCAGGTGTACAACCAGCCCACGCGGTCGGGGTGGCTGCACGAGGCGATCATCGAGCAGCTGGGGCAGGTGGCGGACTTCTGCCGGCCGCGCGAGCCTTTCTGCCACCGCAGCGCCACGGTTCCGCAGGTGGCCCTGCTGCTGTCGGCGGCCTCGCAGCTGGACCGCTCGGACGCGGTGTTCACCTACTACGGCACGACCGCCGAAGTGGAGGGCGCGCTGCACGCCCTGCTGGAGCTGCACTACTCGGTGGATGTCCTGGCCGAACACCAGCTGGCCGGCCGGCTGAGGGAGTATCCGGTGCTGGTGGTGCCGGACGCTCACCGGCTCGAGGAGCCGTTCGTGGCTGCGGTGCGGGAGTACGTCCGCGCCGGCGGAGCGCTGGTGCTGCTGGGGGAGAAATGCGCCCGGCTGTTTGCCGAGGACCTGGGCGTCCGGTTCGAGGGCCCGCCGGCGCCGGGCGCGGCGGTGC
>CAZSYS010000536.1:0-1706 GCA_964611365.1 uncultured Planctomycetales bacterium
GGCCGGGCAGCCGGGGGGCCGGGCGACTCCTGGCCGCGTGGATCTCCGGTCTGTCCGGCTGCGCGGGTCTGCTGCCGGGCCTGCCGTTTCCCTGGCGCACGGATGCATTCGGGGAGCACCGCCTGGCCGGGCTGCTGGACAGCCGTGACCTGCCCGAATCCAGCGGTCTTGCGGCCGGCAGCCGGCAGCGCGGCGTCTTCTGGACCCACAACGACTCGGGCCCGCCGAGGATCTACGCCCTGCGGCTGGAGCCCGCGGAGGCCCCGACCCGGGTTCGCCTGCTGGGGCACGTGGAGCTGAACGGGGCCCGCAACCGCGACTGGGAGGACATCGCCGCCGGTCCCGCCGGCACGCTGTACATTCTCGACGGCGGCGACAACCCGCCGTGCGACCGGGCCGACAAGTACATCTACCGGTTCACCGAGCCGCGGCTCGACGGCCAGCGCAGTCCGGCTGACTTCGGCCCCGTGCCGTGGGAGCGTCTGCGCTTCGAATATCCCGCGGCCGACGACCCCGCACGTCCCGCCGCCCGGCCCGATGATCGTTTCGACGCCGAGACGCTGCTGGTTCATCCGTTCACCGGGGACTTGTACATCGTCACCAAACGCGACACCCGCGACCGCGGCGTTGCCCGGGTGCTCAAGCTGGAGGCCTCGGCCGCGCGCTGGGGCGACCCGTCCATCCACGTGCTTCGGCCGGTTCACGACCTGACCGCCGCCCTGGGCGTTTCCGCCATGGCCCTGACGACCGTCACCGGCGGCGAGATCGACCCCACCGGCCGACGGATGGTCCTGCGCCGCTACTTCTCGGCTCACGAGTTCACGCTGCCGCCGGACGCGGAGTTTGAGGACATCTTCCGGCAGACGCCCGTCGAGGTCTCGCTGACCGGTGAACTGCAGGGCGAGGGCATCTGCTACGCCCACGACGGCCGCAGCCTCGTGACCACCTCGGAGGTGGTGCGGTTCGGTCCGGCGACCTGCCCGGTGTTTTTCACGCCTTGGGAGGTGGCCAACGTGCGGGTGGCCGTGCGCGGCGACCGGGCCGTGGTGCGCTGCGATACGCGGCTGCCGCTGGAAGCCCGCGTCGACTATGGCCTGGTCCGGGCCTCCGGTGAAAGCGTCGCCCTCGACCGGACCGCGGCCGCCTGGGGCCGGAACACCCGGCACGTGCTGGGCCTGCAGGCCCTGCGCCCGTCCGGCCGGTACTTCTTCAGCGTGACCTGCGGACCATGGAAGCTTCCCCCGAATCCCGACCGCCTTCCGTTCACCTTCACCACCCCCGGGTAACGTCGGCCGCAGACCGTGCAGAGCACGCTGTCTTGAATGCGATGAGAATGAGGCCCTCCCTTGTCGCCGTGAGGAAGATACCATCGGCGGAGCCTGATCAGGAGGCTGCACTGTCCGGGCCTTCGTTTGCCGCGTCGGGGTTTGTTTGCGACGTCGGGCCTTTGCTTGCGGCGTCGCGGTTCAATCGATCGGGTCGACCATGCACGCCCCGGCCCCGCGCAGCGCCGCAGCGCCCGGCCTCTGCGCCGGCCGTCGATCGGATCACCGGCCGCACGTGAGTCACGCGCAGCGCCGTAGCGGCCGGCCCCCGTGCCGGCCGTCGGGGGCGGAGTGCCATCGCCTCGCATCACCGCGCCACGAAACAGCGTACGGAAACGGGGATTGCGCCAAGCAACCTGCGAAAGGAGGATGTGGATGAGC
>CAZSYS010000537.1:0-1685 GCA_964611365.1 uncultured Planctomycetales bacterium
CATGCGCCCGGCTTCGAGGCGCGCGAGATCGAGCAATTGATTGATCAAACGCAGCAGGCGTTGGCCGTTGCGCAGCATCATCGCATAGACTTCCTTGAGGTTGCCTTTGAATTGCTCTGCGTGCAATTGTTCGAGCGGCCCGAGAATGAGCGTGAGCGGCGTGCGAAACTCGTGCGAGATGTTGGCAAAGAAGCGCGATTTGAGATGATCCAACTCCTTCATCTTTTCGGCTTCAACTTGCTCCAGCTTCAGTTGGTTTTTCAAGCGCATGCGGCTCAACTCATACCGCCGGCTGCCATACAACAAACTCGTGACCAGTAAAACGTAAAGTGCATACGCCCATTTTGTTTTCCACCACGGCGGCGTGATCGTAATCTGCAACGACGTGCCCTCTTCATTCCACACGCCGTCGTTGTTCGAGCCTTTCACGCGCAGCGTGTATTCGCCCGGATCGAGATTCGTGAACGTGACTTCGCGCTTCGTGCCAAGCTGAATCCAATTGTCGTTGAAGCCTTCAAGCTGGTAGGCATATTGATTCTTGAACGTGTTGCGATAACTCAACGCGGCGAACTCAAGGCTAATGATGTTGTCTTTGTATGAAACCTCGATGGCGTTCTTTGCTGCGATACCCTTCTCTTCGATGGCAACACCTTCCGCATCGTCGGTGTTATAGCGTTTGAAAGCGGTGATCACCACCGGCGGAACGAACGGATTGCCTTTGATGCTATCAGGAAGAAATCTTGTAAAGCCGCTGTTGTCGCTTCCAAAGAACATCTCACCTTCAGCGCTCTTATGCTGGCTGGGCATAAGAAACGAATTACTGGCCAGCCCATCAGTGACATCGTAGTTTCGAAAGGTTTTACTTTTTGGATCAAAGCACGACAGGCCATTGTTCGTGCTCAACCATAAGCGTCCGGCATGATCTTCTAATATGCCGCAGACTTGATTGTCGGGAAGCCCGTCTTTTGTCGTGTAATGCGTGAACTGTTCCGTCTCGTGATCAAAGCGATTGAGACCACCGCCCATAGTTCCAACCCACAGCGTTGAGTTGTGATCAACGAGCAACGGCCCGACGTAGTTATGGTTAAGGCTGCGAG
Source organism: uncultured Planctomycetales bacterium (assembly GCA_964611365.1). GTDB lineage: Bacteria > Planctomycetota > Phycisphaerae > UBA1845 > PWPN01 > CALLOB01. Next base: position 1,098 of record CAZSYS010000537.1, read on the forward strand.
GGTTTTTCGGATCATGAATGAAGCGGGTGAACTGCCCGGTGTCGCGATCAAGGCGATTGACGCCATTCGCGCCGACCCACAGGATATTGCGCTCCAGAGAATCTTCGCAAATGCCCCAGACGGCATAGTCATTGAGGCTGTTGGGATTGTTTGCCTCGTACACAAAGCGTGTGAATTGCTCTTTTTCACGCTCGAACCGATTCAGCCCGCCGCCAAAAGTTCCAATCCAGAGGGTGCCGGCGCGGTCTTCATAAATCAGATTCACGAGATTGGCGCCAAGACTGTGAGGGTTTTCCGGATCGTGAACAAAATGGGTAAACTTTTTGGTGAAAGGATTGAATTGGTCGAGGCCTTTGTTCGTGCCAATCCATAACATGCCGAAACGATCCTGGCAAATTGCACGGGCTTTCAGGTCGCCAAAGCTGTCTGGATCCTTTGGGTTGTGGAAAAAATGAGTAACCTGTTTCGTTTGGGGATCAAAGCGGTCAAGCCCCTTTCTGGTTCCAACCCAAAGCGTACCGTTATGATCCTTGTAAAAACCTTGAGCGCCATTGTCGCTTAAGCTGTGAGGATTATCAGGCTCATGAG
>CAZSYS010000538.1:0-1677 GCA_964611365.1 uncultured Planctomycetales bacterium
CCCGATGGCGGCCGCGGTCAGGCGGCGGTGCGGGCATGGGCGGCCGGCGGGCGGAGCGCCGCGCTTGGTCCGTCACCCTCCTGAGGCTATCATCTGTGGTTCAGGTGCGGGGGCCCCGTGCGGCGCGTCGAAGCGCCGACGGGGGAATCCCCGACGGCGCGGCGGCACCTGCGGGGCGGGCGGTGCCCGAAGTGCAGCACACCCCACGACAGGCGGCGACGGCGTGTTCACGCCTCCCGTCCCGTGCCGGCTTGGAGGCGATGCGGGCATGAGCGCACTGACCCGGTTCGTCCGCGGCAGCGGCGTGGAGCTCTTCAACGGCAACGAGCTGCTGTTCAAGGGAGCCCTGGAGGCCGACGGCGGCGTGCACCTGCTGACCGGCTATCCGGGATCGCCGGTGGCCACGTTCTTCGACACGCTGGCGGACTGCGCGCCGCTGCTGCGGGAGCACGGCATCGAGGGGCGGATCTCCAACAACGAGGCTCACGCGGTCGCGGCGGTCAACGGTTCGCAGATGGGCCCGCTGCGGGCCATGGCGGTGTTCAAGAGCGTCGGGCTGCACGTGGCCAGCGACGCCCTGGCGCTGGGCAACCTCGCCGGGTCGCACCCCGCGGGCGGGGCGGTGATCGTCTCCGGCGACGACCCCTGGAGCGAGTCCACCCAGGTCCCGGCCGACTCGAGGTTTCTCTTCCGCCACCTGTATGTGCCGGTGATCGAGCCGTCCACGCCGCAGGAAGTCAAGGACTACGTGCCGGCGGCGTTCCGCCTGTCGCAGGCCTCGGGCCTGTACCTCGGGTATGTGATCACCACCCTGCTGGCCGACGGCGGAGGTTCGGTGGAGTGCCGGCCGAACCACTATCCGCTGACCAGCGCGGTGCAGCCGTTCGACATCGACACCTCGGCGATCGACCTGGAAAACCGCGTGCTGCTGCCGCCGCGGACCGGGCGGCGCGAACTGGACCTGCCGCAGCGCTTCGAGCGCCTGCTGCGCGAGGCCCGCCGGCTGGAGCTCGACCGCTTCCAGGACGTTCCGGGGACCGACGAGCTGGTCATCGTGACCAGCGGGCTGGCCGCCCAGTATGTGCGCCAGGCGCTGGAGGATTTCGGGCTGATCGACCGCGTCCCGGTGCTGAAGCTGGCGATCACCTACCCGCTGGACACGCAGGCCGTCGAGGCGGTCCTGCGCCGCTTCCGCCACGTGCTGGTCGTCGAGGAGCGGCGTTCGTTCATCGAGGATCAGATCGCCGAGACGGCCACGCGGCTGCGGCAGCGCGACGCGGGCCGCACGGCCTGCCTGTGGGGCAAGCAGTTCCCCGGCGGCGCCGCCGGGCTCCCGTCGGTTCTGGGCCTCAACTCCTCGATCGTGGCCGAGCGGCTGGCCCGGCTGCTGCGGGCGATCGACGCGGCGCCGGCGCGGACCGCCGCCAGGAAGATCAGCCTCGAGCTGAAGGTCATCGCCGACACCGCCGCGGTGGCCGCGGACATTCCCGCACGCACGCCGACCTTCTGCCCGGGCTGCCCGCACCGCGACTCGGCCAGCCTGCTGCTGGACATCAAGAAGCGGTTCAACGACGAGACCTACATGCGCCGCCGGCACGGGCGCGGGGCGGTGGACCTGGTGTTCCACGGCGACACCGGCTGCTACACCATGCTGATGTTCCCGCCCACCGAGCAGCT
>CAZSYS010000539.1:0-1656 GCA_964611365.1 uncultured Planctomycetales bacterium
CCGCGGACTCTTGCGCACGGCCGGCACGGGGGCCGGCCGCTACGGCGCTGCGCGTTGCCAACAGCCGCTACGGCGCTGCGCGTTGCCGATGCGAGGCCGTGCTCGGCGGCCGGCAGGGGCGCCGGCCGCCACGGCGCTTTGCGTGACTCACGTGCGACAGGCGGTCAGGGGGTGGGGGGAGGGGCCGGGGCCGGGCAGGTTTCGCCGGGCACGACCCGCGGGGCCACCAGGACGCTGGTGAAGCGGTGCTCGCCGGTCTCGGTCATGCGGATGAGTTCGCGCATCGCGATTTCGCCGACTTCTCGCCAGGAGATGTCCACCGAGGTGATCTGGGGGCAGTCGGCGGCGCTCCATCGCGAGCAGTTGACTCCGACCAGCCGCAGGTCGCTGCCGACCCGCAGCCCGGCGCGGCGGCAGACCATCAGCGCCCCGATGGAGAGCACCGAGTCGGCCGCGAACAGGCCGTCGCACTGCGGCAGCCGGATCCGGGCCGCGGTCCCGTTGGCCTCGGTGGCGTCCCGCGGCAGGCGCAGGATCGCGATTTTCGCCCCGACCTCTTCGGCGACCTGCCGGAACCCCTCGAGGCGCAGGGCGTGGGAATCGCGCATCTCCTTGATGTCGTAGCGTGCGAATACCCAGCGGCGGCAGCCCTGGGCGGCCAGGAGCAGGCCCGCCCGGCGTCCGATAGCCGGGTTGTCGGCGATGATGGCGTTTTCGCTCCATCGTTTGATCTGGTCGGGGAAAATGACCACGATCCGCTGATTGCGGCGCAGCTGCTGTCTGAGGAATTTCTCCAGCGGGGGGTTCTGGGCGCGGACGATGGAGCCGAGCACCCCGCCGGCGATCACCCGCTCGGTGGAGCGAACGCCGGAGTCGGGGCTTTTGTGGTCCAGCGTCGCCACAATGGGATACAGCCCCTCACCGACGGCGACGCTGACGATGCCGGCCAGCAGTTCCCCCTCGAAGGCCCAGGCGTGCCAGGAGTAGGTGTCCAGCCGCCCGAGGTCGCGGATGACCAGGGCGAAGAACGGCGTGGCCTTGCCCGGCAGCCCGGAGGCGAAGATGTTCGCCCGGTAGCCGAGGCGCTCCGCGGTGCGCCGGACCTTTTCCACCGTGGAGGGGCGGAACTGGGAGATGTACTCCTGGCGGTCCGAGAGCACCAGCGAGACCGTGGCGGTGGACACGCCGGCCCGGCTGGCCACATGGGCCAGGGTGACCCGCGGGGGCGCGGCCCGGCCCTGGCGATCCGGCTTGTCGTTGGTCATGGGCGAGACCCAGAGAGCTCCCGAAGGTCGGCGTCAGGTGTCACGCCGGACGCCTCCTTCTCCATCATACCGCGGGCTCCGGTCCGGTACAACGATTCAGCGGATCCGGCGTCGGTCCGGCGGGGCCGTCCGGGGGAGGTCGGCGGCCGGGGCGGAGCTCCGCCGGCGATTGCCCCGGCCGGGCGGGTCCGATATACTGGGGAGATCACGTCCCGGAGAAAGGCTCGCCCGCCGGGCGATGCAGGCTCGGGCGGGAAAATGCAGCGGACGACCGGCACGCTGGTCGCCGGGGTCCGACCGCAAGGCCGGATGGTGGTCCCACGTCCGTCGATGGAGGCAAGGCATGACTCCGCAGCAGCCCGTTCAGCCTGTGACCGCCGGCGCCGGCGAA
>CAZSYS010000540.1:0-1647 GCA_964611365.1 uncultured Planctomycetales bacterium
GGGGAAGACCGGTCCGGGGTCGGCGGACGATCCTGAAGGGGGGCGGGCAGAGCTGCGTCGCGATCGGGGCAACAGACGTCCGACCCGCTTCCCGGCAAAGGGGGCTTCCGGTATCATCGCCGGGCGTGTCCGGGCGGGCGCAAGGCGATGTGCAGGTCGCCGCGACGCGGCGGTCCGCGGGGCCTGCGGCCGGCCGATGCCGTCGGGGCCCGTGTGCACATCCATCGAGCCCGGCGAGACCGGCTCCCTCGGCGCGGCGCCGGCGGTTGCGATTCGATCCTTTCCAGGCGGGACAGGGCCATGGTTCATCAGGCGAGAATGGCACAGGGATGGAGAGGTGCCGGCAGGCAACGCGCGGCGTCCGGTCCGGCGCGGGCCGGAAGCGGGGCATGGCTCGGCGGGGCCGCAGGCGTGCTGGCGGTGGCCGTGTGCGTGTGCGGGTGCGTCAAGGACACGCGGCTTTCGGTCGAGGAGTTTCTGGCCCTGGAGCAGGGCCGTTCGCTGGTTCCGACGACCCAGCCGGCGGCCACCCGGCCGGCCGAGCCGCCCCCCACGCCATGGCTGGAGGGGCCGTATCGCGTCGGTTCGGACGACATTCTGACGGTCAATATCTCCGGGCTGGACGCGGTCGGGCTTCCGCCGGCCTACACGGTGCGGGTCAGCAACGAAGGCAAGGTGACGCTGCCGTCGATCGGCGCGGTCCTGGTCGGCGGCATGACCCTGGACGAGATCGAGGCCGAGGTGCAGCGGCTGTACTCGCCCAAGTACATCAAGAACACGCAGGTGACCGTGCAGCTGACGGCGGCCAAGGTGATGCCGGTGGTGGTGCTGGGCGACGTACCCCAGCCCAGTACCGTGGAGCTGCGCCGGGATCGGATGAGTGTGCTGCACGCGATGATGGCCGCCGGGGGTCCGGCGGAGTTCGAGGGGCGGGTGACGGTGGTTCCTTCGTCGGCGCCGGACCGCCCGGTAACCTACGATCTGAGCCGGGCGCATGACTTGGCCGAGGCGGCGAAGCTGGGCAGCGTGGGCGAATCGGATCTGCTGATCGTGGACCGCCGGCCCAGCGACGCGGTGTTCGTCTTCGGGCTGGTGAACATACCGGGGCCGCAACCCCTGCCGCGGGCGGCGACGCTTTCGGCGATGCAGGCCATCGGAGCGGCCGGCGGGCCGATCCTGGCGTTTGAGCCGAAGGAGGCCACGCTGGTGCGGCGGCGCCCCGACGGTCAGGTGATCCGTGTCCGGCTGGACCTGTCGCGGATGATGCAGGGCCAGGACCCGGACATCACCCTGGCGGCCGGGGATCTGCTGCTGGTGCCGCACACCTCGGACACGCGGTTCGAGGAGTGGGTGGCGCGCAACTTCGTGTTCCGCTTCGGCGCGGATACGACCTTCAACCCATGGGGTTACTACTACTTCCGCAAGAGCGACGAAACCCAGCGTGCCACCCAGGGCGGGAACCAGGGCTGGCTGCAGACCGTCGGCAGCCAGATTCTGTCGACCGGTGTCTTCAATCCTTACACGCCGCCGGCTCCGTGAGGTCCGGCGTGCCGCTCAGGCTCGCGGCGGCGGGGCGTCGGGCGGGGAGCCGGGACGGTCGTCGCCGGCCGGCAGGCAGATGGTGGCCGCCGGCAGCGCCGCGGCCAG
>CAZSYS010000541.1:0-1645 GCA_964611365.1 uncultured Planctomycetales bacterium
CCCCTCCGCTCCGCGCGGGCGGGCCATGTCCGCCAGGGCCCGCAGCAGCGGGAACATGAACGGCAGTCCCAGCACCGCCGGCACGACGTGGATCGACAGCGACATCAGGATGCCGACGGCCAGCAGCGTGGCCTGGTCGGCATACGGGGCGAACAGCACGATGATGGCCGCCTCGCGGGGGCCGAAGCCCATGAAGGTCATCGGCACGTTGGACATCAGCACGGCCACCGACCCGAACGCCAGGAATTCACGCACCGGCGGCATCCGCGGGGGCTCGAAGGCCGCAAACAGCAGCCCGCACACCAGCAGCGGACGCAGCTGAAAGACGATGCCGTACAGCAGGAAACCCAGCTTGCGAAGCGGCCGGAACTCCTCGAACCCGGCCAGCAGCCCGGTGCACAGCCGCCCCAGGGCCGGGTGAACGGCCGCCGCCGCCCGCCGGGCGGCCTCCCGCGCCGGCCCGACCGCCAGCATGGTCACGACCGCCAGGCCGACGGCCGAGTGCAGCAGCAGGTGCCCGGTCCCGGGCACCGACCACATCGCCGCCAGGCCGACATACAGCCAGAACAGCGTGCCGAAGAAGTTCAGGGCCTTGTCGAATGCGATCGAGCCGGCGGCCCGGGAAAAGCCCAGGGCGTCGAAGCGCGAGAAGTAGATCGCGTTCACGACCTCGCCGGTCTTGAAGGGCGACGCGAAGCGGATCGGATCCGAGCCCACCCGCACGAGCAGCACCTCGAGGTAGCCGACCGGCGCGCCCAGAGCCCGCAGGATCCGCCACCATTTGTCGGCCCCGACGAAGGCGTGCCAGAACGCCGAGAAGGCCACGGCCGCCAGCAGCAGCTCGCCCCGGGCCCGCTGCAGCCGGTCGACGGCCCGGTCCAGACGCAGGTCCACCTTCAGCGCCAGGACACCCAGGATGAGCAGCGAGACCAGGGCCGCCAGAATGGTGCGCTTCGGGCCGACCAGCAGGCGGGCGTAGCGGCTCATGCCGGTACCTCGCGATGCCCGTCGGCCCCGGCCGGCGCCAGCCGGTCGGCCGCCGCCCGCAGCACCTTGGCCGGGTAAAGACCCAGGTAGGCCAGGAAACGCAGATCGCCGCTGCGCAGGGCCAGCAGCCCCTGGAGGGCGGCCATCGCCGGACCGGGGATCCGGGCGAGCACGGCGGTGCGGCCGCCGGCCAGCAGGGGCTCCAGCAGGGTCGCCGGAATCGCCGGCAGCAGCTTGTACAGGGCCGCAAAACCCGCGGCGGCGCGGGCCTGGACCGGGTCGCCCGCCGAAGGCCCGTAGAAGTCGCCCTCGCATCCGGCGGCGAGCCTCTCCCTCGCGTCCGGGGGCAGCAGCCCGGCCGCCAGGCCGGCCTCGACGATCGGCGCGGTCGGCAGGTAGACCAGATAGTGCACCTTGACCCGGTTGAGGTAGCGCAGCCGGCGGTACTGCCGCGCGCCCTCGGCATGGTCGTCCGGCGTCTCGCCGGGGAGGTTGAACATGTGATCGATGTCGTACCACAGCCGCTGGTCGGCGCAGTGGCGGAAGGCCTCCAGGGCCTCGGCGTTGGTCTCGCGGCGCCCGAGCACCTCGCGGCGGATCCGCTCGTTCCAGGTCTGGAGCCCGAACTCGACCGCGTAGCATCCGCCCTTCTTGAGCG
>CAZSYS010000542.1:0-1640 GCA_964611365.1 uncultured Planctomycetales bacterium
GCATGATCTCGTGGTGGCCGCAGAGGTCCAGCCCCCGCCCGGGGGCCACCGGGCGGCCGACGACGTTCCGGGCCGGGCGGTAGTGGCGGATCATGTCCATGTTGACCGTGGTCAGGCCGTCCAGCCGGGCGCCGAGGTTGCGGGCCACCGCGACGGTCTTGAGAAAGACCTCCGGAAGCAGGACGGCCGAGCCGATGTTGAACCAGACCCCGCAGGGCCCGCCTCGGCGCGGGGCTTCCATGGCCCGGACCACCCCGCAGGCCAGCCGGAAGTCGCGCAGCGTGGCCTCGCCCAGGGCCGCCCCGTCGATCCCGGCGAACATGTGCACCGTGTCGGTCCCGATGGCCGCATGGATCGTGGCCGGCAGGTCCAGCTCCGCGGCCGCGGCGAGCATGCTCAGTCCGGCGTGGGGCAGCCGCCGGTCCAGGACCAGCCGTCCGACCGCCCGGCCGTAGCCGATGCCGCGTCGCCGGGCGAGGCGCACGGCGTCGGCGAAGAAGCCCATGGTCTCGCGGACCATGCCGAAGCGGCCGCTGCGAAGGCTTTCGCCCACGTCCTCGCTGGTCGCGCCCAGCATGGCCAGCTCGACATCGTGGATCGCGGTGGCCCCGTGGACGGCCACGGCCGTCACCAGGCCGCGGCGCATCAGGTCGATGACCACCGGACCGCAGCCGACCTTGACCACATGCCCGCCCATGGCCATGGCCACCGGTCTGCCGGCCTGCCGGGCGGCGATCACCGCATCGGCGGCGGCCCGAAGCCGGCGGGCCCCAAGCTGATCCGGCAGGGCGTCGATCCACTCCCGGAAGGTCGCCCCGGCAGGCGGCGTGCCGCCGACCGATTCGACCCCGGCCAGGTGACGGCGTCGGCGGGCCGAGTACAGGCGGAGCCGGCGGAGGTCCACGGGCACGGCCCGGGCGTCGCGGTCGGCAGGGGCCGGGGGCGACGAGGTCCGCCGGCGGCGGTCAGGTGCGTTCCTGGTTTTCATCGGGCTCCTCGGAAGCGGCCGGGGCGTTGAAGTTGCCCAGCATCCGGTCGATCAGGCCGGCCAGCACGGCCTGGCCGTCGTCGAGCATCTCGATGCCGACCTGAAGGCAGAGGACCGGCACGCGCGGCTGCCAGCCTCCGGCGGCCAGCTTGACCAGGTCCTTCTCGGTGGTGATCAGCATGTCCAGGCGTTCGTCTCCTGTCCAGTCGTCCAGCAGGGCGAGGTCCGCGGCGGCGTAGTCGTGGTGATCCGGCCACCACCGTCCTGCGGCCGGAGCCAGGCCCAGATCGACCAGCGTGCGTTCGAAGGCGTCCGGCCGGGCGATGCCGGCGAAGCATCCCAGGCGTCCCCGGGGCCCGGGGTGAGCCGCGCCGTCCAGCGTGCAAAAGCCTTCGGGCCGGTGGCGACAGGCGACGATCGGAGCCTGCGGAGCCAGCCGGTGCAGGCGGTCGGCCAGGGCGGCCCTTTCCTGCGGAGAGACCTGGTCGCAGCGGGTGATCACCAGCGCATCGGCGCGGCGCAGCCCCTCGACCGGCTCGCGCAGCAGGCCGCGGGGCAGCAGGTGCCCGTAGCCGAACGGGCGGGTCGCGTCGATGAGGACCAGGTCCAGGTCGCGGCCCAGGCGCCGGTGCTGGAAGCCGTCGTCCAGCAC
>CAZSYS010000543.1:0-1635 GCA_964611365.1 uncultured Planctomycetales bacterium
CATTCGGACCGGGCGGGCGCTTTCAAGGAAGCCGGCTCCTTCCGGGCCTTCCAGCAGGGCCAGGTAGACGGCCACGGCCTCGTCGAACCGCCCCTGGCGGTCGTAAGCCCGTATCAGCCGGCACCTCAGCAGGGCCAGCCGGTCCAGGGCCGGCGGCTCGGGGGCGTGCCCGCCGCCGGCGACCAGCTGTTCGGCGGCCTTCTCGAACGACAGGGTCGCCTGGCGGTCCTGGCCGTCGCGCATTTGCTTCTCGGCGACGTTAAACAGCGGCCAGTCGGCGATCTGCAGGTAGTCGATCTGATCGATCGGCCGGGTGACCTCGCGGCCGCCGGGAAGCCGGAAGGTCAGCAGGCCGTCCTTGAGCGAGAGGATCCTGACGCCGACGCTGGCCGGCTGGCCTGCCGAGGCGACGACGTCTGCGAACGCCGCATCGCCGCAGACGGCCGCACCAATGATCGCCAGGCTGATCGCCGCAGATCTCATGCCGTTCCCGCCCTCGAGCCCGGAGCCTCCGCCGCCGCAGCGGTCCCGGGGCGCCGGCCATCAGGAATCGTGCCCCGTCCGCCACGGGCGGCCACGGGCTCAACGCGCCGCGACGATGCGGCAGCGCCCGCCGTGTTGCCGGGCAATGCGTTCCAGGAGCGACCGTGGACCGGGCGAGGGGTCGAACCCGATGGTGTTGATCCTGACCTCCCGCCGCGGGTTCAGTTCCTCCAGGCATCGCTCCAGCTCGGCCTCGATGTTGCGGTAGTCGCCGTCGGTCAGGAAGTAGATCAGTTCCGGCCTGACCGCCAGGGCCCGCTGGAGTCCCCGGACCGGATCGGCCGCTCCCGGCGCCGGGCGTCCTTTGATTCGCTCGATGAACGCGGCCGCCTGTCGCTTGTACTGCCCGATGGCCGGCACCATCCGGCCGGCGGCGAACTCCTGAACCTCCCCGCCGGGCATCGCCAGCACCACCTGGAACTGCTGGGTGGGCACCAGGGCCTGGATCGAGGCATGCATTTCGCGCGCGATCTCGGCGGTGTACACCATGAGCGACGCGGACACGTCCACGACGTAGGCCACTTTGTAAGCGTTGCCGGTCTGGCCGAAGAACCGGCTCATCGGCGCGGCGGCCGGGCCGGCAGGCAGCGGCGCGGCCTCGCCGAGCGTCCCGTGCGAGGCAGTCAGGCCCGGCGGCAGGGCCAGGACATCCGGCGCTGTGCTCCCGGCGGCCAGGACGCCGGGATCCGCGGGAATCTCCGGCGGCCGGGGCTCGGCCGGCGATTCCCGGGCCGGGCGGGGAAACGGCAAGGGTTGTGTGATCACCGGTCCCGGCAAGGCCGCCAGGCGGGCCTCGGGGATGATCTCCCGTCTCGGGCCATCCTGATTGCGGAACACGCTGGCCCACAGAACGCCGAACACCAGGGCATGGAACGCCAGCGACAGCCCCCAGGCGAACCCGTTGGACCGCGTGACCCGTGTCAGCAGCGACCGTGGTCGGCCGGCCAACCGGCCCGTACCCGTGCCCGCAGCCTGGTAGGCGATCCGCTCGGCCATGCTCGATGATTCACGTTCGCGAGGATCCGCCGGGCAAGCCGGCCTTCCTGCACTCAGGGATTCGCGGCGCGCCGTTGGGTCCAGAGCGAAGCGGTC
>CAZSYS010000544.1:0-1633 GCA_964611365.1 uncultured Planctomycetales bacterium
GGCGGCGGGCCGCCGCTCGGGGGACGGCCGGCTGGCCGAGGCGGCCTGAGGACCGCGGATGTTCTGGACGCGCCGGCTTCAGGAGCCGCAGGACGAATCATGGGCCCTGCCCTTCGGCGACCTGATGTCGCTGCTGCTGGCGGTGTTCGTGATGATCGCGGCGATGAGCGAACTGCGGCCCGGCGCGAAGTTTGATTCGGTTCGCCAGGCGGTCCGGGGTGCGTTTGGATTCCAGGAGCCGGTCGGCGGCGCGGTCTCCGCGGACTCCGCCGCGGCTGCGTCGCAGGCCGGGGCGGCCTCGGGGCTGTTGTCGGCCCTGGAGGCCGCGGGGCTGGCGGGCGGACCGACGGAGGTCCGGCTGCTGGGCGAAGACGACCAGCTGCTGGCTCCCTGCCGGGTGGAGTCGCTGGGCGACCGGCTGGTCCTCAGGCTCGAGGGCGAGCCGTTATTCGGACCTGCCGCGGCGACATTGACGTCGCCGGGCCTGCAGGCGGTCCGGCAGCTTGGGACGCTGCTGGCCGAGGGGTCCTGCCGCCTGGAGGTCTGCGGGCAGGTGGCTTCATCCGAAGCCGTCGGACCGGCTGCCGGAGACCGGGCCGACCTGGGCCATCGACGGGCCAGGGCGGCCGCGGAGGTGCTGACGGCCGCAGGCGTGTCCGCGGACCGGATCCGGGTCAGTTCCTGGATCGCCGGCGGCCCTCCCGAGGGGCCGGATGCGGCCTCCGGCGGCGGGCTGGAGATCGTGGTGTACGCCGAGGGCCGCGGTTCAGAATCGCGATGATCGCCGAGAAAGCGTGGATGTGATATGGCGGAAAAGGGCAGTGAGAAGATCGCGGAGGAGGTTCAGCAGCCTCCGCCGACCGCCGGTCGCAAGAAAAAGCTGATGATGCTGGGCCTGCTGGTGGGGGTCATGCTGGGCGAGGCCCTGGTGGTCTTCATCCTGGTCAAGACGTTCATGGTGCCTCCGCCCTCGCCGGCCGAGGCCGCCGGAGTCTCCGGCACGCTGAACCCCGCCGAGGGCCAGCAGGCCGTCGGAGACGCCGAGGTCAAGGTGGCCCAGCTGCGGGCCCAGAACAACAAGACCCCCAAGACCGTGGTCTACGACCTGACCCTCTTCGCGGTGGTGTCCGAATCCGACCGCGAGGCCTTCACCAGGCTGGTGGAGGCCAACAAGGCCCGGATCGAGGACCGCTTCACCCGGGTGGTGCGGAACATGGACCCGGACCGTTTCACCGAGCCGGACCTGGCCACGCTGCGGAACCAGTTCAAGTTCGAGCTGGACCGGATGACCGAGAAGGAGGGAATGGTCAAGGAAGTGCTCATTCCCTCGGCCAGCGTGCTGCGGGATGACTGATCACCCCCGGGCCGCGGAGGCCCCGGGCGGCCCGGAATCGCGGGGCGGTGTCGAGATGGCCGACGACGGCGTTCTCAGTCAGGACGATATCAACGCGGCGCTGGCCGAGGCCGGACTGATGGCGGAAGCGGCCGGTCCTTCGACCGCCGACGCCGACGGCCCCTCAGCCGGTGCCGTCGCCGCCTCAGCCGGCGCCGACGGGGGCCTCAGCCAGGCCGACATCGATGCGGCGCTGAACTCCGCCGCGGCCGGGGTGCCGGACACGCGGGTGGACTCCTC
>CAZSYS010000545.1:0-1625 GCA_964611365.1 uncultured Planctomycetales bacterium
GGCCCGGCCGAAGCGTCCCAACTTCGCCGGGGCCTGCTGGACTTTCTGGCCGACCGGGTCCAGCAGGCCGGCGGCCACGTGAACCGCAGGCCCGCCGTTGCCGCAGAAAACACGGCCGGTGCCCCCGCCGGACCCGCCGACGCGGGCACCCCCGCCGGGGGACTGTCCGCCCGGCTGGGAGCCTCCGCGGCCGACCCCTCTTCCCTGCCCGTCCTCGTACAGGTGGCGAACCTCCAGCAGACCGCCTGCCTGGCCGTGCTGCTGACCCAGATCCACCTGCTGGGCGAGTTTCACCGCCGCGGCGGCAGGCTTCGACTTGGACCGCATCTTTTCCGCTTCACGGCACCCGATGAACCGACCCCGTTCGACCCCGCCCGCGACGACTCCTGCGGACGGCTCGCCGGCGTCCCGGTCGTGGTCCACCAGCCCACCGGGCTGGTCCCTCGACTGGCCGGGCCGGGCATCCTGCCGTTTGCCTGCCGGTTCAACGCTCCCGATCGCCCGCAGGCGGCGCTGGAAATGTTCCCCCTGGTGGCCATGGAACTGCAAAAGCTCGCCCGGCGCCTTGGCGAGCAGGTGGCCGGCGGGGCCTTCGCCGCATCAGCCGTCGTCTGCAACCTGGGCGTCCTGGGAGGTTACGGCCTGTCGGGCGAGTCCGCCGCCGATCGCGTGGAAGTCGATGTCGCCGCCCGCACCAGGGCTAACCCCGATCGCGTGGCCATGAAACTCATCGAGTTTCTCGACCAGGCGGCCGGGCCTTACACCGCCGTGCACGGCGACGTCACCGCCCGAACCGATCCGCGCACCGGCGGACCCGTCCTGCGGCACCACTTCGACGTGCGGACCGAGACCACCGCCCAGGAGCAGCGTTTCCGCATCATCTTTCACGGTCTGCCCGGCCCCATGGGCCCCTGGGGAACCACCGATAGCGCCGTGACCAAGGCGGCCTGCATGCTCGCTGCCCTGCTCAAGGCCTCGGCGGCCTTTCCCAACGTCCAGGCCTCCGCCCGCCTCTCCGACGGCTCGGGAGACGCAGGCCGGCTCGCGCTGGGCGGCGCGCAGTCGTTTCTCCCCCCGACTGCCCCGGCCGAACTGGAGTCCCTGATGCGCGCTGGCGTGGACAAGGGGGTGCACAAGCTCTGCCGCCTCAGGGGTTTGCGGCCCGACCCGGACATGGCCCGCCTGTCCTTCGAGAATCCCTGCCAGCCGTGGGCGACCGCCCCGGACAGCCGCCTGACCCGGGCCTTCCAGGCCGCCGCCGACCGGGCGGGCATCCGACTTTCAGCCGAAGGCCCGCCGCAGGTGTCGCCGGTCGCCGCCCGGGCCGCCCGCCTGGGATGCCCGGTCGTCGTCTTCGGTGCCGGAGGTCACGCCGAGGCCGCCATCCCCGACCCCCGGGGCGATCTTCAGGAACTTGCCCGGGCGGTGATCCTCTCCTCGCTGGTGGCCGCCTGTCGGTGAACCCGGCCTCAACGCCTCGCGATTTTCGCCAAGCCTTACGCCGTCGCGCCCGGCGCCGCGAAGCGCCGTGATGGTTTCATATTGGCACCGCCAAGCGCCGTAGCGGCCGGCCTCGGTGCTGGCCGTCGAACATGGCCGCACATTGGCGTCGCGCAGCGCCGTAG
>CAZSYS010000546.1:0-1624 GCA_964611365.1 uncultured Planctomycetales bacterium
GCACCTGGAAGCGAGTCTTGCGTGGTGACGGGGCAACCCGTGCTGCGAAGCGTAGGCAGCGAGCCCGAAAGCCGTGCGATTGAGCTTCGAAAGTCCCTTGCGGAAGCCTTCAGCGTTCCCCTACTGGGGGCCGGAGAAGGAAACAAAAGGACACCCATGTAGTCTTGACAGCCTCGGCCGGGACGGGTAATGTCCGGGCTGGAGAGCGGGCGGAGAGGGCAGCGAAAGCCCAGGGCAGGCGAAAGGCGGGTGGGCGATGACGGTGGCGCGGCGGGAGATCGTGGAGGAGGGCGTGGAGGGGGTGTATCACTGCATGGCCCGGTGTGTGCGGCGGGCGTTTCTCTGCGGGCAGGACGCCTACACCGGCCGGGACTTCGAGCACCGCAAGTCGTGGGTACAGAGCAGGTTACAGACGCTGGCGGGCTGTTTCGGGATCGAGGTGTACGCGTATGCGGTGATGAGCAACCACCTGCACGTGGTCATCCGCAACCGCCCGGACCTGGTCGCCGGCTGGTCGGCCGAGGAGGTGGCCACGCGCTGGCTGCAGGTGTTCCCGAAACGTCGCACCGCCGACGGCGGCCCGGCCCGGCCGAGTGCGGCCGAGGTGGCGGCGGTGGCCGGCGACGCGGCGCGGGTGGCGGAGCTGCGCCGGCGGCTGTCGAGCATCAGCTGGTTCATGAAGTCGCTGAGCGAGTTCATCGCCCGGCGGGCCAACCGCGAGGATCGCTGCCGGGGGCGGTTCTGGGAGGGCCGCTTCAAGTGCCAGCGTCTGGCGGACGAGGCCGCGGTGCTGACCTGCATGGCGTATGTCGACCTCAACCCGGTGCGGGCCCGGCTGGCCGGGTCGCTGGCGGATTCGGCGTTCACCAGCGTGTTTGACCGCATCCGCGGGCGGCAGGCGCGGTCGCGGGTGCGGCGTGTGCGGCGGATGGTGCGGGCGCGGGCCCGGCTCACGCCGCATCAGCGCAGGCTGTATGACGCCGCCCGGCGGCAGTCGCGTCAGGACCGCTGGCTGGCCCGGATCAACGCCGCCGGCTCGCCGCTGTCGGGCGTGTCGGAGGCCTCGTACCTGCAGCTGCTGGACTGGACCGGCCGGGCGCTGCGGGCCGACAAGCCGGGGGCGATTCCGGCGTCGGTCGCGCCGCTGCTGGAGCAGCTGGAGATCAACACCGAACGCTGGGTGCAGACCGTGGAGCGCTACGGCCGCCTGTTCTTCGCGGTGGCCGGTCGTGCCGAGATGATGTCACGAATCGCCGGGGCCGCCGGGCTGCGCTGGCTGCGGGGCATCGGGGCCAGCCGCGCGGCCTTCACCACGCAATCCCGGGCGGCCTGAGACCCCGCCGGCCTGAGTGCCCCCGGCCTGAGGTCCCCGCTGACTTGACACTCCCGCCGGCCGACTGCGGATGAGGCGGCCGCTGCCCGGCCGCCGCCCCGCCAGCATGTAAGCCCAGGCCCCAGGCTCGCTCGCCGGACGGGCTGGCAGCATGTGAGCCGCGGCCGCAGACGCGGTCGCCGGATGGACAGGCCTGCCGTCGGCCCCTCGCGCCCCACCGCTTCGCCCCCCGGCGCCGCCACCTGGCCGGCCGCCGCCGCCTGGCCTGCCGCCGCCCCCGGGCCGGCCCCC
>CAZSYS010000547.1:0-1613 GCA_964611365.1 uncultured Planctomycetales bacterium
CTGATAGGCATCGCCCCGTTCGCCTGCGCGATCCCCGTTCGGGGAGAGGGTGGCCGAGTGTTCCAGAACAGCCTGCTCGGTTGGTTCAGCATCGACATGGGCATCGACCTGGGCACCTGCAACACGCTGGTGTGCGTCCGGGGGCGGGGCATCGTGCTGAACGAGCCGTCGGTGGTGGCGGTCAAGAAGGGCACCAACCGCGTGCTGGAGAACGGCAACGCGGTGGGGCTGGTCGCCAAGGAGATGCTGGGCAAGACCCCCGGGACGATCAGCGCCATCCGTCCGCTCCAGGACGGCGTCATCGCCGACTTCGACATCACCGAGGCGATGCTCAGCTACTTCATCCGCAAGGTTCACGGCCGGCGCTCGTTCGTGCGTCCGCGGGTGGTGATCGCGGTGCCGTCGGGGATCACGGCCGTGGAGAAGCGGGCGGTGTACAACTCCGCCGAGCGTGCCGGGGCCCGGCGGGTATACCTGGTGCCCGAGCCGATGGCCGCCGCGATCGGGGCGGGCCTGCCGGTGGCCGAGCCGCGGGCCTCGATGATCCTGGACATCGGCGGGGGAACCACCGAGGTCGCGATCCTCTCGCTGGCGGACATCAGCACCTGCGAGTCCATCCGCATCGCCGGCGACGACATGGACGAGGCGATCATCGGCTACATGCGGCGGACCTACAACATGATGGTCGGCCCGCAGACCGCCGAGCGGATCAAGATTCAGATCGGCTCGGCCGCGCCCCTCGAGCAGGAGCTCACGATGGAGGTCCGCGGCCGGGACATGATCAGCGGGCTGCCGCGCAAGACGATCGTCAGCAGCGAGGAGATCCGCGAGGCCCTGAAGGAGCCGATCGGGCTGATCGTCGAGGCCGTGGTCCGGGTGCTCGAGAAGGCCGAACCGGAACTGGCCGCCGACCTCGTGGAAACCGGCGTCTGCATGGCCGGCGGAGGGGCCCTGCTCCGCGGCCTGGACGCGGTGATCAGCCAGACCGTCGGGCTCAGCGTGCGCGTGGCCGACGACCCGCTGACCTGCGTGGCCCGGGGCACCAGCATCTTCCTGGAGAACCTCAACACCTGGAAGGCCACGCTCGAGTCGGACGAGGATGACTTCTGAGATCGCCGGTGGCCGGGGCGGCGATCGGGCCGGACGGGATCCACGGTCGGACGAGGGACATGAGGCACCACCGGATTCTCCAGCCTGGCGGGAACACGCTGTTTGCGGCGCTGATGATGCTGTCCGGGGCGGCTCTGCTGATCCCGCCGGGGCGGTGGCGGTCCGGGACCAGTCCGACGCAGCTGCTGGCGTTCGTCCAGGAGCCGGCGGCGCGGGCTGCCCGGTGGATGGCCGGGGGCGAAGGAGCCGGGCCGGCCGGCGGCGGGTCGCGGGCCCCCGGCGATGAGATGCCCGGCCGCCAGGCCCTGGAGAACCAGGCGGCGGCACTCAGCGAAGAGGCCGCCCGTCTCCGGGCGACGCTGGCGGAACTGACCGGCATCCGCAATCTGGCGGGGTTTCCCAGGCAGGCCCGGCTGATCCCCGCCTCGGTCGTGGCCCGCGACGCGGTGCCTTCACGCGACGGGCTCAAGCTCAACCGGGGCTCGCGCGCCGGGGTGCACGCC
>CAZSYS010000548.1:0-1609 GCA_964611365.1 uncultured Planctomycetales bacterium
GGCCCGGGGGGCGGGGCCGCCCGGGAACTCCTCCGGCAGGCCGGGGGCGTTCCCGTGGCATATTCACATAACAAAAGGACAATATATCCTTAGGGCATGGATCCTGCAAGGACGATCGGGATGGCGGTCATCGACACCCTGAGGAAATGCCGGGTGATCGCCCGGACCGGCGTCGGGGTGGACAACGTGGACGTCGCCGCCGCCAGCGCCAGGGGCATCGTCGTGACCAACGTTCCGGACTACGGCGTGGACGAGGTGGCCGACCACGCGATCGCCCTGATGCTGGCGTGCAACCGCGGGCTGGTCCGGGCGGAACGGCTCCTGAGGTCGGGCCTGATGCCGTGGGACTACCGGGCGATCCATCCAGTCATGCGCCTGGCCGGCGCGACGATGGGCATCGTCGGCCTGGGGCGCATCGGCACGGCCACGGCGCTGCGGGCCAGGGCGTTCAGGATGCGCGTGCTGGCCTGCGACCTCTGCATCGCGCCGGGCATCGACAAGGCGCTCGGCGTCGAGATGACGGACCTGCCGACGCTCCTGGGCGGAAGCGACGTCGTGTCCCTGCACGTGCCGCTGACGGATGAGACGCGGCACATGATCGACGCGGCGGCGATCGCCCGGATGAAGCCGCACGCGATCCTGGTCCACACGGCACGCGGGGCGGTGGTGGACGCGGAGGCCCTGGCCGGGGCCCTTCGGGAAGGCATGATCGGCGGCGCGGGCATCGATGTGCTGCCGACCGAGCCGCCCGGCCGGGAGGAGGCGCTCATCCGGCTGTGGCTCGAGGGCCGCGATCCGCCGGTCAACCTGGTGATCACGCCGCACAGCGCGTTCTACTCGGAGGCCGGCATGGTCGAGATGCGGGTGAAGGCGGCGCAGGAGGTGGCCCGGGTTCTCCGGGGGGAACGGCCCCGTTATTGTGTGAATGCCCGGCAGCTGGCTCGCGTGCCGTGGGAGGCATGACCAGCCCGGAGCACGGAGTGATCGTTCCATGAGAGCAGGCAGGTCCGACCGGGTCTTTGATCCCGGAGAGCGTTTCCGGCTCGACCCCTCGTCGCCGGTGCCGCTTTACCACCAGATGAGCCAGATCATCCTCGAACGCATCTCGCGGCCGGAGACGGTCGGCAGGATGCTGCCGCCGGAGTTCGACCTGATCGGGATGTTCGGCGTCAGCCGGGCGACGGTGAAGAAGACGCTGGACGACCTGGTGGCCAAGGGCCTGCTGGAGCGCCGACGGGGCATCGGGACGCGGGTCATCCAGAACAAGATCGTCGAGGATCTCGCGCGGCTCAAGGGCTACACGGAGGAAATGGCCAGCAAGGGCCTGAGGATCCGCACGGAGGTGCTCGGCGCGGACGAGCACGTGCCGGGCGACGAGGTCCGCGCCCGGCTGCAACTGGCCTTGCCCCCTGAAACGAGTCCAGGTGGAATGTCGTAGACATTACACCTGGACAGGACACAGGAGGCAATCGAATGAAGAAGAAACACACGGCCGAGCAGATCGTGGGCAAGCTCCGCGAGGCGGAGCTCGAGCTGGCCCGGGGACGGACCATCGCCGAGGTGGTCCGCAAACTGGGCATCACGGATCAGACGTACTACCGCTGGCGGA
>CAZSYS010000549.1:0-1604 GCA_964611365.1 uncultured Planctomycetales bacterium
GCCTTGCGCTGGTCTCCTGCGATGCCGGCCGGGTCACCACGCTCACGCCGGCCGGTGAGCCGGCGGAGCTGCCGGCATCGGCCGTACGGCCCGAGTACGGCGCGGACCAGGGCCCCGCGCGGGCGGCGACGGCCCTGGACATGCTGCATGTGCCCTACGTGTTCGGGGCCCAGTCGCCGGTCGGGCTGGACTGCAGCGGGCTGGTGGCCAACGTCTGGCTGCGGCACGGCGTCCACCTGCCGCGGGACGCCGCCCAGCAGGCCCTGGGTGGCCGGCTGGTGGCGACATCATGGCATCGCGGCGCGATCCGGGCGGGCGACCGGCTCTATTTCATCAACGCTGCCGGCAAGGTCTTCCACACCGGCATCGCCCTGTCGCCGACGCACTTCGTGCACTCCAGCCCGCCGGGGGTGAAGATCAACAGCCTCCGGCCCGGGGACCGGCTGTACGCGGCCGACTGGGACCGCACGTTCTTCATCGCCCGCCGCCCCTGAGCCGGCGGTCCGGCCGCCGGAGTGCGGTCAGTAGCAGGCCCGCAGTTCGGCCGGCTCAAAGTAGTGTCTGACGATCTGTTCGCAGGTATACCCGTGCAGGGCCATGCCCAAGGCGCCGATCTGGCAGAGGCCCGCGCCGTGGCCCCAGCCCGCGCCGGTCAGGATGATGCGTTCCGGCGGGCCGGCGGGGTCGCCGACGGTCCGGACGGCCAGCGCGCTGCTGTAGAGGAACTTCCCGTGCAGGGCGTCGCGGATCGCGTATTCGCTCTCGAGCACCAGCTGCCGGGCGGCGCCGGATCCGTCGCGGTAGTCGATCCGCAGCCGCCGGGCCCGCCCCGAGCAGCCGCGGGCCAGCACCGCCAGCCCCTCCAGTTGCTCGAGCCCGCCCTCCAGCCGGGCGGCGAGCTTGCGGCGCAACACGTCTTCGAGCTCCTCGCGGCGGTACTCGAACCGCCAGCGGAAATGTCCCCCGCCGTCGTCCACGCGCCCGAGGTAGCGTTTCAGGTCGCGCTCGGGCACCGCCGTCGGGCTGCAGAACACATCGGTGTCGGCCAGCCACGTGCCGGTGAGGTACTCCTGGAGGTTGTCCTCGGTGACCGGGAAGAAACGCCGGGCGGGCGAGCCGGGCGGCGCGTCGGGCGCGGCCCGCTGCCCCGGCTTGGCGACGCCCCAGACGTGCTCGGGCGCCTCGATGATGCCGCCGCAGTTCTTGGAATAGTTGGCGTCGATCAGCCGGCCCTGCGGATCCAGCAGCACCTGCCCGCGGGTCCGCCGGACGGCCTCCAGGACGGTCGGGGTCAGGTCGTCGGTGCCCTGATAGCGCTGGCAGCAGTCGTCGTTGCAGCGGTCGATGGGCAGATCCGGATGTTTGGGCTCGGTGTGGGCCAGCACCCAGGCCCGGGCGACGATGCACTGACTCTTGAGGAACTCCAGCGGGCACTCGCCGCTCATCTCGCCGGAGATGACCCCGGTGAGGTAGTCCTCGACGGGCAGCTCGTTGACCACCACCAGCCGGCCGTCGCGGGCGAGGAACTCCAGGTCCCCGACGAAGCAGGGTTCGATCCGCGTCTGCCAATGGAACCCGCGTCCGGCCACCACGCTGGTCAGCCG
>CAZSYS010000550.1:0-1602 GCA_964611365.1 uncultured Planctomycetales bacterium
CAGGCCGGGGGCTCACATCACCGTGAAGTAGACCTCGGCGGCGAAGTCGAGGTTCTCGGGGCTCATCGTGGCCGGCACGCCGAGGTACTGGCAGCGGTTCTTGGCCAGCAGCAGCAGGTCGCGGGGCTGGCAGCAGCGGAAGGGCCGGCCGGTCTGGCGGTAGTGCCGCTCGATGACGTAATCGACGACCTCCTCGCGGTGCTCCATCTCATAGAACCCGGCCATGATCCGGAACAGCTCGCGGAACTCCTGCTCGGTGGGGTCGGTGACGTTGATCTTGTAGGGGATGCGCCGCAGGAAGGCGTCGTCCACGAGGTCCTTGGGTTCCAGGTTGGTCGAGAAGATCAGCAGCTGGTCGAAGGGCACCTGGATCTTCAGGCCGTTGGCCAGGGCGAGGTAGTCGTAGCGCTTCTCCAGCGGCACGATCCAGCGGTTGAGCAGCTCGAAGGGGTTCATGCGCTGGCGGCCGAAGTCGTCGATGACCAGCGTGCCGCAGTTGCTCTTGAGCTGCATCGAGGCCTCGCTGATCCGCGTGGTGGTGTTGTAGCGGATCTCGAGCTGGTCCATGGTCAGCTCGCCGCCGGTGACGATCGTCGGCCGGCGGATCCGCAGCCAGCGCTCATCCACCTGGTCGGCCTTCAGCAGGTTGCCTTTTTCGCGGCGGACCTCCTCGTGGATCTCGGCGTCGAAGAGCTTGATGACGAACCCGTCCACGTGCAGGGCGAACGGGATGTAGATCTCGCTCCCGAAGCACAGCGTGATCCGCTCGGCGATGCTGGTCTTGCCGTTGCCGGGATAGCCGTAGAGGAACATCCCCCGCCCGGAGTTGATCGCCGGTCCCAGGGTGGCGAAGAGGCGCTCGTTGATCAGCAGATCCTTGAAGGCCTCGCGCAGCCGGGATTCATCGGGTTTTTCCTTGAGGATCGACTGGGCCCTGCAGGACTCGACGTACTGGCTCAGCGGCACCGGCGCGCGGCCGATGTACATGCACTCGTCCATGTACCGCCGGGCCCGGTCGCGGCCGGCCTCGGTGAGCGTGTAGGTGAAGTCGCCCATGTTGGCCGTGCCGACGTAGCCGACCAGCTGCTGGCGCTTGAGGTCCGCCAGCCGCTGCACGGTCAGCGGGTGGGGCAGGCCAAGCAGCCCGGCGATCTGGGCGCCGGTGGCCGAACCGACCGTCAGCAGGTACTTGAAGGCGATGGCGTCGACGATCTCGTCGTTGAGGCCGGCGGCCTCCAGCGTCTCCGGCGGCAGCGGCTTGAAGCCCTCGGCCGGCTGCGGTTCGGCGGCGGGTCTGGGCGTCTTGAACACCAGGGTCGCGGTCATGGAGGCTCTCCCCGACGGGCGCGCCGGCCCGCGCATGTGATCGGCGCGACGACCCGGCGCGCGGCGGGGGCGACGACCCCCGCGTGCCCGGGGCATACGGGCCGACATGGCTAGATCGACCGCATGCAGGAGGGGCTTGAGTCCGCGCGTCCGATAAGGACCGTCCGGCGGGCTCCCGGGGCTGCCGGCATCCGGCCCCCGGGGGGCTTGAAGGCCGATCGCCGGTCAGGTAGACTTCCGGCCCGCAGCGCCGGGCGCCGGCGACCGCCGGTCGCT
>CAZSYS010000551.1:0-1573 GCA_964611365.1 uncultured Planctomycetales bacterium
GGGACTACCTCGCCTCCGGCATCGACGGCCTCTCCATCTTCGTGCACGGCAACGATTCGGTCGCGGTGAATAGGGCATTGAAGGAACACTACACAGCGATTGAAGAATTGAAAGCGGATGTGGCAGGACTTCATTCGCTTCGGTACTTTGTCGAAAACGGAATAATCGCTATGGAGATCCAACCATTGCATTATGTTTCTGCATTGGCGGCGATTCTTCGGACGATTCGTTTCGGAACGACGGAGGCACACGGGAGGGCGGCGTTGTGCGAGCTGAATTATTTTCTCGACAAAGGAGCGGTGCGCTTCGATGCGAACACCTCCAAGTGGTCGGTTGTTCTGGAGAAGATGCCGCAAGCGATTTCGGATTTGGCGCGGGAGGTTTTGACGATCCAAGCGACGGGTGACTATGAGGGAGCGGCGGCGTTGCTTGATAGGTGGGGGCGTATGCCGTTGTCGGTGAGCGAGTCGCTGCGGCGATTGGAACATCTGCCTGTGGATATTGAGCCGGTGTATGTGACTCGGTGGGAATGAGTGCAGGAGGCATGTGGGGTGGTGCGGATGCACTCTAGACGATGTAGAAAGCTTGGCTGCGGCGCAGACTGAACCGACCACGACGTAGTCGGTCTGCAGCCCCATAGGAAGATTTTCGTCTCACGAATCCGCTTGAAGTGATCGCGGGTGATTGTCGGGAGCGCTGGTGCTGATTGTGTGCTCTTCGCACTCTGTGTGTCTATGAGTGGCGATTGGGGTGCAAGTGTTCTATTCACGTCAACGAGAGTTCTTTGCATGAAAACGATCCTGATTTCCGAAGACGAATTCGATATCAACAATTTGCTCAGCATCATTCTGCAGTCGGAGGGATTCAAGACCTTTCAGGCGTTCGACGGACAGTCGGCGCTGGAGACGTTTACTGCGCACAAGGATGAGATTGATCTGCTCGTGACTGATCTTGGTTTACCGAAATTGGGCGGTGTGGAATTGATCGAGAAGGTGCGGAAGCTGAAACCATCGGTGAAAATTATCGGCGCAAGCGGCTTTGGGCGAGTGAACGTACGCGATGAAGTGATGAATGCAGGCGCCGACGAATTTCTGCCGAAACCGTATGTGACCGCAGAACTGGTCGCGCTTGCCAGGCGGCTGCTTTCCGTCTAAGCTCCAAGTGGAAGCTCTTGGACTTTCTGAAAAGAGATGGTTACTTCGATGAAGACGCTAACCGAGTATCTATGGTTCAACACGAAGAACAAGCGTGAGTATATCAACATCACGGAGACGGTGCAGGGCATTGTTACGAAGAGCGGCGTGTCGGAAGGAATGGTGTTGGTGTCGGCGATGCACATCACGGCGGGCGTGTATGTGAACGACGCCGAGCAGGGGCTGATCGAGGACATTGACGAGTGGCTGGAGAACCTTGCACCGTTCAATCTGCACTATAAGCATCATCGCACGGGTGAGACGAATGGCGATGCGCATCTCAAGAGTCTCCTCGTTCATCACCAGGTCATCGTGCCTATCACGAAGGGAAAGCTCGATTTCGGTCCGTGGCAGCAGATCTATTACGCGGAGTTCGACGG
>CAZSYS010000552.1:0-1571 GCA_964611365.1 uncultured Planctomycetales bacterium
AGCGGGATCCGGAGGGCTACATCGACGGGCCGAACCTCTACGAGGCCTTCGGCGGGAACGCGGTGGCCAACACGGATCCCGAGGGGACCCAGATCTGGGTGACGGAACGCACCGCCCGGACGGAATACGGCGGCCGGCAGGCCTGGGCGGTCACGTACACGCTGCACCGCAACGGGCCGGACCTGGGTTGGCTGATCTGGGCGCTGGGCGGGACGGAGGAGACGATCGTCCTGGGGAAGGAGTACTACGCGATCCCGCCGGGCAGGGACTCGCGGGTGCCGGATCGGCATGTCCGGAATCTGGTGGAGACGCAGCGTCGGGCCCTGGAGGAGCGGGCGATCCTGGGGGACGACATCGGCCGGCTTGCCCAGGTGATCGGGGTCTCGGCCACGGCGGCGGTGGCACTGCCGCTGGCGGCGGTGACGGCCCCGGTGGCGACGACGATGACCGGGACCTCGGCGCTGGGGACCGTCGGGGCGGGAGCCTTCACCGGCGGGGTGTCGGTCGGGGCCGGCAGCGGGATCGGGGAGCTCCTGGTCGGGGGAACTGCCGGAGGGGTGATCCAGGCGACCGGCCGGGGGGTTCTGCTGGGCGCCACGGGCGGAGCGGCGCTGTCGGGCTTCGGCGTGTACCTCCAGGGCCAGTATCCGGTCTTGTGGGCGGCGCTGAATCGGTCGTATAGTGTCGAGGCCGGATTGTGGAGATCGGGTTGGGCAGGGAGTACCGCCCCAGGCAGAACAGCAGCTCCTGCCAGCACTGGTCCCGTGCGGGCCTATGAAGTCGGGACGGCCGATGCGCTGCGGGCGCGATCGGTCGTGGGTGACAGAATCGCCGTGCATCATGTTGGACAGGCACACCCCTTTGAGCAGTTGATTCCTGGCTACAGCCGGACTACTGGTCCGGCAATAGCTGTTCCTCAACTGGAGCATCAGATCATGCCCACGATTCGCGGGGCGACGGTTCTCAGTCCACGGCAGGTGCTGGCCCAGGACATCAGGAACCTGCGAGACTACACGAGCGCGCCTAACAGCAGCCTCCGGCAGTTGATCGAACTGAACAAGCAGATGTATCCCGAGGCATTCGGGAAATGACAAACCGGGTATTCATAGAGCGAATCCGAGGGGCGGTCTATGAAGCCGCCGTGGATGGTTGCGTCGCGATGCTGCAGCATGTACCAGGACGGCGACCGTCTCCGACCCTTGTCGAACTCTCGCAATGGTTCACTCGGCTTCTGCCCGAAGACCGGGAGCGTGTTCAAAGGGTTATTCAGATGGCCGCTCGGGCAGCCGTGTTCGAGATGTGCGCTGTGCTCGACGGCGCGACGGCCATTCGGGAACCTGACGAACCGCCTGGGCAGCTGGAATTGCGATACAAGATAGGCGAACAACACTTTCTGCTGAATGATCCACGCGAAGTGCCGTTGCACGATCTTTTCGCTGAGCAGGTTCCGCCGCTGTAGGGGAGTCCGAAACGTGCGCGCGATCGGTTTGACCTGGCAGCATCCCTGTTGCGACCGCCGGGGCGAGAAGATCAGCACGTTCCTCAACCGCGAGATCCTGGCCCTGGAGACG
>CAZSYS010000553.1:0-1561 GCA_964611365.1 uncultured Planctomycetales bacterium
CAAACTCAAACAGCAACTGCACCTATGGAGAGGTCGGCCAAAGTAAATGCCATTCCCCCTGACACCTTTTCACCTTTTCACCTTTTTCGCTCACGGGGTGCAAGGCTTTCCGCCTTGTGGAGATGATGTGGGTCGGCCGCGCACCGGCGGCGTTGCCGCCGGCTATTGACTTCCAGACCTTCGGCCTGAAGAAAGCCCGCAACGCGATTCGTCAGGCTTTCGGCCTGAAGAACGCTGCGCGATCCGATTCACCGGGCCTTCGGCCTGAGGATGGCCGGGCGCGGCATGAGGCGGGATATCCCCGGGACGTAGCGTTGTCCGCCCTCGACGGCCGGCAGGGGCGCCGGCCGCTACGGCGCTTCGCGGCGCCGGTCGCACCTCTTTCGGCGTCCCGCGTTGACCCGGCGGCATGCGGAGGGTTAGACTGCCAGGGTGCTTTTCTTGTGTCATATCCGACCAGGGAATGGAGCGGAGCCGATGGAAGGGTATAGTCCGTTCCGGGCCCGGCGGGGCGTGACGCTGATCGAGGTGCTGGTGGTCGTGGGGCTGATCGCGGTGCTGGCGGCGGTACTGGTGCCGGTGCTGTCGCGGGCCCGCGACCAGAGCCGCGGCGTCGCCTGCCGGTCCAACACCGCCCAGCTGATGAAGGGCTTATTCCTGTACGTCGCCGATCACCGCGTCCTGCCGGGCACGCACAGCCTGTTCTTCTTTCAGGGGCTGTTCGGCGCGCCGTGGCCGCGGATTTCCGGGGTCACCTGGGACGGCGCCCGCGACCGGCTGGTGGGCTTCAACATCACTCCCGCCTACACCCGCCCGCACCACCTGGATCCGGAGTTTGTGGCCGACGTGCCGGGCCGGGGCACGCTGTTCCGCTACCTTCGCAAGCCCGGGGTCTACCTCTGCCCGGCGGATGTGCCCGGCGAGGCGGAGGATTCGCCTCTGGGAGGCGGGGGCAACGGGCGGCTGAGCTACGGTCTGCAGGCTTACGTGGGGTATCGCAGCCCCGAGAGCCTGGCGAGTTTCACCTACGCGGCGGACGCGCCGGACAACCCGCTTCCGGGGGGCAAAGAGCGGCGGTCGTTCAAGGCCGGGCAGCGGGTGGTCTTTCCGACGTCGAGCTTCATGATGCTGTTCGAGGAGCACCCCTTCACGCACATGAACACCAGCTTCCCCGAGGGCAACTTCAACGAGCTGGACCGCATCGTGACGCGGCACGCCGGCGGAGGCCCGGCGGCCGGGGGCGGTCCGCAGGGGCGTGCGACGATCGCGTTCCTGGACGGACACGCCGAGGCCCGGGCGTATCCGGCCCGGACCTCCGGGCGCGAGCTGTTCACCACCTACGGGCATCCGTACTTCTGGCGGGAGAGCGGTCCGCTGGACCGGACCAACATCGCCGCGGTGATCCGGCGGCTGCCGGGCCCGTGCCCGTGGTGAGCCTGCCTCCCGGGCGGGGGCGGTGAGAGGACTGCCGCCGGCCGCGTCGTCCGGCACGGTGAGCCCAACTCCGTCCTGCGGGGCCTGTCATCGCCGGCGGCCGCACAGCCCTTCCCGTGGCCGGCGG
>CAZSYS010000554.1:0-766 GCA_964611365.1 uncultured Planctomycetales bacterium
GAACGACGACACGCCGGCATGCGCGGCCGCCAGGCACTCCGGCCGCTACGGCCGCAGAGGCGTATGGCGTCCGGATCATCACAACTCCACGTGCAACTTCGTCCACGGCCAATCTCTCCAATCCACGACCAGGCCTTTTCGCACAGGATTGTTGATGATGTACATCATTACCTGCGCGGCGGTCTCGTCCTTACGGCACACGTGGTCCCAGGCCGACCGTTGCCAGAGGGGTGCCTTTCCGCCGGCTGCACAGTAACGGTTTGTGGTGTAGCTCTTGTATGCCTGGAGCCACTGATCCACGGCCCGGCCGCTGTGTTCAGGCGTCAGCATCACGTGCAGATGGTCCGGCATGAGGCAGTAGCCGAACAGCCGGAAGCTGAACTTGCGGCAGTAGAACTCGAGACTTGCGCAGAGCATCTCCCCGACGGTCGGCCCGGTCAGGTCCGGCTCCCTCGAACACAGGACCAGGTGCACAGGCACATCTTCCGTATAGTCATGCCCTGGAAGGCGCAGAGCATGGCTTCGGCGAAAGCTCCGATGAGCCGATGGAGGTTTCCTGGTCATGGATGCACCCTCAAGCGTCTGCCGTCATCCGATGGGAGATGCTTTCCCGGATATCGGGACTGGTGCCCGATCCAACGCACCGACCTGCGCAGAAACGGAGTTTCCGAAGAGGGCCGTAGCCGCCCGCGCCCCTGCCGGCCGTTGCGCGGTGAAAGAACGTCTTGCCCGTGGTGCGTAGCGCTGTAGCGGCCGGCGCCCCTGC
>CAZSYS010000554.1:776-1553 GCA_964611365.1 uncultured Planctomycetales bacterium
CGCGTGGCGAGAGAACGCCTTCCCGGGGTGCGCAACGCTGTAGCGGCCGGCGCCCCTGCTGGCCGCCGAAGGGATCGTGCCCCGGCCCCGCGTGAACGCGCGATGGTGGCTCTTCCGCGGATGTGGGCTTGGGGGTGCGTAGCGCTGTAGCGGCCGGCGCCCCTGCCGGCCGCCGAAGGGATCGTGCCCCGGCCCCGCGTGAACCCCCGGTTCCGGTTGCCGCACGGTTCCTGGTCGGCCCGTGCGTAGCGCCGATCTTGGCCTTGCCACGGATGATGGCTTGGCGCCCGCCCGGCGCGGGTTTATCCGCGCTCGACGGCCGGCAGGGACGCCGGCCGCTACGGTGCGGGCCGTCGGATCGGCGATGTCATCGGGCAGAACGACGACACGCCGGCATGCGCGGCCGCCAGGCACTCCGGCCGCTACGGCCGCGAGGCGTAGGTTTATCCGCGCTCGACGGCCGGCAGGGACGCCGGCCGCTACGGTGCGGGCCGTCGGATCGGCGATGTCATCGGGCAGAACGACGACACGCCGGCATGCGCGGCCGCCAGGCACTCCGGCCGCTACGACTACGCGGCGTGCGGTCGCAAGGCGCAGTGTCATGCGACGCCGTCGGCCGGGCTGTCTCATCCGTCGCCCTCCTTCCGGTCGCGCATCTCGTCCTGGGCCCGCCGCTTGGCCCGCCGGAGCCGGTCGGTCAGCGAGCCCTCGGCCGGGCCGGCATCGCGGTCGTGCCCCCGATCCGGCGGAGTCTCGGCCCGGGCTCCGCCCAACGCC
>CAZSYS010000555.1:0-1546 GCA_964611365.1 uncultured Planctomycetales bacterium
GCCGGGCGGTCGCGGCAGGCCGGGCTCATTCCTCCGGCGGGCCGACGGGATCCTCCGCCCCGGCGGGGTGGACAATCAGGCGGTCGGAGCAGACCGCCGCCGCCGGCCAGAGCTGGACCGTGGCCTCGGATGCGACATCGCCGCCGAGCAGGAGGCCGTCGCGCAGGGCAAGATGGACTTCGTAGCTCTCAGCCCCGCTGCCGGCGGCGACGCTCAGTTCAAGATCCATCTCGTCGGTCAGCTCGTCGTGTTCCAGGAGGCGCGCGGCCGTGGCCCGGGGTTCGCCGGGCCCGGCCTCGACGGGGATGATCGCTGCCTGGAAGGGGTGATTGCCGAAGGCCAGCTGCAGGGGCACCGCGATCCGGTCATCGGCCTGGCAGACGTGGAGCGTGCCGGTCCAGAAGCCCGCCGGACCGCGCTGGGACTCCGGCGAATCGTCTGAAGAGCCGGCTTCATCGGAGGCCGGCAGCGGCAGCAGACGGAGGCCGGTCCGGGCCGGAGAATCGCGCAGGGCGCGTCTCACCTGCCGGTAGGCCAGCAGATGGATCGGCGTCCACAGCGCCGCCGCGCAGATGATGATCGCCAGAAAGATCCAGCCGTGGTTCATCACCTGGTCGTTCGAGGCGGCGGCCAGCGCGAACACGATCGTCGTCGCGAGGACCAGGAGTGCAGGGGCCAGCGAATTCATCGGCTCCTCAGCGGCTATTCGGCCCGGACGTCCGCCGGCTCCGGCGGACTCACGCCGCCGGCTCGAGCCTGTTGGGCGCGCAGGAGGGTCTCGCGCAGCCCGGCTACAGCCTCACTCCAGCGCGCCGCCTTGCCGGCCAGCGGCGCTGGGGCGGGCTTGTCCGGCGGCGCTTGCGGAGGGACCCCCACTCCTGCGGTCGTCGCCCGGCTCAGGAGCTCTTCCAGACGCCGGCAGGTCGACTCGGCCAGGGCCCGCTGCCGGGCAAGCTCGGCGATCTGGGCACGCGTATGAGCCCGGGCCGGGTGGTTTCTGCGGCTCCGAGCTTCCAGGTCGGCGCAAAGCCGGGAAGCCCGTTCGAGCATGGCGGTGGTGTCGGCGGCCTGGACCTTGCTCTCGGAGACCCGGGCGGCGAGTTCCGCTGTCCGGGCAGCGGCCTCGGATTCGGCCAGCTGAGCCGATCGCACGGTCTGCTGCAGCCGCGCGACCAGCTCCCGGGCCTGTCCGAAGCCGGCGTCCATGCGCTCCACCACCGTGGCGGCGCGGGTGACGACATCGAGAACAGACTGCCTGGTGCCCTGAGCCTCGGCCTGGGCGGCCGAGAGGGCCTCGCGGATGCCGGTTGAATCGGCCGCCGCCGCGGTGATCTCCTCTCGGACCCCGGCGACTTCCTCCACGGTCCGCAGCAGGGTCTGCTGCTGTCCGGCTGCGCGGTCGAGCAGATCGGCCATCTGTTCGCGGCGCTGCTCGAGGGCGTTCAGCGCCTCGGGCGTCAGCATGCCGCTGATGCGCTGCTCGACGGCCTGCAGATCGGCGATCCGCCCGCCGGCGGCGGTCAATCCATCGCCCAGGGTCGCGGGC
>CAZSYS010000556.1:0-1535 GCA_964611365.1 uncultured Planctomycetales bacterium
CTGGTGCACCCGCCGCCGGTGCGCCGGAGGGCCGCCGCCGTTGCAGTCGGCCGACGGCGGTCGTCGTCCCGACCCGACCGGCCGAGGGAGGCGCCCATGACCCCGCGGGAACTGGCATCGCGGATCGACCACACCATTCTCAAGCCCGAGGCCATCGCGGTCATGATCGACCGGCTGTGCGATGAGGCGGCCGAATACGGTTTTGCCGCAGTGTGCGTCAACCCGGTCTGGGTGGAACGCTGCGTGGCCCGCCTCAGCCGCACCGGTGTTCGCGTCGCGGCCGTGGCGGGGTTCCCGCTGGGCGCCTCCCTGCCGGCGGTCAAGGCCGAGGAGGCCCGCCGGGCCGCCGAGAGCGGAGCCCGCGAAATCGACATGGTGGTCCGGCTGGGCGATCTGGTCGCCGGCGACACCGGACCGGTGATCGAGGACATTGCCGCTGTGGTCCGGGCGGCACGAGCCTGCGGTCCGGACCGGCTGGTCAAGGTCATTCTGGAGACCGCGGCGCTGAACGAGGATCAGATCGCCGCCGGCTGCCGCTGTGCCGTGCAGGCGGGGGCGGACTATGTGAAAACCTCGACGGGATTCCATCCGGCCGGCGGGGCGACGGTCCGGGCGGTACAACTGCTGGCCCGCCACGCCGCCGGGCTGAAGGTCAAGGCCTCCGGGGGGATCCGCGACCTGGCCTCGGCCATTGCGATGCTGGATGCCGGAGCCGACCGGCTGGGCTGCTCGGCCGGCGTGCAGATCGTGCGGCAACTCATCGACGATGCCCGGCCGACCGGCTGACGTCCCGCTTGCCGGCAAGGGGGTCAATGCTCAGGCACAGCCTGCCGTCGACGTGAGCCCAGGCTCGTTGGCGTTCGAGATCGGCTACTCCCCGGGCGCAGCCGGCCGTCCCAGGCTTCGCGCCGCCTGCATGAAATGGGCGTAGGCCGCACGGACCTCGGTCATCGTGTCCCCGGCGAACTTCTCGAGGAATGCCCGGGCGATCTCAAAGGCTACCACGTTCTCGGCCACCACGCTGGCGGCTGAAACGGCACAGACGTCGCTGCGTTCGTAATCGCTGCGCTGGCGGGTTTTCGTCTCAAGGTTGACGCTCTCCAGCCCGCGCAGGAGGGTAGCGATCGGCTTCATCGCCCCCCGAACGACCACCACCTCGCCGTTGGTCATGCCGCCCTCGATTCCTCCGGCGTTGTTGGTGCGGCGCACGAAGCCCAGGCAGGGCGTGCCCTGACGTCCGGGGTCGAAATCGATCTCGTCGTGCACCGCGCTGCCCGGCGCGGCCGCCACGGCAAAGCCCATGCCGATCTCGACACCCTTGAACGCCTGGATCGAGCCGACGGCCTGCATGAGCCGGCCGTCGAGCTTGTCCTGGAACCGCATGCAGCTGCCCAGGCCCGGCGGGCAGTTGAAAACCCGTACCTCGACGATCCCGCCGACGGTGTCCTTGTCCTCCTTGGCCCGGCGGATCGCGGCGGTCATCGGTTCGACCGCCCGCGGGTCGGGCGTGTAGACCTCGTTGGCGTGGGGGGGGG
>CAZSYS010000557.1:0-1535 GCA_964611365.1 uncultured Planctomycetales bacterium
GAAGAGGGCGACGCGCGGCTGCGCGCCATCAGCGAAGCCCTGCTGAACCGCTGACCCCGAACGCCGCCCAATCGGAACGTTACGCCGCCGCCGCAATCTCCGCCCGCTCCACCTCCGCAGTCCGCAGCTTCACACCGCTGCGCTTCAGCAACTCGGTTGGCAGCTCGCCTCCCGCGAAAACAAAAACGAACTCATTCGGAATGTTGTGCATGACATTGCGCGCTTCCTGCACCACGACGTGGTCAGTCGCAATTTCGCGAACCTCCGAGCTGAAGATGGCGCGAATCAACCCCTTGTCCATGTATTCCTTCACGCGAATCTCGTTCTTCTCTTTCAAGCGAACGAATTCAGCCTTGCGATAACTCAGCGTCACCACATTGCCGACTTGCGTTGCAAGTCCAACAGCCGCTTCGACCGCGCTATCGCCGCCGCCGACGACGAGCAGATGTTTCTTCTTGTACGTCTCCGCTTCGATGAGACGATACATCACTTTCGGAAGATTCTCGCCAGGCACGCCAAGCTTGCGCGGGCTTCCGCGCCGTCCGAGCGCAAGCAGAACGTTCGCCGAGCGAAACGTTTCCGATTTCGTCTTCACGACAAACAGCCCATTCGCCTTGTCCACCGATTCGACTTTGTGTCCCGTCTTGATGTGCAGCTCGAACTTCCCCACAATCTCCAGCCAAATCTTCAGCAAATTCTCTTTCGTGATTTCCGAAAATTTCAATTTGCCGTAGAGGGGCAGCTCGACAGGCTGCGTGAGCACGAGTTTTTGTCGCGGGTAGTGCAAAATCGTTCCACCGACCTCCTCCTGTTCGAGCACGACGTAGCGAAGATTCCGCGCATGACAGGCAAGCGCCGCGGCAAGTCCAGCAGGGCCAGCGCCGACAATGACGACGTCAAGCTCGTCAACTCCCCGCGCGCGATTTTTCGCTGCATGCTCGATAGCAGTCGTTCCCTGCGCCACCGCGTTCTTTATCAATCCAACACCGCCTAACTCGCCAACGATGTACAAGCCGCTGACATTCGTTTCGTAGTTGTCGCCGTAGTACGGAATCTCCATCCCCTGGCGCGGCGTGCCGAAGCCCATCGTGATCGCGCCGACAGGGCACGCCTCGGCACAGAGCGCATGACCCACGCATTTTGCACCGTTAATTATCGCCGGTTTGCCTTGGACAATGCCGAGCACGTGTTCAGGGCATGACCGCACGCACGCCGCGCAGCCGATGCAGCTCGTCAAATCGAATTGCGGATGCAGCGTCACGGGCGCGGTAATCCCCATCCGCTGATTCTTCTCGAACTTCGCCGACGCGTCGCGCCGCGCCCTGCCGACCTTCACCCAGTACGGCACAGCGATACCCGACACGAGCAGCACAAAAATTATGACGGTGATTGCAGTCTCCATCCTCTCCCCTCATCCCTTCGAATGTGTTTTCACAATTGGCATTTCTTCCTTTTCCAATTTCTTTTTTTGGGGCTTCGACGGGTGTGCGTCGTGGTTAGGGGCTACTGTGCCGCGAAGCCTGATAGTGTACATC
>CAZSYS010000558.1:0-1528 GCA_964611365.1 uncultured Planctomycetales bacterium
CCCGGCCCCATGCCTCCCGGCGCCCCCATGCCCGCCGGCGAGCCCATGCCGCCGGGCGCGCTCATGCCGGAGGTGTCGCCGCTGAGCTGGGCGGGGATCCACTTGAGGTACTTGGACCGCAGAAGGCAGCCTTCGTAACTGACCTGGGTCCTGATCACTGGCGCCGGGCCGTACACGTAATCCGTCAGGGTGAGGTTCGGGGGCACCTCGGCATAGGTCACGCGCGTCGGCGTGTAAAAGCCCGCCGCGGCGACCGCCTCGAGCACCTCGATCAGCCTCGGGGCTTCGACGACGAGGTCCAGCTGGAAGCGGACCACGTCGATGTCGGGCTGCTTGGTGCGTTTGATGAAGCCGGAAACCTCGCCGGGATTGCTCGATCCGGCTCCGGGCATGCGGCCGCCGAGTGCCCCCCCCTCCATCGGAGCTCCGCCGGCCGCTCCGCCAGCCGCTCCGCCGGCCGGAGCCAGCTGCATCGAGGAGATCGTGAACCCGGCCAGGTGTTTGACCGGCAGGTGGCCGACCCACCGCTGGTCCTCCGGCAGCGTGTCGGCGACGGCGGCGTTGAGCTGGGCCAGGGCTCCGATGATGTCCTCCTGCACCCAGATGGCCACCTGCGAACGCCACATGGACTCCAGGGAGGGCTGCCCCTGCTCGGTGAGCACCGGCTGGGGCACGAGGCTGGCCGGAGACGCGTAGCAGTGGATGCTGCGGGCGATCATGACGGCCAGTCCGGCGGCGGGGTTCTCGCGGACCAGCTGCTCGGCGGGGATCTCCAGGAGGGTCCGCGAGCGATCGATCGCCGAGCCCATCTCCTCGGCGGGCAGGCGGCCGCGGACCGGCGTGGCGCTGCGGTCGATCATGTCCGTGCCGGGCACGACGGGCATGCCCGGGGCGGCGACGCCGCCGCCGCGGAGGCGTTCCTCCTTCTTGGCGTCGGCCTTGAGCTTGTTGTCGTAGTCGCGGACCTCCTCGTCGGTGGGCCGGTCCTTGGCCTTGAGCAGGTCGAGCAGTTCGCGCTGCTTGCGGCGCACGGCCTCGCGGAACTCGAAGGGGGCGTTCTGCCGGTCCGGGCGGACGGCGGGGAACACCTCGGGGTGAACGGGGGCGTAGTCGCGGGTCTTGGAGGCCTCGGCGAGGTAGCGCTGCAGGCGGCGGCGGGCGTCCTGCTGCATCTGGCGGTGTTTCTCGATGACGGCTTCGTTGATGGCCGAGCCGGCGGCGGTCTTGAGGCTGTCGTAGACGGTCTTGTCCTTCTGCAGGGAGGCCTGCACGTCCGGCAGGAGCATTCCCAGAACGATGGCGACCACGGAGACCGCGGCCACGGATCCGCAGATCACCATGGTGAGGTTGAGCCGCACCCACGCCACGATTCTGCCGATCATCGTGCCCATGCGAGCATGCCCGCTGTCGCAGGCCCTCCGCTGCCGCATCCGCTGCGGCCCCAGTTCGCGTGCCGGTCCGGGCCGCCGGCGCCGCGGGCCGGCGGGCGGTCCGGTCCGGGCTACTCCTCCCGGACGGGAGCGGCGCC
>CAZSYS010000559.1:0-1526 GCA_964611365.1 uncultured Planctomycetales bacterium
CTTCAGCTCCACTGCGAAGTCCGGCCGGTCGCGGTCGAACGGCACGCCGGCACCGTCATTCAGCAGGCTCAGGCGGGTCCCGGCGGTCAGATCGATCACGTCCCGGCCCACAATCCGCCCGTCGGCCGTGCCGTCGTCGCCGTCGGATCCGGCGATGCCCAGGTCCCGGGCCGCAAAACCGCCGGCCAGATCCGAGATCGACAGCGTGCCGGCCGCCAGCCCGGTTTCGTCGGCCACGATGATCCGGTCCCCGCTGGTGTAGGCCCGGACATTGACCGCCGTCTGGCTGTTGATGGCCTCCAGAACATCCGCCACCGTCTGAACTGCCCGCAGGTCCACCGTGGCCGAGGCGCCGCTGCGGTCCACAATCCGCACCAGGCCCCGACGCACCCCCGCCCCGCCGTTGAGGTCCGCCAGCAGCGTCGGCCGGTCCACCCGTCCGCCGCCGACCCGCAAACTCAGCGTGCCGGCGCCGACCGGGGTCTGGTTGCGGTCCGCCAGGCCCTGCGAAACCACCTGGTGCGTCGAGACCAGCGAACGGACCTGAAAGGTGTACGTCCCCGCGGCCGTGCGCGGCGCCGCCTCGGCCCTCAGAACCGACTCGTTCGTGCTCGTCGCCCGCTTGACCGTGAAGCTGCTCGGCAGCGCCAGCCGCGACACCGACGATTTCCAGGCGGTCACCCGCGCGGTCAGGTCGGTATAGGCCGTCTGCTGCTCCGTCGTCTGCGTGATCCGCTGCTGAAGCAGATCCACCGGACGACGCTCGATGGCCATCAGCTGAGTCACAATGTCCTGAATGTTCAGACCCGAGATTAGCCCGACGCCCGTCGTGATGGTGCCCATCGACCGTCAACCTCCTCGCCGGGCCGGCCACGGCCCTCGTCCGGCCGTGCCACCCGAAAACCCCGGGCGGCCGCAAACCCGGCGCAGCCCGGACACCCCGCGACCGCCGGCCTCCGCAGGCGGCGCGGACTCTCCGCGCAGACCGTCCCTGGTCCCATAGATCATCGGAAACCGGGCGTCCGGGCCTGAAACCTCCCCGCCGCCGTTCGGAACCCCCCGGGGGCCTCCGGGCGGTACTCGGCTCTCCTGCCCGCCATTATCGGACGCTGCAGAACCTCCCTCGCCAGCGGCCGGGATGAGCTGCGACCAGGTCCCCGGGACTGGCCGGTTTGCCCCTGGTGCCGCCGGACCATACATTGTCCGACCTGCGGGGGATCGCGGCCATGCGGCAGGATTCACGCCGGCAGACGGTGCAGCTCGTCGCCGCCGTCCCGATACACCGCGCGGGGCGGCCGGCCTTCGACCGGCTCGTCCTGGAACGCGTGGAGCAGAATCCCGCGCCCGACCGATAACCGCTCTTGGAGGCCCGACCGCACCGACCGCGTTCCAGAGAGCCCATGCAGGCCGCCATGCACCCCCGAACCCGGCGCCGACCACCCGCCCTGCCCCGCACGGCGCGCGCCGCAGTCCTGCTGCTCGCTGCGACCCTCGCCGGCTGCGAGGGACCCGGCCGGGTCGTGCCC
>CAZSYS010000560.1:0-1514 GCA_964611365.1 uncultured Planctomycetales bacterium
GCGCAGGCGGGCTGCTGAGTTTTCGCGTGCTGGCGCCGTCGGCGCCGCCGGCCGATCCGATTCCCTGGGAGGCCTACAGCCGCCCGCGGGCGCTGGAGGCGGCGGCCTCGGGCAGGACGGTGTTCATCGATTACACCGCCGACTGGTGCGTCAACTGCAAGGTCAACGAGCGTCTTGTTATTGACACTCCTGAAGTCCGCGCCGCCATCGGCCGCCTGGGGGTTCTGCCGCTGAAGGCGGATTTCACCCTTCCCGACGAGGAGATCCGCCAGGACCTGGAGCGCCATGGCCGATCCGGCGTGCCCATGTATGTGATTCTTCCGGCCGGCCGGCCCGAGGAGGCGGTCGTGCTGCCTGAGATCCTCACGCGGTCGCTGCTGATTGCCGCTCTGGAGCAGGCCGGTCCCTCCCGGCCCGCCGTCCCGGAGAGCCGTGCGGGGAACTGACCGTGCCTGACGACCGCCTCACGGTGCTGCTGGACACCGACATCGGTACCAACATCGACGATGCCCTGGCCCTGGCCTGGCTGCTTTCGGAGCCGCGGTGCGCGCTGGCCGGCATCACCACGGTCACCGGCAGGCCGCAGGTGCGGGCCCGGCTGGCGGATGCCATCTGTCGGGCCTTCGGCCGGCCGGACGTGCCGATTCACGGCGGATCGGCCCGCCCTCTGTGCCGGC
Source organism: uncultured Planctomycetales bacterium (assembly GCA_964611365.1). Taxonomy (GTDB): domain Bacteria; phylum Planctomycetota; class Phycisphaerae; order UBA1845; family PWPN01; genus CALLOB01. The sequence goes on from CAZSYS010000560.1 coordinate 678, forward strand.
CGGTCGAGCAGGAGGATGTGCCGCAGGAGGCGGTTCTCGCACGCCATCCGCACCGCGAGGACTTTGCCGGCGACACGGCGGTCGGTTTCCTGCAGCGCACGATCCGTGCCCGCCCCGGCGAGATCACCCTGCTGACCATCGGACCGCTGACCCACATCGCCCGGTTGCTGGCTCTGGATCCGGAGATTCCCGGCCTCCTGCGGCGACACGTCATGATGGGCGGGGCCTGCTTCGGCGCGCCGCCGCCTTACGGGCCCGCGGAGCGCAACGTCCGGCTGGATCCCGAGGCCGCCGCGGCGGTGCTGTCGGCCGGCTCAGGCGAGGTTTACGCCCTGGGGCTGGATGTGACCACGCGCTGCGCCATGCCCGCGGCGGACCTGGCGACCAGGCTTCGCCGCGGTCCGGCGGCTATTCTGGCCGATCTGGCCGAGCTCTGGCGTGCCGGCGGCAGGGAGCAGGTGATCTTCCACGATCCGCTGGCGGCCGTGGTGACGCTGTTTCCGGAGATCTGCACCTGGCGTCGTGGCCGGATCAGGGTGGACACCGGTCCGGACGGGCCGCCGGGGCGTACGCATCTGGCACCGGCCGACGACGGCCGGCACCGGGTCGCGACCGACGTGCGGCCGGAGTTGTTCTTCGAGCATTTCTTCAGGCTGCTGTCGGCAGGTTGAGGGCCAGGGCGCCGGCCCCGTCGCCGGCTTGCCTCGGCCGGAAATGTCGGGTAGCTCGCGGGCACCGGCCGCACGTGGGTCACGCGAAGCGCCGTAGCGGCCGGCGCCCCTGCCGGCCGTCGATCGCGCACGACCTTACGCTTCGTGAGCGAAAAAGGTGTCAGGA